>NZ_CAPJ01000152.1 GCF_000331775.1 Xanthomonas translucens pv. translucens DSM 18974
CCACGTCCAGGCCGTTGCCGCTCTCGCCCGGCGACAGCTGGTAGCGCTGCGCCATCACGTTGAGGTTGTCCACGAACAGCGCCGGGCTGCCGCTTTCCAGCGCGTGCAGCACCGCCGCCAGTTCCGGGGTGCCGCAACGCAACCGCACCTGCACCGCGACGCGGGTGAAGCGGTCGCGGCGGTTGTCGGCGGCCAGCGGCGAGCGGTTGCTGATCGCGCAGCTGCGGTTGCCGGGGCTGGCGGTGGCCACCGCGCTTTCCAGGCGCTGCACCAGCCCGGCCGAGGCCAGCTCGGCCGAGGTCTCACGCAGGAAGCCCGGGCGCGTGGCCAGGGCGCGTTGTGCCTGCTGCAGCCGTTGCGCCACCTGCGGCGCCTGCTGCAACTGCATGCGCACGCGCAATTCGCGCTGGCGCAATTCCTGGATCTGCGTCTCGACTTCGCGCATCGGCACGGTCCACCACGGATGCACCAGCAGCAGATAGGCCAGCGCCAGCGCCGCCAGCAGCAGGCCCAGCGCCAGCCAGCGGTCGCGCTTATCGACCTGCACCGGCATTGGCGGCCTCCTTGCGCTTGGTCCCGGCCAGTTCGGCGGTCAGGGTGAAACGGTCGCGGTGGCTGCCCGGATCGGCCTGCAGCACGCCGGTCAGCGACGGCGTGCGCCACAGCGGCGAACCCTCCAGCCGCCCGACCAGCGAGGACGCCTCGCTGCTGAGGCCGATCAGCTGCAATTGGTCGCCTTCGACCGAGAATTTTTCCAGGTACGTGCCCTCGGGCAGGCGCTTGCTCAGTTCGTTCCAGATTTCCAGCGCGGTCGGGCGTTCGGCGCGCAGTTGGTCGAAGAAGGCCGCGCCTTCGACCAGATCGACCAGCTGCTGGCGCTGCGCGGCCACGCCCCGCGCGCGCTGCGCGCCGTTGTCCACCTGGGCGCGCAACTGCTCGAGCGCGTCGCGGCGGTTGTCCAGCAGCTGCCAGCCGGCGGCGAACAGCGCCAGCAGCGCGGTCGCGGCGAGGATCGCGTTCCATCGCCGCATCGGATCGGCGCGGCGATGGCGCTGCTCCGGCGGCAGCAGGTTGACCCCCAACGGCGTGCCGTCGGCGGCGGCGACATCGACCCCGGCCAGGGTCGGGCGCAGCGCACCGGCGCTGGCATGCAGATCCTCCAGCACGCGGCGCGGCGCCACCACCAGTTCGGCATCCAGTTGCGCATCGTCGCGGCGCGCGCCGGGGCGCACGTCGTAGACCACCTGGTCGGCCTGGAACGGCGTCTGCCGGTCGATCTCGAACCTGACCACGTCGCGCAGATGCTCGGCGGCCGCGGCGGGCA
>NZ_CAPJ01000151.1 GCF_000331775.1 Xanthomonas translucens pv. translucens DSM 18974
CGCGCCGCGCCGCGCAAGGCCACCGCATGGCACACCGCCGACGGCAGTTCCGGATGCTCCGGCGGCAGCGCCGCGCAGGCGCGTGCCAGGCGCTCGCCATCGTCGGGCAGCGGATTGATCTCGCCCAGCCGCGGCCAGGCGCAGGCTTCGCCGGCATTGCTCCACGGCGTGGCGCTGGCGATGGCCGCATCGCGCGCCAGGCATGCGCTCAGGTGCTGCAGCCAGCCGGGCAGCGGCTGCGCGTCCGCAGCCAGCACCACCACGTCGGCCGCGCCACAGGCGCGCAGCATTTCGTCCAGGTGCGCGACCTCGCCGAGCATGCGCGGGCGCCGGGTGTAGTCGGCCTGCAGGCGGGTGCGCGCCAGCCATGCCTCGATCACCCGGATGCCGCGCGGTCCCGCCTGCGCGTCGTCGGCCAGCCACACGCGGGTGCCGGCCGGGGTCTGTGCCTCCAGCGCGCCCAGGCATGCGTCCAGCGCGACGTCGTCGACGCCGACCGGCAGCAGCACGATGGGCAGGGTCACCTGCGCTTACTTCTTGCCCGCTGCCGGCAGCGGCTGCATCGCCTTGAACTTCTGCCCGTACTCGTCGGTGAGATTGCGCGCTTCCTGCGGGTTGCGCACGATCGTTGGGGTCAGCAGCACGATCACTTCGTTGCGGTTGCTTTGCTGCGATTTCGACCCGAACAGCGCGCCGACCACCGGCAACTTGCTCAGGAACGGAACGCCATTGCTGCCGTCACTGGTTCTGTCGCTGATCAGGCCTGCGAGCATGATGGTGTCGCCGCTTTGCACCGCTGCCTCGGTCTTGACCCGCCGCGTATTGATATCGACGTTGCAGGCCGAACTATTGACGACCGTCGTGGTGCTATTGCACGCCGCCGGCCGGTCGCTCGGCGTACTGACCTCCTGCGCGATGTCCAGGAACACCATGCCGTCCTTGGTCACCCGCGGGCGCACCTTGAGGATCACACCGGTGTCGAGGTACTGCACCGACGAATAGCTGGCGTCTGTACCAATGCCGGTGTTGATCGAGGTCGAATTGATCGGGATGCGCGTGCCGACGTTGAGCGTGGCCTCGGCGTTGTTGCGCACGAACACCGACGGGGTCTGCAGCAGCTTGACATTGGTGATCTGATCCAGCGCGGAGATCACCGCGGCGGCGTTTTTGCCGAGGAAGGTCCAGCCGAGACCGGTGCTTGTGACCTTGCCAGCGATATCGCCCCAGATGCTGCGTCCCGCGGCGCTGGGCAGGCCAGCACCACCACCGCCGATACCGATGTTCGTCGCATCGCCAGCGGCGCTCACCGCCTGCTCGAAGAACCAGTTCACCCCGTACTGCAATTGCCCGGTCAGGCTGACCTCGGCCACCTGCGCCTCGATGTGCACCTGCATCGGCATCACGTCGAGCTTTTCGACCACGTCGCGGATCGAGCGCCAGGACTGCGGCGTGGAGCGCACCAGCAAGGTGTTGGTCTCCTCCACCGCCGACACGCCGACCTTGTCGCCCTGCACGTCCAGGGTCACGCTGCCGTTGCCGGAGGTGCGCGGCGACAGCTGCAGGCTGCCGCTGCCCAACCCGCCGCCGCTGCCGGACGAGGAACCGCCGCTGCCCGAGGACAGGCTGTCGCTGCTGCCGTTGAGGCCGCCACTGCCGCCCAGGCCGCCATCGCTGCTGCCGTTGAGGCCGCCATTGAAGCCGCCGTTAAGGCCGCCGCCGCCCATCTGGCTCAACTGCGCGCCCGGCATCAGCGAGGCGTTGGAATCGCCGCGGTTGCCGCCGGCGCCGAACACTTCGGCCAGGCGGTCGGCCAGGTCCTTGGCCTTGATGTATTTCAGCTCGTAGGAGAACAGCCGGCTGCCGCCGCCGGCGCTGTCGATGCGGTCCAGCCAATCGTGGATCTGGTCCAGATAGCGCGCCTGCGGGGTGATCACCAGCACCGCGTTGGCGTTCTCCAGCGGCATAAAGCGGAACATGCCGGCGCTGGGCGTCTTGCTGTTGTCGCCGAACACCTTCTCCAGGTCGGCGGAGACCTGCTCGGCCTTGCCCGACTGGATCGGGAACACGCCCACCGACATGCCCGACAGCCAGTCCACGTCGAAGATCTGCACCGTGCGCAGGTAGTTCTCCAGTTCCGCGCGGGTGCCGCCGAGGGTGATGACGTTGCGCGCGCCGTCGATGCCGACGATCGCGTTCGGACGCGCGTACGGCTCCAGCACCTTCTTCATTTCGCTGGCGGAGATGAATTTCAGCGGCACCACCCGCACCTCGAAGCCGCGCGCGCTGGCCGGCGAGGCGGTGCTCGGCGCCACGGTGCCGGCCAGCGCCTGGTCGGCGGGCACGATGTTGTAGCGGCCGCCGCTGTAGACCATGCGCGCGTTGTTCCAGCCCAGCACCATCTCCAGCAGGTTCAGCGCCTGCGCCGGCGACACCGGCTTGGGCGTGGCCAGGGTCACCGTGCCCTGCACGCCCGGGGCGATCACGTAGTTCTGCCCGAGCATGTCGCCGAGGATCGCCTTGACCACCGCGTGCACCGACTCGCCTTCGAAGTTGAAGGTGGCGCTGCCGCTGCTGGCGTTGGCCAGCGACGGTGCCGGCGCGGCGGCGGCACTGGAATTGATCATGGTGCCGCTGCCGCGGCGGATCACCGGGGCCACGCGGTCCGGGATGTCGTTGGGATCGGCTGCGCCGGCCGGCCCGCCGGCGGTGCCGCTGCTGCCGCCGCTGGTGCTGCCGGCGGCGCCGACGTTGGGATCG
>NZ_CAPJ01000150.1 GCF_000331775.1 Xanthomonas translucens pv. translucens DSM 18974
GGGACTCGGGACTCGGGACTCGGGACTCGGGACTCGGGACTCGGGACTCGGGACTCGGGACTCGGGACTCGGGACTCGGGACTCGGGACTCGGGACTCGGGACTCGGGACTCGGGACTCGGGACTCGGGACTCGGGACAGCAGGATGATGTCCCGGGGCAAATCGATGTCAAGCGATTTGATGCAAAAAGAGCCGATTTTTTAAAAAAAAAGCGGCTTTTTTTGCAGCTCCGGCGCAGCCGCTTTTTTTGTAGGAGGGGCTTCAGCCCCGACGCCTTACCGGTAACGCGTCGGGGCTGAAGCCCCTCCTACAGAAAAGCGCAGAAGCTGCGAACTTGCGAAAATCCCGAGTCCCGAGTCCCGAGTCCCGAGTCCCGAGTCCCGAGTCCCGAGTCCCCCCAACCACCGAACCCCACCCCCCATGTCCCCCCTCGAACTCCTCGCCGTGCTGGTCAACATACTCGGCGTCTGGCTGACCGCGCGCCGGGTGCGCTGGTGCTGGCCGGTCAACGTGGTCGCGGTGCTGCTGTACGCGTGGCTGTTCTACCAGTGGAAGCTGTACTCGGACATGCTGCTGCAGGGCGTCTACGTGGTCCTGCAAGGCTACGGCTGGTGGCGCTGGAGCCAGGGCCGGCTCGACCACGGCAAGGTCCAGGTCGGCCCGCTGCCGCGACGCGAGGGCGTGCTGTCGCTGCTGGCCGGCGCCGCCGGCGCGCTGTCGCTGGGCTGGCTGATGCACCGTCACACCGATGCCGCACTGCCGTGGCTGGACGCAGCGCTGTCCGCCTTCAGCCTGGTCGCCAGCGTCTGGGCGGCGCGCAAGCGCATCGCCAACTGGACCCTGTGGATCGTGCTCGACAGCCTCTACGTCGGCGTGTTCATCTACAAGGGGCTGTATCCCACCGCGGCGCTGTACGCCGGCTTCGTGCTGCTGGCGATCTACGGCCTGCGGCTGTGGCAAGCGCAGCAGCGCGGCGCCGCCGTCGCGGCGCCATGAACCGCCGCGGCGTGCGTCATGGCGGCGGCAACCCAACACAGCGGCTGCCGGCAGCGCGCCGCGTGCACCAGCGGCACCGGCACGTTAGCCTCTGCCGCAGCGCCACGGAGACCCCATGTCCACGCCGTTGAATCCCGCCGCCGGCTTCGGCCAGCGCATCGTCGATGCACTGCTGGCGCGCATCGTCGGCGGCGAGTGGGCGGCGGACCAGCGCCTGCCGGTGGAGCGCGAACTGGCCGCGCTGTTCGGCTGCACCCGCATCACCTTGCGCGAGGCGCTGCAGCAACTGGAATCGGAAGGCTATCTCTACCGCGAGAACCGGCGCGGCTGGTTCGTCAGTGCGCCGCGCGTGCGCCACGATCCCACCAGCATCGCCGGCTTCATGCAGTACGTGGCCGCGCAGGGCGGCACGCCACGCACCGAACTGCTGAGCGCGCGGCGCCAGCCGGCCGGCGCGGCGCTGGCGCGGCAGCTGCAACTGGACGAGGCCGGGGCCGAGGTGTTCGTGCTGCAGCGCCGGCGCTGGATCGGCCGCCGCGCGGTGCTGCTGGAAACCAATGCGATTCTCGCCGCGTGGGCGCCGACCCTGCTCGATCACGACCTGGCCGGCTCGCTCAGCACCGTGCTGGGACACCGGCTCGGGCTACGCCAGGCGCGCAGCCGGCTGTCGATGTATCCGGCCACGCTGGGCGCCGAGCAGGCCGCGCTGCTGCAGTCCACCGCCGGCACGCCGTGCTTCCGGCTGCAGCGGGTAAGCTACGCCGCCGATGGCCGCGCGGTGGAATTGGACATCGAGTCCTGGCGCCACGACGCGCTGGAAGTGACAGTGGAGGTGCAGGCGCCGCCGCAGTGAGGCCGGCCTGCGCATTGGCAGGAGCATGGCGAACATGCACCTGTAGGAGCAACTTCAGCCGCGACAAGTTGCCGGCCATCTGTCGCGGCTGAAGCCGCTCCTACAGGTGTCGCGGGCTAGGCGTCGAACAGCGCGCGCTGCGGGTCCGGCGGCGGCAGGTCGGCGTACAGGCGTTGCAGCTGCTCGCGGCGCGCGTGCAGCGGATCGTGCATCAGGAAGCCGGCCAGCCGCGCATGCCAGGCCGGCCAGCGCGTGGCCAGCGCGTCCATGTCGCCGTCGGCGGCGCGGCCCTCGCCGCTGCACCCCACGTAGGCGGTCTCGCACAGCACGTTGCGCCAGCCGAGTCCGGCCATGCGCAGCGACAGGTCGATCAGCGCCGCGTACCAGGAACCGTAACTGCTCGCGTCCAGGCCGCC
>NZ_CAPJ01000149.1 GCF_000331775.1 Xanthomonas translucens pv. translucens DSM 18974
CCATGGCACGCGCGCGCCTGGCCGCTGCTGCGCTCGCCAGCGCCGCCGCTGTGGACGCACGGCGACTGGCATGCCTCCAACCTGCTGTGGTGCGGCCACGGCGCCGCCAGCGCGGTCAGCGCGGTGTTCGATTTCGGCCTGGCCGACCGCAGCTTCGCGCTGTTCGATCTGGCCACCGCGATCGAACGCAACCTGGTGCCGTGGCTACAGCTCGACGCCGGCGGCCGTGCGCCCGCCGAGCTCGATCAACTCGACGCGCTGCTGCACGGCTACGCGCAGGTACTGCCGCTGGACGCGGCGCAACTGCGCCTGCTGGCCGCCCTGCTGCCGATCGCGCATGCCGACTTCGCGCTCAGCGAGATCGATTATTTCGCCGGCATCACCGGCTCCGAGACCAATGCCGACATCGCCTATCGGCGCTACCTGCTCGGCCACGCCGACTGGTTCGGCGGCGACGAGGGCCAGCGCCTGCTGCGGCAGCTGCAGCGGCACGCGGACGCGGTGCGATGAGCGCTTCGCGTTCGCTGCCGTGCGCGCCGGCGCGCCCATTGCGCATGCGTGCCGCGCCGCGCTGCCGGCAGCGCGTCTGCCCACGCCCACGCCCTTGCCCGCGCGCAGCGGCATCCGTCTTTTCCGTTCCGATTCCCGCTTAGAGGTTCCAGCATGCCGCATCCCTTTCCCGCACTCGCACCGCTCGCCCTGGCGTTGGCGCTGGCCGCCGCCACCGCACCGGCACGTGCGAACGCTGCGGACCCGCAGACGCCGGTCGAGCTGGACGCGGTCAACGTGCAGGGCGAGCAGCCGCGCCACCGCTCCGCGCTGGGCGGCTACGGCGACGCCGCGCTGCTGGACACGCCCGCCTCGATCGGAGTGATCGATCGCGCGCAGCTGGACGACCGCCAGGTGCGCGTGCTCAGCGAAGTGCTGCGCGCCGACGCCGCGGTCGGCGACAGCTACGCACCGATCGGCTACTACGAGAACTTCGTGGTACGTGGCTATTCGCTCAACGCCGCCAACAGCTACCGGATCAACGGCCTGACCGTCACCGGCGAGCAGAACGTGGCGCTGGAGAACAAGCAGCAGGTGCAGCTGCTCAAGGGCCTGTCCGGGCTGCAGTCCGGGCTCGCCGAGCCGGCCGGCGTGATCGACTACATCACCAAGCGCCCGCAGCAGGTGCGCATGCTGGTCCTGGGTACGGACGACGACGGCGGCCGCTACGCCGCGCTGGATCTGGGCGACTGGTTCGGCCGCGAGCGCCAGTTCGGCCTGCGCGTCAACGCCGCGCACGAGGACATCCGCAGCTACGTCGCGCATGCCGACGGCCACCGCAACTTCCTGTCGCTGGCCGCGGACTGGAACATCGATGCGCAATCGACGCTGCAGCTCGACGTGGAAGACCAGGACCGGCAGCAACGTTCGGTGCCCGGCTATCAACTGCTCGGCGGCGAGCGCGTGCCCGGCGATGTGTCGGTGCACCGGCTGCTGGCCTACCAACCCTGGTCCAGGCCGGTCGGCATCGACGCGCTCAATGCGCAACTGCGCTATCAATACCGCTTCAACGATGCCTGGCGCGCACAGCTGTCGGCCGCGCACAGCCGCGCGGTGATCGACGACTATTCCAGCTTCGCCTGGGGCTGCTACGGCGCGGCCAGCTGCGCCAGCGATGCGATCCCCAACCACTTCAGCCGCGAAGGCGACTACGACCTCTACGACTACCGCAGCCCGGACGACACGCGCCGCAACGACCAGGTGCAGGCGACCGTGTCCGGCAGCTTCGCCACCGGCGCGCTGCAGCACCAGCTCAACGCCGGCCTGGACGACCTGCACCGGACCATCGACCAGCACGGCGCGATCAACGCATTGATCGGCAGCGGCAACATCGCCGCCGATCCGCCGCTGCTGGCCCAGGCCGACGCCGAACTCGACCCCAAGCGCCGGCGCCTGGACAGCACCCAGCAATCGCTGCTGGTCAGCGACCGCATCGGCATCGGCGAGGCCTGGCAGCTGCTGCTGGGCGCGCGCCAGCTGCGCTACGACGAACGCGCCTGGGATCGCGACGGCGCGCTGACCCGCCACACCCGCCGCTCGCAACTGCTGCCGCAGGCGGCGCTGCTGTTCAAGCCGCAGGACACGCTGTCGCTGTACGCCAGTTTCGCCAAGGGCCTGGCGCCGGGCGGCACTGCGTCGTGGTTCGCCAGCAATGCCGATGCGATCCTCGCCCCGACCAGCGCCTACCAGACCGAAGCCGGCCTGAAATACGAGCGCGACGGACTGGCGCTGGGCGCGGCCGTGTTCGACATGCGCCAGGCCTATCAGTACGCGCAGCCGCAGGCCGATGGCAGCTTCCTGTACCTGCAGCAGGGCCGCCTGCACAACCGCGGCATCGAACTGTCGGCCGACGGCACGGTCGGCGCGCGGCTGCACTTGCAGTCCAGCGTCGCCGGCCTGCGCGCGCGCGCCGAGGACACCGGCACACCAGCCTACGAAGGCCACCAGGCACTGAACGTGCCCAGGCTGCGCACCAGCGCCCAGGCCAGCTGGGACGTACCCGGCGCAAGCGGCCTGGCGCTGCTCGGCGGCGCGCAGTACAGCGGTGCCAAATACGCCGATCGCAGCGGCCGCGTCGCCGTGGGTGGCTACACCGTCTACAACGTGGGCGCGCGCTACGCGACGCAGCTGGGTACGCTGCCGACCACGCTGCGGCTGAGCGTGGACAACCTGACCGACAAACGCTACTGGCGCGACGTCGGCGAGTACCTCGGCGACGACTATCTGTTCCTGGGCGCGCCGCGCACCGCGCGGCTGGCGCTGCAGTTCGATTTTTGACTC
>NZ_CAPJ01000148.1 GCF_000331775.1 Xanthomonas translucens pv. translucens DSM 18974
GAGCGCGGCGACCTGCGCGCGCAGCAGCGCCAGCGTATCGGCCTCGACCATCAGGTCCGGATTGACGAACGCCAGCCACGCCGCATCGCTGGCCGCCGCGCCCTGGTTGCAGGCGCTGGCGAAACCGGGATTGTCGGGGTTGGCGATGAAGCGCACGCGCCGGTCCTCCAGCGCGTGGCGCTGCACGATCGCCAGGGTGTCGTCGCGCGAGGCGTTGTCGACCACGCGGATCTGGGCGACGTCCGCCGCCGCGCGCAGCCGCTGCAGGCAGGCGTCGATGGTGCTGCCGCTCTCGTAGGTCACCACCACCACGGCCATCTGCTGTTCGCTCATGCGCCGATTATCCGGGCAAAGCCGCGCGCGCAGAAGGCGTCGCACCTGGCGGGCGTTCGCACGCGGCGCGCCTGCGGCGTGGCCACCGCGCCGACGCGGTAGAATGAGCGGCCCCATGCCTTACGCGGTGTAGATGACGGCTAGCGCCCACTACGGCGCGCTGCCGCCAGGATCGCTATGCATCGGCCGCCCAGCTCGCTGGCGGCCGTGCCCGCAGATGGCCCGGCAGCGTCGCCGCGTTTCGATCGATGTCGCCATCGGCAGCCGCCGCGAGCCTCCGCATTCCTGGTCTAGACCAACCTCCGAAAAGCGTGACGCAGCGCGCCGTTGCCACGCCAGGCGCGCGTCCCCGCCAGCGCGAGCGGCCCGATGAGCGCGCATCAGATGCATGGCATGAGCCTGGCCCCGGCCGCGGCGGACTGGCCGCCGCTACGTGCCGACGAGGTGGATGCCCTGCTGCGGCGCATGGCCCTGCCCGACGCGGTCCGCGCCTTGCGCTGGCACAGCCCGCGCCCGTTCTCCGCGGCGGCCGAGGTCGACAGCGCGGCCGGCACCCTGTTCGTCAAGCGCCATCACCGCAGGCTGCGCGATGCGCGCACGCTGGGCGAGGAACATCGCTTCATCGAGCATCTGCGCACACGCGGCGTCCCGGTCCCGGAGCTGCTGCGCACGTCCGACGGCGCCAGCGCGGTGGAACTCGGCGACTGGACCTACGAAGTGCAGCGCGCCGCCACCGGCGAAGACCTGTACCGCGACACGGCCTCGTGGCTACCGTTCGCCGGCACCGAGCACGCGCAGGCCGCCGGGCGCGCGCTCGCCCTGCTGCACCGTGCCGCCGCCGGCTACTCGGCGCCGCCACGCAGCACCGCGCTGCTGG
>NZ_CAPJ01000147.1 GCF_000331775.1 Xanthomonas translucens pv. translucens DSM 18974
AGCATGCCGGCCAACATCCTCAAGGCGCTCGACGCCATACCCGGTAGGACCCTTGTCGGTAGACCAGACTGTAGCCCGGCAGGCCCTGCCACCACAGCTGCGGCAGGCGCCGGTTGACGCTGTCCAGCACCCCGGCCTGGCTGGCCGGATCGGCCACCACTACCTGCGCCGGCATCTGCCGCGGGTCGTCCAGCGCGCGCTTGAAGCGCGGGTCGAACGGCAGGATCAGGCCCTGCGCATCGCCGCGCGCCACGATCACCGCGTAGCCGGCGCGATCGTCGAGCAGGGTCGGCAACCGCGCCTCGGCCAGCCAGGCGCCCAGCCGCGCTTCGTCCGGATGCCGCGGCGCCACCGGCGCGTACAGCGCCGCCGCCCAATCGCGGGTGGTCGACGCGGCGGTCTGGGCGATGACCCAGCCACTGGCGACGGCGCCGAGCAGCAGCAACGCCAACGCCGGCCAGCGCAGCTCGCGGCGCAGGTCGCCCAGCAGCAACGCCGCCGGCACCACCATCAGCGCCAGGAAATCCAGCGGCTGCGCGCTGAAGCGCGCCCATGCCGCCAGCGTGCCGGCGCCGATCACGGTGACCGTCGCCACCAGCACGCAACGCCAGGTGCTGCTCAGCCGGGTGCGCCGCACCAGCAACAGCAGCGGCGTGGTGACCAGGCCGGCCAGCGCCAGGTACAGCGGCGGCCACCACGGCCGCGCCATCGCCTGCTGCAGCCACGGCTGCAGCGCGGCCTGCGCGTAGCTGCCGCGGAACGCCGAATGCTGGTCGCGCACAAACAGCAACGCATCGCCAAAGAACAGATAGTTCAGATACATCCAGGTCGCGACCGCGAACAGGAACGGCAGGTAGCACACCAAGTAGAAGGACAACGGCGCGCGCCGCAGCATGCCCTGCGGCGCGATCACGCCCAGCCACGGCGCCATCGCCACGGCCAGGAAGCAGGCGCGCTCGTCGACGAAGAACAGCAGGCACAGGCACAGGGCCAGGCGCAGGTAGGCGAAGGCTTCCGGATCGCCGCGGAGATGGCGCAGCGCGCGGCAGGTCAGATAGAACACCAGCAGGCCCAGACCCTGGTTATTGCCCGACAGCGTCGGCCACAGGAAGAACGGCTGCAGCACCAGCGCCGCGCACACGCCCCAGGCCCAGGCACGGCCCAGGCCCGCGGCGAGGTCGCGCCACAGCAGAGTCACCATCGCCGCGCCGGCGAGCACGTCCACCAGGTACGGCAGCAGCGGCGTGGACAAGCCCGGCACGCCGCCGATCAGCAGGCCCAGGTACAGCGAGGCCTGCGCGTACAGGAAGCCCAGGTATTCGGTGCGGAACCCGGCCGCGTCGCGCAACAGCAGCAGCTTGGCGTACTGCGCCATCGCGTCGTCGCTCATGTAGCCGTGCGCGAGCAAGCGCTGGCACAGCAGCGCCAGCAGTGCCGCGGTGACCACGAACACCGCCACGCCGCGTGGGCGCCGCGGCGTCTCAGTCGTCGAGTGCGGCGCGGCGCTCTTCGGCCATGTGCTTGCTGATGCCATGGGTGGTCTTTTCCCAGTAGAACGGATTGTGGATGAGCTGCCACAGGCCCTTGTAGGCAGCGACCGATTGCAGCAGCCAGTACAGCGGCACGGTCAGCGCGTACGGCGCCAGCCGGAAGTAGTGGCGCTTGAACGCGGCCAGCAAGGTCATATAGATCAGGAAGCCGTTGCCCAGCAGCAGGTTGAGCATGCTCAGGTACAGCAGCGCGGGCGGGAAGAACGGATTGAACACATGGGTGTCGGTCAGCGCCCAGATGCCGTAGATCAGCCACATCGGCGGGGCGATCAGCGCGGTGAAGAAGGTGCCGCCGACGAAGAACTGGAACCCCCAGAAGCCGCGGAAACCGACCGAGCGGTACAACTGCACCGGATCGCGCATGTGCACCAGCCAGGTCTGCATGTAACCCTTGAGCCAGCGCGAACGCTGCCGGATCCAGTTGGGAATGCTGACGTTGGCTTCCTCGAACGTGGTCGAGTTGACCACGCTGACCCGGTAGCCCTGCTGGGTAAGGCGCACGCCCAGGTCGGCGTCCTCGGTGACGTTGTACGGGTCCCAGGCGCGCACCTTGCGCAGGATGTCCAGGCGGAAATGGTTGGAAGTGCCGCCGAGCGGGATCGGGATGCGCAGGGTTTCCAGCGCCGGCAGGTAGAAGTCGAACCACAGCGTGTATTCCAGCGTGAACATGCGCGTGAGCCAGTTCTCGTCGGCGTTGTAGTAGTTCAACCGCGCCTGGATGCAGGCCACGTCGGCCGGCGACTTGCGGAACGCGGCGACCGCGCGCTTGAGCTGGTCCGGCTCCGGCTTGTCCTCGGCGTCGTAGATGGTCAGCATCTGCCCGCGCGCGAACTGCAGCGCGTAGTTGCACGCCTTCGGCTTGGTCTTGGGCTGCGACGGCGGCACCCGGATGATCTCGAAGAACGCCTCCAGGCCCAGCGCCTTGGCCGCCTCGATGGTCTCGGTGTCGTCGGCCTCCAGCACCAGCTTCACGTCCAGCTTGGAGGTCGGGTAGTCGAGCCGGCGCAGCGCGTTGGCCAGGATCGGCAACACGTCCGGCTCCTTGTACATCGGCACCAGCACCGTATACACCGGCAGGTCCTCGTCGCTGAGCGCGGCCACTTCCGCGTCGGTGACCTTGATCTCGATGCGCCGCCGCGCGCCCAGCCAGGCCAGCGCGAACTTCAGCGCGAACGTGGCCACGAAGGCGATGCCGACCACGCTGTTGATCGCGATCAGGCTCGGCACCGGCCAGATCGCCAGCGCCAGCAGCAACAGCACCGCCACGGTGCACAGCGACACCACCTGCTTGCGCGTGACCACCTGCTTGGCCGAGTGCTCCGGCGCGTGTTCGGCGAGCAGGTTCAGCGCATCGTGGGTGAGCTGCGCATCGGCCTGCTGCTGCAGGCCCCAGACGATGTCGAACTTGGAGGTGCCGACGAAGCGCACGTCGGCGCCATACACGCTGCGCGCCCAGGCGAAGGTCTCCGGGCCGGGATCGGCCACCGCCAGCACCAGCCGGCCTTCTTCCATCCGCCACGGCAGCACCAGGCGCTGCGCGTACTCGGCCAGCCGCTCCGGCTCGAACAGCGCCGGGTGGATCGGCTGCTGCAGCAGGTTGACGAAGTTCAGCCCGAAATGCGCCGACAGCACCGTGTAGAAGCGCAGCGCGGCGACCCCGCGCTGCGCCAGCACCACGTCGCCCAGGCGCGAACGCCAGCGCGCCTGCAGCGCCAGCGCCTCCTGCAGCTGCGCCGCGTCGATGACGCCGGCTTCGACCAGCGCGGTGCCGATCGGGCTCTGCCAGCCGCGCGGCTCGGGCACGCTGCCGAGCGGACCGATCGGGTCGCCGGGCATGCCGAGCGCCGCGGGAGGGTTCAGCGCCGCCACCGTCAGAACCGCCACCAGGCGGCGACGAACGGGCCGCCGGCACCACCCGTGTTGCGCCCGGCCACCGGCTGCTGGTAGCCGAGCTGCAACTGGGTGCCGCCGGGCAGCGTATGCAGCAGCGAGGCCTGCAGCTTGGTCAGGTCGTAGTTGTTGCCGCGGATCGGGGTGCCGGGCGCGTACACCGGGTTGGGACCGTTGCCGTTGCCCAGGCTCTGGATCACGTTGAGTTCGCCGATCAGCATCCAGCGCGGCGCCAGCGCCAGGCCGCTGCTGATGTCCAGGCGCGCCTCGTCGGCGGAATCGCCGCCGCGCAGGCGCACCGCCGCACCGAGGTCCACATAGCCATCGAGGCCACCGGCCCGATAGCCGCGGCCGAGGCTGTAGCGCAGTTCGGCACCGTCGTCGCCCTGCCCCAGCGCCGGACGGTTGCGGTCGTCGGCGTCCTGGCGGCTGTAGCCGGGAATCAGCGCCAGCACCTGCAGCGCGCCGTGCCACGGGCCGTTGCGGCCGTCCGGACCCAGGCGGTAGCGCAGCCCGACTTCCTGGTCGGCCCAGCCGGTGGTGTGCTGATTGCCGTAGCCGCTGTCGTTGCGATAGCCGGCCTTGCTGAAATAAAAGTTGCCGACCAGGGTCAGGTCCGCGCTCAGCGCGTACTCGGCGTAGAGATTCAGCTGGTCCTGGCGGCTGCGCCCGGCATCGGGGAAATTCTGGTCCTGGCCGTGGCTGTTGTAGACCGCACCACCGTCGCTATGGCTGGCCTTGAGGATCACCAGCGCGGCGCCTTCGTCCTGCACCCAGGCACCGGCGCAACAGGGTCCGGCGGCCAAGGCGGCCAGGCCCAGCGCCAATCGCGACAGCGTGCGTGCGCGGCGGCCGGGGCGGTGCCGCGCGCCACCGGTGCTGGCCATGGAAGCGGGTGCCGCGCATACGCGCGACCACGAGCGCGCGCGCTCGCCATAGGACTGGTTCATCGCAGTTGTTTCCTGGAGGGGGGCCCCTGACACAGGGAGCAGGAAACGATTCCGTAGTGGAATCGCGACAGGAACGTAGCACCTTTTTAGGGTGATTCACATCACACGATAAATGAATGCTCATCACGCATACAGCGTGCGGTAGCGCACGCACCAGCCTGGTGCTCCGTTCAGCCAGGGCGGCGCCAGCACAAGCGGGCGAAGGTCACCCAGGCATGCAGCCAGATCACCGCCCAGACCGCCGCACGCACCGGCGCAGGGCGTGCCGGCGCCTCGAACTTGCGGAAATAGCGCCACAGCCCACGATGCTTGTGCCATTCCACGAACCAGGGCCGCTTGCGGCTGGAAACGCCGCGCACGTGCAGCACGCGCAGGCGGTTGCACACCGCCACCGTGGCCCCGGCCTGGCGCGCGCGGCGGCACAGGTCCAGGTCCTCGGCATGCAGACGGTAGCCGGCATCCCAGCCGCCGATGCGCTCGAACAGCGCGCGCGGCAGCAGCATCAGCGCGCCGGAGATCGCGTCCACGCGCTGCAGCGGCTGTGCCGGATCGGCCGCCAGCGCCAGCCGCGAACCGGCCAGCGGGTGCCGCAGCATCGCCGCGAAGTCCGGATCGCGGCGGCGCACCGCGGCGTCGGCGCGGCCGTGCTCGTCGACCTGCTCC
>NZ_CAPJ01000146.1 GCF_000331775.1 Xanthomonas translucens pv. translucens DSM 18974
GATGTGCGGCTGCCCTGGCTCCTACACGTGCTGGAACACTGCGGCCTGTCGGCGTGCCGCACATCGCTCTCCACTCAAACTTTAGAGCAACCTCCAGACACAAGCGGCTTCAGCCGCGACCGAGAGTGACCGGTAACGCCCAGGTCGCGGCTGAAGCCGCTCCTACAGTGCACACAGCCAGCATGCCGCTAGCCCTTGTAGGAGCGACAGGCACTACCAGCAACGCCTGTCGCGGCTGAAGCCGCTCCTACAGGGAGCGTCAACGCGCCAGCACCGCCTGCGCCGGCTTGTGCTGCACGGTGAAATCGCTGTCGTGCGCGCCGCCGGCGTCCGGATCGGTGTACCAGCACCACAGCGCGATGCCGGCGATGCGTTGCTCGCCCAGCACGCGGCGCCAGTCCTGCAGCACCTGCGCCTGCAGCGCGGTATCCACCGCGGCGCTGCGTTGCTCGGGACTCTCCCAGGGCGCGGCCAGGCTGCCGCGCGCCGAGCGCAGGCCCAGTTCCGCCACCCACACCGGACGCCCGCTGCGCGTACCCAGCGCCTGCACCCGCGCCGCCGCTGCGCGCATCTGCGTCAGCCGCTGCGCAGGTGCCGCCGACAACGCGGGATACAGGCTGGTGCCGACGAAATCGAAGCGGTCCCAGTAGCCGAAGCGCTCGGCCTGCTCCAGGCCGTCGGCCACATAGCCGAGCGGACCGCGGTAGACCTGGCGCACCGCCGCCACCAGCGCCGGCCATTGCGGCGCGTCCTGCAGGCCGCGCAATTCGGTGCCGACGATCAAGGCCGCGGTGCGCTCGTCGGCGGCGACCTGCGCCAGTTGCAGCAGCGCGCGCTGGTAGGCGCCGAACCAGGCCGCGCGATCGGCAGGCGCGGCCTCGCCGGCCCAATGTCCCGGAATCCACAGATGCACCTTCAACACCGGCTGCAGGCCGGCCGCGCGCATCTGCCGCAGGCCGGCACGCACCTGCTGCACGCTGCTGTCGCTGCCCAGCACCGGCGCGTCGGACTGCGGCGTGGCCTGCCAGACGAAGGCGACCAGCAACGCGCGCGCGGCGCCGGCATCGGCCAACTGCTGCAGCGAGCGCTGCGCCGCGTCGCTGCCCCACGGCGCCTGCGCCGACACCTTG
>NZ_CAPJ01000145.1 GCF_000331775.1 Xanthomonas translucens pv. translucens DSM 18974
AGGTCGCAGGCCGCGGCGACCGCGGCCACGATCCGCGCCGGATCGGTGCCGACCAGGGTCACCACGCCGGCCTGGACCGCTTCGGGGCGCTCGGTGACCTCGCGCATCACCAGCACCGGCCGGCCCAGCGCCGGCGCTTCTTCCTGCACGCCGCCGGAATCGGTCAGCACCACGTGCGCGCGCTGCATCAGCCGCACGAAGGCGAGGTAGTCCTGCGGCGCGATCAGGTGCACGTTGCCGAGCCCGCCCAACTGCGCGTGGACCGGGCCCTGCACGTTCGGATTCAGGTGCACCGGGTAGACGATCTGCAGGTCCTGGCGCTGCGCCAGTTCGGCCAGCGCGCGGCAGATGTTGGCGAAGCCGTCGCCGAAGCTTTCGCGGCGATGCCCGGTGACCAGCAGCAACTTGCGCTGCGCGTCCAGGAACGGGAACTGCGCATCCACCGTCGCGCGCAGCACGGCATCGCGCTCGAGCCGCCCCACGGTCAGTTGCAGCGCATCGATCACCGTGTTGCCGGTGACGCTGATGCGGCCGGACAGGTGCTCGCGCTGCAGGTTGTCGCGCGCGCTGGCGGTGGGCGCGAACAGATGGTCGGCGACCACGTCGATCACCCGCCGGTTCATCTCTTCCGGCCACGGCTGCTGCAGATTGCCGGTGCGCAGGCCCGCTTCGACGTGGCCGACCGGAATGCGCCGATGGAACGCGGCCAGCGCGGCGGTCATCGCGGTACTGGTATCGCCATGCACCAGCACGCGGTCCGGCTGCAGCTGCGCGTACAGGGCATCGAGTTTGGCGAGCAGCCGCGAACTCAGGCCGTTGAGGGTCTGGTCGGCTACCATGACATCGAGGTCGTGATCCGGCTGGATCGCGAACAACGCCATCACCTGATCCAGCATCGCCCGATGCTGTCCGGTGATGCAGACTTGAGAGTCGATGCCGGGCGCGGCGTGCAGCGCGCGGACCAGCGGCCCCATCTTGATCGCTTCGGGGCGTGTACCAAAAACGCAAAGAACCTTCACCAGCTGCTCCATTGGCCACAAATCAAGCGTGACCATCGTCACACAATATGTGCGGACTGGTGTATACAAATCGTGCAGGCGACCGGGCGATGTGCGGTGTCGGGCCGCGCTTGGTCAACCGCACCTCGGCGTTTGGCCTAGGTCCGGCGCGGGTGAACGCTTGAATTTGCAGGGCAGATCGGCCCGCCACGGGCGCGCGTCGCACAGCCGCATGCGCCGCCACAGGCAGCGCGTTGCGTGGTCCTGCGGGTGCTGCAGATCAGGCTGGATGATGCAGTGCAGCGCGATATGCACGCTGCGTCTGGCGACGGCGGATGTCCGCCTGGCACCAGGCGGTCTCGCTTCGGGGGGCCGAAGCGAAGCCGCTGCCTGGCCCTGGCGTCGGGGCAGCGACCCCTAGTGCGGGGCCGATGTCTCTGATGGAAAATGGACGCGGCGGGACCGGACATGGTGACCCAGCAAGCACGGTGTCACCATGACCAGGACGGTCATTAATGTGACAAATGCATCAATTTTCCCGCGCAGAATAGCCGGCTGTTACGCCACAGCAAAGTCCTTTTCGCGGCTGCGCAGGCGTGCCGCCCTCGTCGTCGTCGCCAGCGCGCGACACGCGCACGTCCCGCTATGCAGGATCGGCCGCCACCGCGAAGACCTGCCGCAGATAGGCCAGATAGGCCGGGTCGTCGCACAGGTTCTTGCCCGGCGAATCGCTGAGCTTGGCCACCGGCTGGCCGTTGCAGCGGACCATCTTGATCACGATCTGCAGCGGCGCCGGCCCCAGGTCGTTGGTGAGGTTGGTGCCGACGCCGAAGGCGAGCATGCAGCGGCCGTGGAAGTGCGCGTACAGCCGCATCACCTTGTCGATGTCCAGGCCGTCGCTGAACACCAACACCTTGCCGCGCGGATCCACCCGCTGCCGCTGCAGGTGCGCCAGCACGCGCTCGCCCCATTCGAACGGGTCGCCGGAATCGTGGCGCATGCCGTCGAACAGCTTGCAGAAATACAGGTCGAAGTCGCGCAGGAACGCGTCCAGGCCGACCACGTCGGACAACGCGATGCCGAGGTCGCCGCGGTATTCGCGCGCCCACGACTCCAGCGCCGCGGCCTGCGAATCGCGCAGCCGCGGACCCAGCGCCTGGAACGCCTGCAGGTATTCGTGGGCCATGGTGCCGAGCGGGGTCAGCCCGTAGCGGCGCGCGAAGTACACGTTGCTGGTGCCGACGAACTGCGCGCCCAGGGTCTGCTGCAGCACCGGCAACAGCTCGCCGTGCCAGGCCCGCGAATAGCGGCGGCGGGTGCCGTAGTCGGCGATCGCGCAGCCGCCATAGCCGCTGCTGTCGCGCAGCAACGCGATCTTGGCCTGCAGCCGGCGCAGGCCCTCGGCGTGATCGTCGCCGCCGGTATTGCGGAACCAGACCTCGTTGACGATCGCCAGCAGCGGCACCTCGAACAGGATGGTGTGCAGCCACGGCCCGCGGATGCTGAGCTCGATCTCGCCCGGCACCGTGGCCGAGGCCTGCAACTGCAGGTACTTGCGGTCCAGATGGAACAACCCCAGGAAATCGGCGAAGTCCGGCTTGATGAAGCGCAGGCCGCGCAGGTAGTCCAGTTCCTCGGTGCGGAAGCGCAGCGCGCACAGCGCGTCGATCTCGGCCGAGATCTGCTGCAGGAACTGCGCCAGGTCGATGCCGGGCGTGCGGCACTTGAAGCGGTATTCCACCTGCGCACCGGGATGCTGGTGCAGCACCGCCTGCATCATGGTGAACTTGTAGAGGTCGGTGTCGAGCAGCGAATCGATGATCATCGCGCGATTATGCGCCGGCCGCGTTGCCGGCTGCCGCCGTTACCCC
>NZ_CAPJ01000144.1 GCF_000331775.1 Xanthomonas translucens pv. translucens DSM 18974
CTAGCTAGCCAGCGCATCCAGCGCGGCGCGCACGCCGGCGCGCAACGGATCGCTGAGCACCGCCACGTCGACCGCGAGCGGACTGCCATCGCGCAGCGACAGCAGCGCGCCGACTTCGGCCAGGCTGCCGATGCGGTGGCTGGCGCTACGATCGGACAACGCCGCGTAGGCGGGAATGCCGGCCAGGCTGGCCGGGATCGCCAGCCCGCGCAGGTCCACGCTCGCGCCCACCGCCGGCAGCGCGACCACGTCCACGCGCTTGCCGCCGTTCTCCAGCGCGGTGCCCACGCGCCAGGCGGTGTCGTAGCTTTGCACGCTGCTGGCGCGGCCCTCCACCAGCAGCCGCACCGTGGCCGGCAAGGCGCCCCAGGCCTTGGCCACGGTGTCGATCGCGCGGCCGTCGAAGCGGTAGCTGAAGCGCGACTCCGGCGACAGCCGCAGCACGTTGGCCGGCGCGCTCTGGTCGGCGCAGCGGTACTCGGACACCACCGACCACCAGCCCACGCCGAAGCGCACGAAACCGTTGGGGCGGGCGAAGCCGTCGATGCCGATCAACTGGCTGACATCGCCCTGGGCATCGGTGATCGAACGCGCCGACACCGGGTCGCCGTCGATCGACAGCAGGCTGGCGCTGCGCCCGGTATGGCCGCGCACATAACGCGCATCGACCTGCAACTGCGCATCGTGGGTCGCCACGCCTGCCGGCACCGGCAGGTAGATCTCGCGCTGGCTTTCCTGGCCGCTGAGCACCAGCGGCTGCTTGAAGCCGAGTTCGCGCAGGCTCATCGAGCGGGTGACCGTGGTGGTGCCAGCCCATTCGCCGAACTGGCCGGCAACGGAGTCGGCGGCAGCAGCAGGGGGCAACGCGGTCGCCAGGACCAAGGCCAGCGGCAGGACCTGGGGCAAGCGTGCGGTAGGACGGCGGGTGTGGGTCATGGCATCGCTTCTGAAAAAAGAGGGAGGGGGGACACCGCCGCGGCACGGCCGGGCACGAAACTGTCGAAGGACTGGCCGCGCAGCGCGGCCACGATCCGCGCC
>NZ_CAPJ01000143.1 GCF_000331775.1 Xanthomonas translucens pv. translucens DSM 18974
GGCGCGGCAATGCCGGATCCTGCAGGCCATCGGCGAGCGCACGGCGTGCCTGCGCGCGCGCTTCGTCGGCGCGGCCCAGCTTCTGCAGCGCGTAGATCTGCAACAGGCGCAGACGCACCACGTCCGGGCGCAGCCGCACCGCTTCGGCCGCCTGGCGGCTGGCCTGCGGGTAATCGCCGCGGGCGTAGGACGCGTAGGCATCTTCGGCGATACGGTAGGCGGCACCGGCCAACGGCAGTTGCTGTGCGTGCGCGGTGGCGCTGCCCAGGCCGAGCAGGCTCAGCGCGATCATGCTGGAGAGCAAGCGGGTTCTCATGTCGGCAACGCTCCGCCGATGCCGCCGTACGGTTGGCTGGCACGGCGATGCTGCTCGCGCACGGCGGCGGCGATCGCCGCCTGGGTGGCGACGCCCTGCTTCACCAGGTGATCGCCGATGCGGCCGTCGCGTTGCGGCCGGTATCCAAGCAGCACGCGCTCGAACTGATCGCGTGCGATCAGGCGCAGTTCCACCAGCAGATCGCCCAGCAGCGGCACCGCGTCGACGCGGTAGCTTTCGCCGCTGATCAGGCGCAGGCCGGCGTTGATTTCGCTTTCGCGCGCGATCGCCTGTCTGAGCACACTCGCGTCCAGGTCGTGCAGCAACCGCGCCTGCTCCTCTGCGGACAGCGCATTGGACACCGCGACCGCCACTTCGCCGGGCGTATCCGACGGCAGCGGCAGCAGCCGCCATTGCACGCAGGCCTGCACCGACAACGGGAACCGCCCGGCCTGCAGATACGCCACGTCGATCGCCGCGCGCGGCAGATCGCCCTGGAAGGCGATGGCTTCGGCCAGGGTTTCGTCGTCCAGCCAGCCCTGCGCCACCAGGATCCGGCCCAGTGGTTGCTGGCGTCCGCCCTCCTGCTGTCGCAGCGCCTGCACCAGGCGCTCGGGTTCGACCGCTTCCCAGGTGGTCAGCAGTTCGCCCAGGCGCCTGCGGGTATGCACCAGCTGCGCGGCGCTGGGGAAATCGTGCACGGTCTTGTCCCACACCATGCGCTTGCCGAGCAGCAGGTACAGCAGGAACAGGCGCCAGGCGCGCGCGGTGGCCATGAAATTGATCATGTTGCCGACCACCATGCGCGGGATCGACATCAGCGCATGTTCCCAGCCGTACAGGCGGTTGACGAAGTAGAAGCGCTGCGCCACGCGCATGGCCAGCGCCGCGGTGGTCAGCAGCGCCACGTTCATCTGCCAGGTGCCGCGCTGGAAGATGGTCGGGAACTGGGTGGCCCACGTGCCGGCGACCTTGAGCAGCCAGAACAGCAGCAGCTGCAGGAAGATCAGATAGGCGAAGACGCTGACGAAGGAGGTGACGATGCCCTTGCGGTCGCGCGCGAGCAGGTACTTGGTCGCCAGCGAACCGCGCCAGCCCAGCGTTTCCCAGCTCTGCAGGCCGATGCCCAGCACCCAGCGCGCCTTCTGCCGGTACGAGGCGCGAAAGTTGTCGGGGAAGTACTCGCGCACGCACAGCGCCATGTGCAGGGTGCGCTCGCGCACCGGGCCCCAGCCGAACCACGACGGGCGGCGCACGCGGAACTGCACCGGGAAGCGCGCGAAAATCGAGTCCATGCCCATCGCCGCCAGGCGCGCGCCGACGTCGTAGTCCTCGGTCAGGCTGTCGGGGTTGAACGGCTGGTTGTCGTTGGCCTGGCTCAGCGCCAGCAACGCCTTGCGCGAGAAGCAGGTGCCGACGCCGGCCGACGGCACCATGCCGGACACGCTTTCGCGCACCACCAGGTCCTTGGCGTGCCATTCGGCGAATTCGTCCATGTACACGCCGGCCACCAGCTCGTACCACTCGCGGTCCAGCGAGGTCACCGGCAACTGGATCATGTCCTTGCGCGGCAGCAGGTAGTTGAAGAAGCGCAGCTCCATCGGGTGCAGTACGTCTTCGCTGTCGTGCAGGACCACGCCGGCGAAGGTGATGTCGTTCTGCTTCTCGTACTCGAAGATCGCCAGCACCAGCCAGTTCAGGCAGTCGGCCTTGCTGGTCGGGCCGTCGTGCGGCACCTCGATGCGGCGCATGCGCTTGTAGCGGCGGCGCATGCGTTCCACTTCGGCGATGGTCTGCGCGTCGTTGGGATAGGTGCCGACGAAGACCATGTAGTCGTGGTAATCGAGCACGTCGATCATGTTCTCGACCATCTGTCCGATCACGTCGAACTCGGCCCAGGCCGGCACCATGATCGCCAGGGTCTGTTGCGGGCGCTGCAGCAGGTCCTGCTGGGTCAACGGCCGGTATTCGCTGCGCTGCTTGAGGATCGCGCTGCGCCACAGTTCGCGCACCCAGTACCAGGCATCAATGAACAGGTCGTCGAGGCTGGAGATCAGGATCACCACCGCGACCACCACGGCCGCCGTCTCCAGGAAGGCGTAATAATTGGCCAGGTGGATGTTCCAGTACAGGCTGTCCACGTGCGATCAGTTCCCGTTCTGCGCGGCGCGGCGGCGACGACGGATCTGCACCACGCGCGCGGCCAGCAGCATGAACACGATCACCGCCACCAGCACCACCAGCCACACCATGTGCTGCTGCCACATCGGCTGCGGGTTGTTCTGCTCGGCCATGCGTGCGCCGGTCGGGTCCTGCCCGTCGAAGTCCTGCACCACGCCGTTGGCGTCCAGCAGCGCCAGATTGCCGCGGATCAGCCGGAACGGTTCGGCGATCTGCGGTCCCTGCGTGCCCAGCTCGCGGTAGATCACCCCGGTGCTGGCGCCGCTGCCGACCACTTCGACCAGGGCGGCACGGTCGAGCCCGGTCAGGTCCAGCAGCACCTGCTTGCCCGGGCCGGACACCACCAGCTTGCCGTCGCGCACCGCCCCGCTCTGCGCCAGCCCCTGCGGGGCCAGCACGAAGCTGAGGTAGGGACCGGTCGGCGCGATCGCGGTGTTGGCCGCGCCGACCTTGAGCACCGCCTGCATCGGCGAGGCGCCGGTCGCGCCGGCCAGATGGATCACCTTGGTCAGCGACGCCGGCGCGTCCTGCAGCCAGCTGCTGGGCACGAACACCTCGTGCGCGCCGGCCAGCTGCGAGGCGGCGCCGACGAAATCGGCGGCGAGGCTGCGATCGGCAAGACGGATATGGCTGCTGGGCAGCACCGACACCGGGTAGCCGGTGGCCGGATCGTGGCAGTACGGGCGCGCCGGCTGGCGCAGGAAGCTGATCCGCACCTGGTTGCGCGAGGCCAGCGCGTAGCTCGGCACCGTGGCCACCAGCCGCTGCGGCCTGCCGTCGGCGTTTAGCACCTTGGCGCCCAGCAGGTAGTCGTTGAAGAAGATCGAGGCGACCGCGCCCTGCCCGGCCGGGTTCGGCGCCGCGCTGACGTCGACCACCACTTCGCTGGGCAGGCGCCCCTCGCTGGACAGTGCGCCCAGGTCGAAGTTCGCGGTGCGGTCGCCGCGCGAGACGATGTCCTGGGTCCCGGCCATGTCGCCGAGGCGGCCGAGCAGCACCACGTTCTTGTCGGCCGGCGGCAGCAGCGCCGTGCTCACCTGCAGCGCACGGCCCAGCGCATAGGCGCGCCATTGCTGGGTCAACAGACCGGCGACCTTGGCGCCGGCGCCGCTGGCGACCAGCAGGGTCGGATGCCCGCCGACCAGCGCCACCTGCACCGACGCGGTGCCGGCCGGCTGTTCGAACCCGGCCATGCCGGCCTTGCGCCACGCGGCGAACGCGCCGGCCGCATCC
>NZ_CAPJ01000142.1 GCF_000331775.1 Xanthomonas translucens pv. translucens DSM 18974
AGGCCGGCCAGCAGCAGCGCCACCAGCACCGCGGCCATGGGCAGGTGCGCACGCGCCGGCGCAGCCGGCGGCAGGGGCGCAGGCGCGCCGGGACGTGCAGGCATCGGCTACTGTCCCACGGCCTTGTGCAGGCGCGCCTGCCACTGCGGCGCGCTCATGATCGAGGCGTTGTCCCATTGCCCACGCGCCTCCGGGCCCTGCCCATAGGACGGCTCGAACATCTGCCACACCAGCACCTGCGGCCTGGCCTTGTGGAACTCGGGCGATTCCAGATATTCCAGCAGCATCGCCCAGGGACCGACGTTGCCGGGCTTCCAGTTCACCGAGACTGGGCGATCGAGCAGGTTGGACAGTTTCTGCGGGAAGCCGAAGTACGGCTGCACCATGCTATGCCCGGTGACATGCAGCGGCGCCGGCGCGTCGTCCAGCAGCGCTTACTGCTCGGACTGGCAGCGCACGGTGAAGGTGTCGCGGCCGATCGTCTTGCGCTGCGCATCGGTCAGGAACAGTTCGGCCAGATCGCCGAAGCGGCGCTCGGTGATCTTGCTGCCCAGGGCCATGCCGGTGCCGTCCTGGCCGCGCAGCCGCGGCACCCGCTGGCGGAACTGGGCGGCCACCGCCACCGCCACCGCGTCGGCCACCGGCTGGGTCCAGTGCTGGTCGCTGCGGTAGAACACCGCCTGCCCGCCCTGCCTGACCTGGCGCAGCACCTGCAGCGCATCCACCGCCGGCACCTGCGCCTTGCCCAGGCCATCGTGGATCAGCGCATAGCGCCCGCGCACCGCATCGCTCATGCGCTTGCCGTCGGGCAGCTTGTCCTCGTAGAACAGGGCCTTGTCCGGCAACACCATGACCTCCAGCTCGACGCCGGCCGCGGCCAGTGCGGTGCGGGCTTCGGCGATCAACGCGGTATTGCGCTCGATCGCCGCGCCATCGACCTCGGTCAGGCTGCCCCAGGCCGGGAACAACCAGCCGTCCTTGCCGACCAGCACGATCGAGGAATCCTGCGCGGCGGCGGCGGCGGCGGCGGCGGCGGCGGTCGGAGCAGGAGCCGGTGCCGGCACCTGGGCCAGCGCCGGCACGGCGGCGAACGCGTACAGCAGGCCCAGCCACAGGGCGCGCGCACGCATGGGAACACTCGGGGCGACAGCATCGGTCATGGCAGTTCTTTCGGCAGGGGTCAGTAGGTGAGGGTGGCGGTGGCGAACAGGCCCTTGGCGCGCTGGGGATCGCCGCCGCCGAACGCGAAGCGGTACTGCACGCTCAGGTCCAGCGAGGAGCGCGCCGCGTTGTAGCGGTCCTCGCGGAACCAGTAGCGCACGCCGAGGCCGGGGCCGGCGCCCAGCGACCAGCTGCGCTGGGTGTCGGACAGGGCGAACGCCTGCTCGCCGATCAGCGGGTAGTCGATGCCGCTGACCCGCGAGCGCTGGTCGAGCCAGTCCGTGGCCACCACCAGATACGGATTGAGCACCCAGCGGGTCTGCTCGGCACCGAACCGGTAACTGCGGCCGGCACGCAGTTCCGCGGCGGCGAACGCTTGCGTGCGATGCAGGCGGCCATCGGAGTCGCGCAGGGTTTCCACCGCCGCGCCGCTGGCGTCGAGTCGATCCACGCTGAAGCGCGCGCGGTTGTCGTCCCAGCTGTAGCCGGCCTGCGCATAGCCGCTCAGCGTCCACCACTGGTTCACGTCGGTGCGCACCCCGGTGCCGTGATAGAAGCCGTAGGTCAGGTACGACAGCCAGCCGCCGGCATTGCCGTCCAGGCGATAGCGCGCCAGCGTGTTGAGTTGCTGCGGCTGGTTGGAGTCGCGCTGGATGCGGCATTGGATCGCGGCCGCGTCCGGATAGACGCCGCCGCTGCGGGTGCCGCTGCCGAGGAACTGGCGGCGCTCGATGCCGGCGCTCAGGCCGGTGCGGCCGAACGCGTAGCGCACGCCGAACGCGCCGACGGTGGAGGGCCAGCCGGCACTGGAACGCGAGCGGCTCAAGCGCTCGGCACGGGCGCGCGCGTCCTCTGTGGCTGCGCCGGTGCACGGGTCCACGGCGCGCACGGATTCGAACGTGCCGCCCGCGTCGTACAGCGTGTTGGCCGCGCGCGCATACGCTTCCAGCGTGCCATGGCGGTTGTTGAGCGCCGCGGGCCGCCAGAACGCCTCCAGGGTGCTGAACACCGAATCGCCGGGGGTGCTGATCGCGGTGCCGCCCAGGTTGCTCGCGGCCTGGCGCGCGCCGCGGTAGCCGGCCGCGGCGGTGATGCCCCACGCGCGCCCGAGGTTGGCGATCGAACTGCGCGTGGTGTAGCGCTGCGCCTGGTCCAGCGGCAACGCGCCCTGGTCGGCGCGGTCGATCGCGCTGCGCAGCAACGCCACCGCCTGCGCGTTGTCGCCGTTGGCGGCGCTGGCATAGGCCTGGTCGAGCACCACGCTGGGCGGCGCCTTGCCGGTGGCCTCGGCCGCGCGGAAATCCTCGAGCGCCTGCGCCGGTTGCCCGGCGCGCTGCTGCAGGTAGCCGCGCTGCATCAGCAGCCCGGCATCGGTTGGGCGCTGGCCCAAGGCGCTGTCCAGGCGCTGCCGCGCCTGCGCGCGTTGCGCGCGGTCGCCGGCGGCCAGCACGGTGGTGAGCAGGTTCTGCACGCTGCCGTTGTCCGGGTTGTCCTGCAGCGCGTGCTGCGCTTCGCGGATCGCCTCCTGGTAATCGCGCCGTCCGTAGGCCGCGTAGGCGCGCTGCGCGGCGCTGCCGCTGCCCTGCAGGTCGGCCGGGGTCAGTTCGCACTGAGTGCCGTAGGGCGTATCGCGGCATTGCTGGAACGGTGCCGGGTACGTCGCCAGGGTCAGCGACGGCGCCGGGCGCGCGCTGCGCAGCGCCTTCTCGCGCTGGGCGATGGCCTGGCCGAACTGCTCGCGCGCGGTCGCGTCCGCGCCGGCCAGTGGATCGGCGTGCAACGGCTGCAGCAGGCGCGCGCCACGCGCACGATCGCCCGCGGCGATCGCCGCATCCACCGCCAGCAGGCGCACGTTGCGCTGCTGCTGCGGATCCAGCCAGTCCTGGCGCAGGGCGGCGTCGAAATCGGCATTGGCCTGAGCGCTATGCAATTGGCGCTGGCGCAGATACGCGCGCATCACCAGTGCCACGGTGTCTTCGCTGTCGTTGTCCAGCGCCGCGTCGGCGGTGGCCTCGGCGGCGGGCAGTTGTTCGTCCAGCAACTGCGCGGTCATCAGCAGCAGGCGATGCGAGGCTACGTCCGGGGCATACGCCACCGCTTGCCGGGCGTAGCCGGCGGCCGTGGCGAAGTCCTGCTCGATCAACGCCTGGTAGCCCTGCTGCGCCGGCTTGACCGCACGCTGGCGGCCCAACGCCACGCGCTTGGCCTGCAGGTCGGCGACATTCGGTGCACCCAGCTGGATCGCCGCGGCGGCGGCGGCCTCGGCCTGTTCGAACTGCTGCCGGGCCTCCAGCGCGGCCACCCACAGCACCGCCCAGGCGCCCTGCTGCGGCTGCTGGCGGAAGGCCTGTTCGGCCTTGTCCGCGGCCTCCGCCATCCGGTCGTTGTTGTAGGCGTCGTAGGCCTCGGTGGCGAGCGCGAAGGCGCGCCGGTAGGCCTGCTCGGCGGCGCTCGGATGCGCGGTGGCGCGTGGCGCGGGGGCGCCGCCGGCACGCGTGG
>NZ_CAPJ01000141.1 GCF_000331775.1 Xanthomonas translucens pv. translucens DSM 18974
CCTGCCGCCTGCCGCCGAGTAGCGCGCCACCGCGCGGGCGGCATCCGGCGCAGCGCCGGCGCGGCAGATTGCCGGCGGCCGTCCGGCTATAATCCGTCATCCCTTTCAACGCCTTCCGGCCGCCGGCCGGCGGGCGCCCTGCGCCTTTGGAGCCCCCATGTCGCAATACATCTACACCATGAACGGCGTCAGCAAGACGGTGCCGCCGAAGCGCCAGATCATCAAGGACATCTCGCTGTCGTTCTTCCCCGGCGCCAAGATCGGCCTGCTCGGCCTCAACGGCGCCGGCAAGTCCACGGTGCTGAAGATCATGGCCGGCGTGGACACCGATTTCAGCGGCGAAGCGCGCCCGCAGCCCGGCATCAAGGTCGGCTACCTGGCGCAGGAGCCGGAGCTGGATCCGGCCAAGACCGTGCGCGAAGCGGTCGAGGAAGGCGTCGGCGAAGTGCTGCAGGCGCAGGCCGCGCTGGACAGGATCTACGAGGCCTATGCCGAGGAAGGCGCCGACTTCGACAAGCTCGCCGCCGAGCAACAGCGGCTGGAAGCGATCCTGGCCGCCGGCGATGCGCACCTGCTCGAACAGCAGCTGGAAGTGGCCGCCGACGCGCTGCGCCTGCCGCCGTGGGACGCGGTGATCGGCCCGCTGTCTGGCGGCGAGAAGCGCCGCGTGGCGCTGTGCCGGCTGCTGCTGCAGAAGCCGGACATGCTGCTGCTCGACGAACCGACCAACCACCTGGACGCCGAGTCGGTGGAATGGCTGGAGCAGTTCCTGGCGCGCTACACCGGCACCGTGGTGGCGGTCACCCATGACCGCTACTTCCTCGACAACGCCGCCGAGTGGATTCTGGAACTGGACCGCGGCCGCGGCATCCCGTGGAAGGGCAACTACACCGACTGGCTGATGCAGAAGGAAGAGCGCCTGAAGCAGGAAGACAACCAGGAGAAGTCGCGGCAGAAGGCGATCCAGAAGGAACTGGAATGGTCGCGGCAGAACGCCAAGGGCGGCCGCACCAAGGGCAAGGCGCGTCTGGCACGCCTGGAAGAACTGCAATCGGTCGATTACCAGCGCCGCAACGAGACCAACGAGATCTTCATTCCGCCGGGCGAGCGCCTGGGCAACGCGGTGCTGGAGTTCAAGCACGTCACCAAGAAGTTCGGCGACCGCCTGCTGATCGACGACCTCAGCTTCCTGGTGCCGTCCGGCGCCATCGTCGGCATCATCGGCCCCAACGGCGCCGGCAAGTCGACGCTGTTCAAGATGATCATCGGCAAGGAGAAGCCGGATTCGGGCGAGATCGTGCTCGGGCCGACGGTGAAGCTGGCCTACGTGGACCAGAGCCGCGACAAGCTGGAAGGCAACCACAACGTGTTCCAGGAAGTGTCCGGCGGCCTGGACATCCTCAACATCAACGGCGTGGAGATCCAGTCGCGTGCCTACCTGGGCCGCTTCAACTTCAAGGGCCAGGATCAGCAGAAGCTGGTCGGCAGCCTGTCCGGCGGCGAACGCGGCCGCCTGCACATGGCCAAGACCCTGCTACAGGGCGGCAACGTGCTGCTGCTCGACGAACCGTCCAACGACCTGGACATCGAGACCCTGCGCGCGCTGGAAGACGCACTGCTGGAGTTCCCCGGTAACACCTTCGTGATTTCGCATGACCGCTGGTTCCTGGATCGCATCGCGACCCACATCCTGGCGTTCGAAGGCGACTCGCACGTGGAGTTCTTCCAGGGCAACTACCGCGAGTACGAGATCGACAAGCGCCGGCGCATGGGCGACGACGCCGGCCCGAAGCGGCTGCGTTTCAAGGCGCTCAAGTAAGCGAGCGCGACGCAAGCGCGCGTATTGCCACGGCCCGCGCACAGCGGGCCGTGTGCATTTCGGCGCTGGGGTTCTCTCGGCCGCCTGGACCTGTAGGAGCGGCTTCAGCCGCGACCGGGCATTACCGGTAACGCCGGGTCGCGGCTGAAGCCGCTCCTACAGGGGGAAGCGTCCGACCAAAGCGCTACAGCTCGTAGGACAGCACGTCCTCGAAGCCGAACTTGCCGAAGTCGCGGATCCGCGACGGGTACAGCCGGCCGATCAGGTGGTCGTGCTCGTGCTGCACCACCCGCGCATGGAAGCCTTCGGCCTCGCACACCACCGCGGTGCCGTCCGGGTCCAGGCCGCGGTAGCGGATCTGCCGGTAGCGCGGAATCACCGCGCGCAGCCCGGGAATGGACAGGCAGCCTTCCCAGCCGTCCTCCAGTTCGTCGGACAGCGGCTCGATCTGCACGTTGGCCAGCGCGGTGCGCGGCACCGGCGGCGCATCGGGATAGCGCGCATTGCTGTCGAAGCCGAACACCATCAACTGCAGGTCCACCGCGATCTGCGGCGCGGCCAGGCCGACGCCGCGCGCGGCGTCCATGGTCTCGAACATGTCGGCGACCAAGGCGTGCAACTCCACGCTGCCGAAGTTGCCGACCGGCTGCGCGAGGCGCAGCAGGCGCTGGTCGCCCATGCGGATGATGTCGCGGATCATGCCCTGCTCCTGTCGCCGATGCCGCGCCGATTATCCGCCGATTGGCGCGCGCTTGCAGGCGGGTCGCGTCAGCGTCACCGACGGTGGTACCGGCTGCGGATGCGGTGGGGGCTGAAGCTCCTCCTACAGGGCGCCCCGCCGGCCATGCGCAAGTCCTTTGCAGCAGCGGTTGCCGATGGTGTCGGCCGCCACGTGGCGGCCTTTCCTGGCCAGCGTGCCTGGCGCCTCATCGAGCGGGACTCAAGGCCGGCGCCGCGCGCCCCTGCAAAATTCATCTGCGGCGACGCTTTTGCGGCGACAGACGCGCCGCATCGCGGAGACGGCGCGACGCGCTTTTTCGCGGCGATGCTGTAGAACAACGAGCTGGACTCCGCCGCGCGGACGCAATGCACAACGATCGCCCTGGATCCGCTTCCTTCTCGCCCAGCCGGCGCGACCTGCTGCGCCTGGCCGTGCTGGTCCCCGCTGCGTGCGCAGTAGGCATGTTGCCGGGCTGTGCGAAGCCGCCGCGGTTCGACGGCAGCTTCATCCAGCCGTGGCGCAGCCACCTGGACCTGAGTGCGCAGGACTGGCAACAGCACATGGCGCTCGCCCAGCGCCTGGGCTGCCGGCAGATCGTGGTGCAGTGGGCCGGGCTGTACGGCGGCGGCGGCGATGCGGACTGGACCCTGCCGGACAGCACGCTGCAGCTGATTTTCTCCACCGCCGCTGCCGCCGGCCTGCAGGTGCGGGTCGGCCTGCCGTATCACAGCGGTTGGTGGAAGGCGCTGCAGGCGCCGGACCCGGCCACGCTGGATGCGTTCCTGGCGCTGACCCTGGACCACGCCCGCGCCTATCTGCAAACCGCACCATGGAGCAGGCAGGCCAACTTCGACGGCTGGTACCTGCCGTACGAACTGGAACAGTTCCACTGGGCGCAGGACGCGCGGCAGCAGCGCCTGTGCAGCTGGCTGGCCGCGCTGTGCGCTGCGGCCAGCGCCGGCACCGCCACCGAAAAGGTCACCGCGATCTCAACGTATTTCAGCCGGCTGCAGACCAGCGGTTCGCTGCCGCAACTGTGGAACCGCATCCTCGACCAGGTGCCGCTGCGGCCGATGGTGCAGGACGGCGTCGGCGTGGCCGGGCTGGACAACCTGGACGGGGTGGATCCGCTGCTGGCAGCGCTGCGCGCGCGCCAGGTCGCCTTCGACGTGGTGGTCGAACTGTTCGAGGAATTGCCCAGCTCGGCCGCCGACGGCAGCCACTTCCAGGCGCAGACCGCCGACGCCGCACGCATCCAGCAGCAGCTGGCGTGGGCGCAGCGCAGCGGCGCCGCCGGCATCTTCGCGTTCGCGCTGGATCCGTGGCTGTCGCAGGACTCGCCGCGCGCGCAGGCGCTGCGCCGGCAGTGGCGCACCGGGCGCCAATAGCCCGCCCGGCGCGCGCCTACAGGGCCCGGCCGATGATGTCGCGCAGGATCTCGCTGGTGCCGCCGAAGATGCGCAGCGCGCGCGCGTCGGCCCAGGCGCGGCCGATGCCGTATTCGCTGCTGTAGCCGTACCCGCCGTGCAACTGCAGCAGCGCGTCCAGTACCTGGCCCTGGATCTCGGTGGCGTTGAGCTTGGCCATCGCCGCGGTGGTCGCCTGCAGCCGGCCCTGCATGTGCGCGTCCAGGCACTGGTCGAGGAAACTGCGCAGCATCGCCAGCCGCGACGCCGCGTCGGCGAGCACGAAGCGGGTGTTCTGGTGGTCGATCAGGTGGCGGCCGAACGCCTTGCGCTGGCGCACGTAGATCAGCGTTTCATCCAGCATGCCTTCGGCCGAGGCAGCGGCGCGCAGCGCGATCGCCAGGCGTTCGGCGGCCAGTTGTTCGCCGAGGTAGTCGAAGCCGCGCTGTTCCTCGCCGAGCAGGTGCGAGACCGGCACCGCCACGTCCTGGAAAAACAGCTCGCTGGTGTCCTGCGCGTGCTGGCCGATCTTGGCCATCGGCGCGCCGCGGGTGACGCCGGGCAGCGCGGTCTCGACGCAGAACAGGCTCAAGCCGCGCGCGCCCAGTTCCGGCGCCACGGTCGCCACCACCACCGCCACGTCGGCGTTGCTGCCGTTGCTGATCCAGGTCTTCTGGCCGTTGAGCAGGTAGTGCTCGCCCTGGCGCACGGCGCGGGTGCGGATCGCCTTGAGGTCGCTGCCGGCGCCGGGCTCGGTCATCGCGATCGCGCCGATCGCCTCGCCGCGCGCCATCTTCGGCAACCACGCGTCGCGCACCGTGTCGCTGCCGTACTGCATCAGGTACGGCGCGACCATGTCCGAATGGATCGAGAAGCCGATGCCGAGGAAATTGGCCCGCGCCAGTTCCTCGATCACGCAGGCGGCATGCCCGGCGTCGCCGCCCAGGCCGTAGGGTTCGGGCAGCTGGCAGTTGAGCAGGCCGGCCGCGCCGGCCGCACGCCACAGCGCGCGCGGGGTGATGCCGTCGCGTTCCCACTGCGCGTAGTGCGGGGCGATCTGGCTGTCGATGAAACGCCGCACCTGGGCGCGGAACAGCGTGTGGTCTTCGCGGAACACGGGGCGCTCGCGCATGGCTCAGCGGCCGACCGGATCGGTGCCGCTGAGCTGGCCCTGCAGCACCGGCGCGTTGCCGCTGCCGCTGCCGCTCAGGAACAGGCTGTAGTGGTCGCCGGGCTGCAGCGACGGCAGCGCCAGCGGCGCGCTGTCCTTGCTGCCGCATGCGGCCACCAGGCGCGCCTTGACCGGGTTGATCGCCCGCGCGCTGCTGGCGCCCGCGGCGACGGCCGGGAACACCACCGCGCCGCTGTCGGCGATCGCCAGCCGTGCCTGGCCGCAGCCGCTGGCCAGGTTGTAGAAGCGGATCTCGGCCTTGAGCGCATCGCTGCTGCCGCCGCCATCGGCCAGCACCGCCAGCGGCCGCGACGGCGCGGCCGCATCCAGCACCAGCGTGGTGAAACTGCCGGCGGCGACCTGCGCCTGCACGCGGGCCGTGCCGGCCACGCGCAGCGCGAACGGCTTGCCGCCTTCGACGATGGCGTAGCGGGTGGCGCGGCTGGCCGGGCCGATGCGCTGTGCGGCGCCGTTGCCGATGCCGACCTCGAGCGCGGCGTTGCCCGGGTTGAGCACGCGCACGAACGCCGAGCCGGCCGGCGGGCGCGCGGCGTACAGCTGCGCGAGGCGGCCTTCCGCGGCGCCCTGTTGGGCGCTGGCGGCCAGTGGCGCGAGCGCGGCGGCGGCAAGCATTGCGAGCATCCATTTCATCGTGGCGTTTCCTGGCTGCGGAGCGTGCGCGCCATGGCATAGCGCTGCTCCAGTTGTTTGCGATCGACCTTGTCGCTGTTGCCGGTCGGCAACGCGTCCACGGCGATCAGTTCGGAGGGAATCATGTAGGCCGGCACGCGGCGGCCGAGTTGCTGCTTCCAGTCCTGCAGCGCGTCCGGCAGCGGCTGTACCGCACCGGCGCCCGCTGCCGCCAGTTCGACGAAGCCGATCATCCGCACCAGGCTGCCATCGGGCCGGCGCAGCACCACCGCGGCACCGGCGACCACGCCGTCCAGGGTGGACAGCGCCGCATCCACTTCGGCCAGTTCGATGCGGTAGCCGTTGAGCTTGATCTGGTCGTCCCTGCGGCCGCGGAAGTAGAGCCGGCCCTGCGCATCGACATCGCCCAGGTCGCCGCTGCGGTAGGCGCGCTTGCTGTTGTGCTCGAACAGCACGCCCTGGTCGAGGTCGGGGCGGTCCAGATAGCCGCGCATCACGTGGTCGCCGGCCATGCAGATCTCGCCGGCGTCGAGGAACACCTCGGCATACGGCTTGGCCACGCCGATCGGGAACGGGTTGGGCGCGGCCGCGCGCAGTGCCGGATCGATCTCCACCCAGGTGGTGGAACAGGTCGCTTCGGTCGGGCCGTAGGAGTTGACGATGCGCGCCTGCGGAAAGCGCGCCCACAGCTCTTCGGCCACGCGCGGGGTCAGCGACTCGGCGCCGAATACGAACACCTGCAACGCGGGCAGATGTTCGGCAGCGAAGCGCGGGTTGAGCAGTTGCTGGCGCACGAACGAGGGCGTGGACGCCCACACCGCCACCTCGGACTGGCGCAGATGCTCGACGAACCGTTCGCTGTCGGCGATCACCTCGCGCGGGCACAGCACGCAGCACCCGCCCAGGCCGAGCGCGCCGCACAGGTCGAACAACGAGAAATCGAAGTTGAACAGCATCTGGTTGAGGAATGCCGGCGCCGGCCCCAGCGCCAGGCAGTCGCGGATCCAGCCGGCGAACAAGGTCACGCTGTCGCGGCCGATCTGCACCCCCTTGGGATCGCCGGTGCTGCCGGAGGTGAACATGATGTAGGCCAGGTCCGGCACCGCCAGCGCGCGTGCAGCATCGGCACCGGCGCCGAACGCATCAATAGCCGCGTCGTAGACCGCGACCGCATGCACCAACGTGGCGATGCGTTGCAGCCGCGCCGGTGGATTGATCGTATCCACCGGCACATAGGTCACGCCCAGTTGCAGGCAGCCGAGGATGGCCACCACGAAGGCGGCCTGCTTGTGGCCCCAGATCACCAGCGCATGGCCCGGCTGCACGCCAGCGCGCTGCGCGCGGGCGACCCAGTCCTGCGTGGCCTGGTACAACCCGGCCCAGTCCAGCACGCCGTCGGCATCGTGCAGCGCGGGCGCCTGCGCGGCGTGTTCGCGCTCGACGAAACGGCAGCGGTCGAAATCAAAGCGCATGCGTGAAACTCCTTGCGCGGTCCGCGCTCAACGCCGGTGCGTGGCCACGTACTCGGCCAGCACCTGCACCGATTCGACCAGCGTGTCGATCTCGTCGATCGGCAGGGTCACGCCGAGACGGTCCTTGACCTCGACCATCAGCTGCACCTTGGACATCGAATCGAACAGCGATTCCATGTACTCGTCCGGCTGCACGCGGGTGCCGATCACGCTCTCGACGATGTCGCTGAGCTGGGCCTGGAGGGTCTGCATATCCATGGGGTTCACCTTGTCAGAACTGGAAATAGAGGAAACGCGATGCCTTGTGCAGGCTCGACAGGCACAGCACGAGCAGCGACAGCATCACCAGCAACCACGGCAGGTTCGGCTGCCAGCGCATCCAGGCACGCGGCCCCGGGCTCGGCTTGCTCAGCGCGGGCGAGTACACGCCCATGATCTGGTGCGCGTTCGGCGCCCGCCATACGATCGCCAGCAGCAGCGCGATGTAGAGCACCTGCAGGTGGTGGCCGATCAGCAGGCGCCAGGCATCGCCCAAGCCCATACCGGCGACATGGCCGAGGCCGTGCAGGCGTTCCACGCCGCGCAGGCCGGCCATGCCCTGCACCAACTGCCATGCATCGCCCATGCCGTCGGCGCGGAAGAAGGCCTGCGCCACCAGTACCGCGGCGAAGGTCAGCAACAGGTAGCCGACATGCTGCAGCGGCTTGCGCGTGCGCAGCGCCGCCGGTTTGCGGCCGACGACGAAGATGCGCCAGGCATGGTTGATCGCCAGGTAGGCGGCATGCAGCAGGCCGAAGATCAGGAACTGCAGGCCGGCACCGTGCCAGATCCCGGCCAGACCCATCGCCCACACCGTGGGCAGCACGATCATCGATGCGAAGCCGCCCGCCGACGCCACCGCGGCCGGCCCGCTGGCATGCCCGTGGCGGCTGCGCCAGCGGGTCACCGCCATCGCCACCGGGTAGTACAGGTAGGCGGTGATGTAGCGGGTCAGGGTTATGTGCCAGCGCGCCCAGAAATCGATCACGCTGGTCGCCTTGTACGGCGAGTTGAAGTTGAGCGGGAAGCGGATGCCGAACATCCGCGCCAGCCCCAGCGCCATGTCCGAGTAGCCGGAGAAATCGAAGTACAGCTGCAGCGCGTAGCTCAGCGCGGTAGCCCATGCGCCCCACAGCTGCAGCTCGCCGGTGCGGGCGAAACCGGCGTCGGCGTACGGCGCGATGCTGTCGGCCAGCAGCACTTTCTTGGCCAGGCCGATCACGAACAGCATGCCGCCGACCGACAGATTGTCGGCATGGAACCGGTAGGTCTCGCGCCTGCTGAACTGCGGCATCATTTCCTTGTGATGCAGGATCGGGCCGGCGATCAGGTGCGGGAAGAAGGTCACGAACAACACATAGCTGAGCGGGCTGCGGTCGTTGACCAGGCCGGCGCGGCAATCGAGCAGGTAGCCGATCTGGGTGAAGGTGAAGAAGGAAATGCCCAGCGGCAGGATCAAGGCATCCATCGGGCCGACGTTGAGGCCCAGATCGTGCGCGAAGGTGACCATCGCCGCGACGTACTTGTAGTGCATCAGCAACGCCAGGTCGGCGGCCACGCCCAGCGCGAGGACCAGCAGTTGCAGCCGTGGCCGTCGGGCCAGCGCCAGCACGCTCAGGCTGACCAGGTAATTGAACACGATCGAGCCGAGCAGCAACACCACGAACTGCGGGTTCCACCAGCCATAGAACATGATCGAGGCCACGCACAGCCACAGCGCGGCCAGGCGCGGCTGCAGCGCACCGAGCAGGTAGTGCACGCCCAGCGCGATCGGCAGGAACAGCAGCAGGAACAGGAAGGAGTTGAACAGCATCGTCGGTCCGCGCTCAGTCGATCCCGGCCAATGCCGCCTGCTCGCCATCGGTCAGCGGCAAGGACAGGGCCATTTCGGAGAATTCCCAGATCACCAGCTTCAGGCGCGGCGGCCATTGCCCGCGCTGCGGCCAGGCCGCCAGCAGCGCGCCGGAGAACTGGCCGCCGTCCAGGCTCTGGTTCCACACTTCGCGGCCCAGCGCATCGCCCAGGCGCTCGGCGAACAGGCTGCGGCGCCCGTTGGAGCTGCCCAGCAGCAGCACCTCCACCGGCGCGCTGTCGTCGAGTAAACCGCCGCTGCGCAGCGGCGCGATGGTCTGCTGCGGTTCGCGATCCAGTGCCGGGCGCCAGGCCGGCGGCGCGTGCTCCAGTCCGGCCAGCACGATCA
>NZ_CAPJ01000140.1 GCF_000331775.1 Xanthomonas translucens pv. translucens DSM 18974
GGCTGCGCGCCGTCGCGGCGCAGCGCGGTGCCGGGCGCGACGCTGCCGATCGCGGTGACCGACAGCGACAGCGGCCCACGTGTGGTGTCGCCACCGGCCAGCACGATGCCGTGCGCATCGGCCAGCGCGAAGAAGCCGTCGGCGAAGGCGTCGATCCAGCCCGCATCCTCGTGCGGCAACGACAGCGACAGGGTGCACCAGCGCGGCTGCGCGCCCATCGCGGCGAGGTCGGACAGGTTCACCGCCAGGGTCTTCCAGCCTATGTCGGCGGCGCCGGTCTCGGCCGGGAAATGCACGCCGGCATTGAGCGTATCGGTGGTGATCGCCAGCTGCTCGCCCGGCGGCGGCTGCAGCAGCGCCGCATCGTCGCCGATGCCCAACGGCACGTCCGCGTGCGTCCCGATGCGGGCACGCAGGCGATCGATCAGATCGAATTCGGGCATTTGCAGGCCGGGAATTGGGAATCGGGAATGGTAAGAGCGAGGGCAACCGCCGCAGCATCGCCGGCCGCAGGGGATGTCCACCGCGGCGGTCGCTTTCAGCTGTCAGCTTTTGCCATTCCCCATTCCCAGCTTCAGCCCCCCGACTCCACCGTGCGCCACGCCAGCGCGGCGCGGTCGAGCACGCCGTTGACGTAGGTGTGGCCGTGTTCGGAGCCGAAACGTTTGGCGGTCTCGATGGCTTCGTTGATCACCACGCGGTACGGCACGTCGTGCCGGTGCAGCAGTTCATAGGCGGCCAGGCGCAGCACCGCGCGTTCGATCGCGTCCACTTCCTCGACGGTGCGGTCCAGGTAGCCGACCAGCGCCGCGTCCAGCTCGGCGCGGTGCTTGAGCACGCCTTCGACCAGGTTCTCGAAGTAGACCAGGTCGGCGATCTCGTGCGCCTGCTCGTGCGCGAACTGCGCGATCACGTGCTGCGCGGTGCCGCCGGCGATCTGCCAGGCGTAGATCGCCTGCAGCGCGCGCCGGCGCGCGCGCGAACGCAGCACCGGATCGACGCCGTCGCGGCGGACATGCTTGTGGCCGGCGGGCTTGTTCACGGCAGGCACTCCAAAAGATTGACCATCTCCAGCGCACTCAGCGCCGCTTCCTCGCCCTTGTTGCCGTGGCTGCCGCCGGCGCGCGCCTCGGCGTCCTCGACCCGCTCCACCGCCAGCACGCCGTTGAGCACCGGGATGCGGAAATCCAGCGACACCCGCAGCAGACCCTGGGCGCAGCCGTCGGCCACGTGTTCGTAGTGGCGCGTATCGCCGCGGATCACGCAGCCCAGCGCGATGATCGCCGCATGCCGGCCGGCGGCGGCCAGGCGCGCGGCGACCAGCGGCAGCTCCCAGGCGCCGGGCACGCGGATCACGTCCACCGCCTCGTCAGCGATGCCGTTGCCGGACAGGCTCGCGCGCGCACCGGCGACCAGCACGTCGGTGATGCGCGCGTTCCAAAGACTGGCGATGATCGCAAAACGGGCCGCGCCGGGAGCGCGGAGGTCGGCTTCGTAGTGGGTCATGGCGGTGGTGGGTTCAGGGGGTGGGAGAGTTTAGCAGGCAGCCTGTCCGGGACTCGGGACTCGGGACTCGGGACTCGGAAGAGCTTAGAGCACGGCGTGCGCTTGCCAGCGGAGGAATCAGCCTTTTCCGGGTCCCGAGTCCCGAGTCCCGAGTCCCGGCTCCACATGCTCCACCACCTCCAGCCCGAACCCGGCCAGGCCGACCTGGCGGCGCGGCGTGCCCAGCACGCGCAGCTTGCCCAGGCCCAGGTCGGCCAGGATCTGGCTGCCGGCGCCGTTGCGCCGCCACTGCCCCACGTCCTTGCTGTTGGCGATCAGGTCCGGCTGCTTGCGCAGCCGCGCCAGCAGCGCCTGGCTGTCGCGCGGCGCCGACAGCACCACCATGACCCCGCTGTCGGCCGCGGCGATCGCGCGCAGCGCGTCGCTGGCGGCCACGCCGAAATCCTCGCGGCGCCAGTGCAGCAGGTCGGCCAGCGGATTTTCCACCTGCACCCGCACCAGGGTCGGCATGTCGGCGTCCAGGGTGCCGCGGACCAGTGCGAAATGCAGGTCGTGGGCGATGCGGTCGCGGTAGGTGACCAGGGTGAAATCGCCGAACTCGGTCTCGATGGGGCGCTCGTCGATGCGCTCGACGGTGTGCTCGGTGGCCAGGCGGTAGGCGATCAGGTCGGCGATCGAGCCCATCTTCAGCCCGTGCAGGCGCGCGAATTCCTCCAGTTGCGGGCGCCGCGCCATGCTGCCGTCGGGATTGAGCACTTCCACCAGCACCCCGGCCGGCTCCAGCCCGGCCAGCAGCGGCAGGTCGCCAGCCGCCTCGGTGTGGCCGGCGCGGGTCAGCACGCCGCCGGGCTGGGCGATCAGCGGGAAGATGTGGCCGGGCTGGCTCAGGTCGTGCGGCTTGGCGTCCGGCTTGACCGCGGTGCGCACGGTATGCGCGCGGTCGTAGGCGGAGATGCCGGTGGTGACGCCTTCGGCGGCCTCGATGCTGACGGTGAAGTTGGTGTGGAACTGCGCGGTGTTGTGCTGGACCATCGGCGCCAGCCCGAGCTGCGTGCAGCGCTCGCGGGTCAGCGACAGGCACACCAGGCCGCGTGCGTGGGTGACCATGAAATTGATGTCCGAGGGCTTGACCAGCTCGGCGGCCATGATCAGATCGCCCTCGTTCTCGCGGTCCTCGTCGTCGACGATGACCACCATGCGCCCGGCGCGGATTTCCTCCAGCAACTCGGGGACGGGGGCGAAATTCAGGCTAGGAGCGGTGGATGGCGACATGGCGGGACTCGCAGAAGGCGGAAGGCGCCGCGCGCCGCCGCGGACAGCGGCGACGGCACGGCAGGCGACGGGCGCGACGGACTCAGTCCTGGCGGCCGTGCAGCAGGCGTTCGACGTAGCGCGCGACCAGGTCGATCTCCAGGTTCACCGCCGCGCCGAGCGCGGTGTGCGCGAACGCGGTGTGCGCCACCGTGTGCGGGATCAGCGCCACCTCGAAGCCGGCATCGTCCACTTCGTTGACGGTCAGGCTGACCCCGTCCACGCAGATTGAGCCTTTCTTGGCGATGTAGCGCAGCAGCGCCGGCGGCGCGGCGAAACGCCAGCGTTGCGCGCGCGCGTCCTCATGGATCGACAGTACGCTGCCAAGGCCATCGACATGGCCGCTGACCAGATGCCCGCCGAGCCGGTCGGTCGGGCGCATCGCCCGCTCCAGGTTCACGACCGCGCCTTCGGCGAGCGCGCCGAGCGTGGTCAGGGACAGGGTTTCGGTGGACGCATCGGCCTGGAACGACGCCGCGTCGAAGGCGACCACGGTCAGGCACACGCCGTTGACCGCGATACTCTCGCCGCGCTGCACGTCGGCGAACGGCAGGCTGCCGGTGGCAAAGCTGAAGCGGATATCGCCGCCCTGCGGCTGGCGCGCGGCCAGGCGGCCGACGCCTTCGATGATTCCGGTGAACATAAACGTTTCTCGCAAGGATGGTGAGCGAAAAACGCCACAAGGCAAACAGGCGCGCGCACAGCCGCAAGGCTGCGCGAAAGCCGTCTTCTTTCATCCGGACTATACCGTCGGCTCCGGCGTCGGACCGGATCTGCTGACCTTGCGCAGCCGACTCCGCACCTGCGTGCCGGTTCCGACCACCCAAGCGCTCGCGGGCTCGTGCGCGAACGCACCTACCGCCGGTGGGGAATCGCACCCCGCCCTGAAGACGTTTGTGGTTGCCGGCGAACCGGCCTGCGCATTCTAACAGGGCGCGGCAGGACGCCCGTTGCCGCTGGCGCCCCGCCGATGGGACATAGCGTCGCGGCGAAGATGGCAACCTTGCACGCGGCAGGCGCTGGGCGCACAGCGCCGCGCCGTGGCTAGGCGGCGTCCGCCGCCAGCGGGCGCAGCAGCAGGCGCAGGTCGTCGCCGACCTGGCGCGTCTCCAGCAATTGCAGCGGCACGCGCTGCGCCATGCTGTCGATGCCCAGCCCGGCCAGCAGCGGGCGCGCGGCGTCGCCGAGCAGCAGCGGTGCCAGGTACAGCAGCAGTTCGTCGACCAGGCCGGCGCGCAGCAGCGCGCCACTCAGGGTCGCGCCGGCCTCCACCTGCACCTCGTTGATGCCGCGCGCGGCCAGCAGATGCAGCACCGCGTCCAGGTCGAAGCGGCCCGCCTGCAAGCCGACCGCGGCGAACTCGACCCCAGGCAGCGATGGCGGCGCCAGTCCCGGCGCATGCAGGTACAGGGTCGGCGCTGCGGCGTCGCGCACCTTGGCTTGCTGCAGCGTGCGCAGCTGCGCATCCAGTACCACGCGCAGCGGCGGCACGACCTCGGCGGCGGCGTCCAGGCGCACGCTCAGCGAGGGATCGTCGGCCAGCACGGTGCCGGCGCCGGTGAGGATCGCCCCGGCGCGCGCACGCCACTGCTGCACGTCCTGGCGCGCGGCCGCGCCGGTGATCCATTTCGATTCGCCGCTGGCCAGCGCGGTGCGCCCGTCCAGGCTGGCGCCGAGCTTGACCCGCAGCCACGGCCGGCCGCGTTCCACCCGCGACAGGAAGCCGCGATTCAGCGCGCGCGCCTGCGCATCCATCAGCCCGAAACGAACCTCGATGCCGGCCTCGCGCAGCAGCGCGAAGCCGCCGCCGTTGACCTGCGGAAACGGATCGGCCATCGCCGCCACCACCCGCGTCACCCCGGCTTCGATCAACGCCAGTGCGCACGGCGGGGTGCGCCCGTAGTGCGCGCACGGTTCCAGGGTCACGTAGGCGCTGGCGCCGCGCGCGCGCGCGCCAGCGGCGCGCAGCGCGAACACCTCCGCATGCGGGCCACCGGCGCGCTGGTGGAAGCCCTCGCCCACCACCTCGCCGTCGCGCACGATCACGCAGCCGACCATCGGGTTGGGACGCGTGGTGTAGGCGCCGCGCTCGGCCAGGCGCAGCGCCTGCGCCATATACCGATGATCGTCGGCGGAGAAATCGCCCAGGCGGTCCGCGCTCATGCCGTTCGCGCTCATGCGCTCTGCGCTGGTGCCGCCAGCGCGCCGGCGTCGATGCGCATCACCGTCACCTGCAGCGGCCCCAGCGGCAGCTGCACATGCGGCTCCCAGCCCAGGCCTTCGTAGTACGGCACCAGCTGCGGTTCGCAATACAGATACAGATACCCCACCTGCAGCCGCGCCGCGGCCTGCACGCAATGCGCGACCAGTTGCGCGCCGACGCCGCCGCTGCGCGCCTGCGGGCGCACATACAGCGTCGCCAGCCATGGCGAGAACTGGCGGATGCGCGCATCGTCGTTCTGCAGCAGGCTGACCGAACCGAGCCAGTCGTCGCCATCGAGCGCGATCCAGCTGGTCGGGATGCGGCTGTCGCAGCGGTGACTGCGCAGGTCGGCCTCGGCCTCGTCCAGCGCCCATTCCGGCAGCATCGGACCGAAGGCCTGCAGGTGTTCGCGGGCCAACGCCGCAATGTGCTGCGGCGCCTCCCCCAGGCAGACGATGCGCATGCCGCCCGCCTTCAGCGCTTGCCGGACTTGTCGCCCGGCTTGTCGGCGCGAACCAGCTCCAGCAGCGGCAACTGCTCGCTGCCCACCGGCAACTCGCGCTCCAGCTTCTCGATCTCCTCGCGGAAATCGGCTACGTCCTGGAAACTGCGGTACACCGAGGCGAAACGCACGTAGCCGACATGGTCGAGCTTGCGCAGCTCGGCCATCACGTATTCGCCGACGCGGATCGACGGCAATTCACGCTCGCCGGACATGCGCAGCTGGTGCACCACCGCACGCACCGCGGCCTCGATCTGCTCCTCGGCCACCGGCCGCTTCTGCAGCGCGCGATCGAAGCTGGTGCGCAGCTTGCGCGCATCGAAGGCCTCGCGCCCGCCGTCGCTCTTGATCACCGTCGGCAGTTTCAGCTCGATCGTCTCCAGCGTGCTGAACCGCTCGCCGCACGCCTCGCACTCGCGGCGGCGACGGATCGTCGCGCCGTCCTCGGACACCCGCGAATCGATCACCCGGGTGTCGGTGTGCTGGCAGAAGGGGCAGTGCATCAGGGACGCCGGGACCCGGGACCCGGGACTCGGGACTCGGGGAAACGCGCAATCCATCGACCGGCCGGCATGACGGCCATGCAGGCAGGCGTGGGAGCCGGTGCTATGCCGAGTCCCGAGTCCCGAGTCCCGAGTCCCGACAACTCAGCCATACACAGGATACTTCCGGCACTGCGCGGTCACCGCGTCGCGGACGCGGGCGATCACCGCGGCGTCGGCCGGGGCGTCGAGCACGTCGGCGATCCAGTTGGCCAGGTCGATGCTGTCCTGCTCCAGGTAGCCGCGGGTAGTGATGGCCGGGGTGCCAAGGCGCAGGCCCGAGGTCACGAACGGCGAGCGCGGGTCGTTGGGCACCGCGTTCTTGTTGACGGTGATGTGAGCCTTGCCGAGCGCGGCTTCCGCGTCCTTGCCGGACACGTCCTTGCCGATCATGTCCACCAGCATCAGGTGGTTCTCGGTGCCGCCGGAGACGATCTTGTAGCCGCGCGCGATCAGCGTGTTGGCCATCGCCTGCGCGTTCTTCACCACCTGCTGCTGGTAGGTCTTGAACTCCGGCTCCAGCGCTTCCTTGAACGCGACCGCCTTGGCCGCGATCACGTGCATCAGCGGACCGCCCTGGATGCCCGGGAACACGATCGACTGCAGCTTCTTGACCAGCTCCTCGCTCGCGCCCTTGGCCAGGATGATGCCGCCGCGCGGGCCGCGCAGGGTCTTGTGGGTGGTCGAGGTGACCACGTGCGCATGTTCCAGCGGGCTCGGGTACACGCCGGCGGCGACTAGCCCGGCCACGTGCGCCATGTCCACGAACAGCACCGCGCCGACCCGGTCGGCGATGGCGCGGAAGCGCGCCCAGTCGATCTTCTGCGAATACGCGGAGAAGCCGGCCACGACCATCTTCGGCGTGTGCTCCAGCGCCAGCCGCTCGACTTCGTCGTAATCGATCAGTCCCTGCGCATCAACGCCGTACTGCACCGCGTTGAACAGCTTGCCGGAGACGTTGACCTTGGCGCCGTGGGTCAGGTGGCCGCCGTGGGCCAGCGACATGCCCAGGATGGTGTCGCCGGGCTGCAGCAGCGCCAGGTACACCGCCTGGTTGGCCTGCGAGCCCGAATGCGGCTGCACGTTCGCGTACATATCGTCGTAAGGCGGGGCGCCGAACAGCTGCTTGACCCGGTCGATCGCCAGCTGCTCGGCGATGTCGACGAATTCGCAGCCGCCGTAGTAGCGCTTGCCCGGGTAGCCCTCGGCGTACTTATTGGTTAGCTGGCTGCCCTGGGCTTCCATCACCAGCGGGCTGCAGTAGTTCTCGCTGGCGATCAGTTCGACATGGTCTTCCTGGCGGCTGGCTTCGGCGGCGATGGCCTGGGCCAGTTCGGGATCGTAGGTTTCGATGCGGGCGGCACGCGGGAACATCGGGTCTCCGGGGGCATGGACACAAGGCGGGCGCATAGTTTAGAGCTTGTTGCACCCTTTGCGGCGAGATCCATTGGCCGGAGTCGGAAGGAGGGCCCGCGCAGGCAGGCGCGAGAGGCCTGCCGCCAACGCAGCCGCAGCCGCAGGCCAGCGCACGCGACTGCGCCGTGCGTTACAGCGCGAACGATCCGCCCAGGGTCACCATGAGCGTGCGGTCCTGGAGCGGTTGCCAGGCCGCCGCCGCGGCCGTGGTGTCCAGCGCCGTGGTCGCCGCGTACATCAGCGCCTTGCGGTTGCCCAGGTTGAACACGTTGACCTTCAGGTACGGCTTCTTCAGGCCGCCGAAGTCCTGGAAGTTGTAGCCGCCGTTGAGGTTAACGGTGGCGAAGCCACCGGCGTCCGAGCCGCCGTCGTTGAGGAATGTGCCCCATATCCTGCTTTGCGCGTTGACGCTCAGGCTGGCCCACAGCGCACGGCCGGTGACGTTGAGCGCGACATAGCCCACGTTCTTCGGTGCATTGACCAGGGTCTTGCCGTCGGTCGCGTAGAGCGTGCCGCCGAGCGCTACATTGCGCTTCATTTCGCTCTTGTTGTACGCGTAGGAGGCATACAGCGACCAGAGGTCGTCGACCTTGTAGCTCAACTCGGTGTTGACGCCACGCATCTGCACGCTGCCCAACTGGTAGTAGACCGGCGCGCGGGTCACCGGATCGGCGCCGCTGAATTGCTTGTGCGCGAAGTTGGTCGCATACAGATCCAGCACCGTGCTCAGCTTGTCACCGTAGTAGCGCCAGCCCAGGTCGGCGGTCAGCGACTGCTCGGGTGCGGCATCGCGGATCGACGGCTGCGAACCGATGGCATCGGCGTAGGCAGCGTTCCAGAAGTCGTACAGCGCCGAGGTGTTGATCGGTGCGCGGTAAGCCTTGCCGACGCCGAGGAAGAACTGGTTCTGCTCGTCAAGCTGGAACTTGACGCCCGCCGTCGGGGTGAACTTCTTGTAGGTACCGGCGCCGGAGGCGTACAGCGTGCTGTTGTCCGGCGTGGTCAGGTCGATGCCCCGGTCCGCGCCCGGCCAGGTCGCATACCAGCCCTTGCGCCGCACCCAGGTGTAGGCGCCGCCAACGGTCAGCATCCACTGATCGTTTGGCGTCCAGGTATTGGTGGCGAAAACGCGGTAGGTGGGCGTGGTCGAGTAGAGGCGATAGGCGACCTGCGGGCTGCCGTTGGGGTTTTTGTAGTAGTAGCGGCTGTCATGGCCCCAGACGTCGGCGGGGTTGCCCTGCGGGTCGGCCGGCAGGAAGACGTTGGCGCTCTGCTCGCGCGGGCGCTCGGCCAGCACGCCGTACTCCAGACTGTCGTTCATGCCGAAGTCCTGCTTGAACTTGACATGGAGGCCCGGCCGGAAGGTGTCGAAGGTGTAGAACACATAGGTCTTGGCGTAGCCGTAGCCACCACCGCCGTAGCCGTAGACGAAGTACGGCACGACAGACAGGTGCAGGCTGTCGCTCAGGGTGAACTCGCCGTCCAGGCTGGCGGTCCAGCTGCGGAACGGGTTGACCCGCGTGCCGACCCAGTCGCTGGGATTGTCCGATTTGTAGGCCGCGACATAGCCGAAGTCGTAGCCGTTGGCCGCGATCTGCGCCTTGGTCAGGTTGCGGTAGTTGTTCGTGACCTTGCGGTTGTACTGCACCGAACCGGTGATCGCATCGCCCTCGTCCAGCGTCCACTCCGACTTGGCGTCGATCTTGGTCACTGTGGACTGACCATCGCCGCGCCACTGGTCGGCCTGGTTGTTCGAATAGGAGACCCACGAACGCACCGGGCCGGTGTCGCCGGTGTTGTAGCGCAGGAAGGTGCGCTTGTAGCGGTTGCTGCCGAAGCTCTGGCGCAGGTCCAGGCCGGCCTCTGCGGTCGGGTCGACGGTCACCCAGGCGATGTTGCCGCCGGCTGCGCCGATCACCGGCGAGGTCACGCCGGGATAGCCCTGCTCGACGGTGATGTCGCCCATGTTCTCGGTGTCGCCGTACTCGGTGGCGTAGATCGTGTAGTCGCCCGAGTCGTTGATCGGCACGCCGTTGACGGTCACCCCGACCTCGTCGGCGGGGAAGCCGCGCACGGTGAAGTTGCCGTCGTTCAGGCCGCTCACGTCGTTGCTGGCCGAGAGCGCGCCGGGGATGCTGGACAGCATCTGGGTAAAGTTGGCGCCGGGCGCAGCCTTGAGGATGGCTTCGCGGCCGATGGTGGACACCGCCTTGGGCGCGTACTGCACCTGCATGTTGCCGCCGCCCAGCGACAGCGAGTTGCCCGTCACGTTGACCGCGTCAAGCTGGCGCGCACGCTGGGTGGCGTTGGAGTTGGTGGTATTGGAGGTCGTGGTGACGCTGGTGCGCTGACCGGCGTCGGTGCCGGCGGCGTCCTGGGCGAAGCCGGCGCCGACGGTCGCGTACAACGCGGTCGTCACGGCAAGGGAAAGGAAGGCTTTGTTCATGGGGGAGGTTACCTGTGTGGGGGAGCTATCGAACCGATACATCGCCGCGTCAATCGCGCTCGGCCGGGGCGGGGTGAGCAGGCGCACCCTCCGCACCTCGGAACGTGGCACATCGATGGTGCGCACCACGGTCTGACGCCGTTCGCACAGGCCGGGCGCGTTTGGCGGGCTGCAGAACAGGATGTCGCCATCGCCGGTGCCGCGGTCGAGACAGGTGTCCAACGTCATTTGCTCGACTCGGTGATCAACGAATGGGCCGGCCGCGCTGCCACGGCGAGTCCGTCGCACGGCGGAAAGCCGGCCTGGCGAAAAGCCAGCGGGCGCGCGCCCGACTCGCCAAATGGCTCTGCCACGTAACCGCTGCAGAGCAGCATAGATTTCTCGCGCGGAACTTACAGACTCGCAAGTCGTTGCAGGTCACGCTTCTGTCAGTTGGACGAATTTTCAGTACAGCAAGGCGCCGTTACGTGTCTCATGACAGGCGCAGGATCCGTCCCTGGAACAGCAGCACGAACGCCATGCCTTAGCGGTTGCCCGCTTCCAGCTCGCGCAACCAGCAGGCCGGGGGAGCGGGCCCGTCCCCATCGGCGCGGATCAGATGGAACGACGCGATTCTCCGCACCGTCTCAAAGGACACACCGCGTTCTGGGCCCGGCCCGGCGCAGGGCCGGGGGCGAACCAAAACGCAGACGGCCTCCCGGAGGAGGCCGTCTGGCGGTGCCGCGGCAGGGTTCAGCGGCCGCTGAGCACCAGGTCAGCGATGATGCCGCTGGCGATGGTCACCATCAACAGATTGCCAGCATCGTCGCGTACCCACCGGTAGCCGTAGGGCGGGCGCCGGACCTGATAGCGGTCGTAATCGTAGACCACGTCGTTCGGCCCGTGGTAGCGCTGGCCGCGCGCCCAGCGCGGCGGGCCCGGGCGGTAGTAAACGACATCCGGCCCGCTGCGGTAGCCGTCGCGATAGCCGCGATCGTAGGCGCGACGGGCGTCACGGCGGTCGCGGTCGCGGTCGCGCCAGTACCGCTCGCGATCGGCGTCGCGGTAGCCGCGGTCGTACCAGTCGCGGTCCGCGCGCGGGCCGGGACCCGGCGGGCCCCAGCCCGGCCCGGGGCCTGGAGGACCCCAGGCGAATGCGGGCGGCGCCATGAAACCCAGCGCCAACGCGGACGAGAGGGCAAGGGTGGCAAAACGTTTAGCGTTCATGGCAACTCCGTCACGTGATGTGGCGATTGCATTTAGGCCGCTAGCGTCTGAACCGCTTCCTGCTGGAATCGGTTACGTATTCAGCTTTCCGGATCGGGCTAAGAAGGCGTTCATCCACCGGCCGTTGCCTGCCTGCGCGTGCAGGTGCAACAGCGCCGCCCACGCCCGCAGCGGCAGCGGCCTGGCCGCGATGCACGCGGCGCTGGACAGCGAGTGGCTAGCGATGCTGTTGCTGGTGATCTGCGCGTCGCTCTGTCTGCGGCGGCAACGCCGCGCGGGGGCACAGGCGCAGGCGGCAACCCGGGACCTGCCGCCTGCCGCCGAGTAGCGCGCCACCGCG
>NZ_CAPJ01000139.1 GCF_000331775.1 Xanthomonas translucens pv. translucens DSM 18974
CGAGGGTGGCGGCCAGCGCGCGGCGCCCGGCCTCCAGCACCTGGCCCAGGTCGGCGGCGCTGGTCAGTTCGCGGCCCAGCCGCTGCAGCGCGGTGGTCTGCGCGTTGACCGCGCGCAGCGCCAGCACCTGCATGCGCAGCCGCGACGCCAGCCGCCCGGCGACCAGCGCCGCGACCAGGAACAGCAACACCGTGACCACGCCCTGGCGCGCGCCGATGTGCAGCGTGTAGCGCGGTTCGATGAAGAAGAAGTTGTAGGCGAAGAAGCTCAGCAACGCCGACAGCACCGCGGCGGCCATGCGCGTCTTCGCCGCGACCATGACCACCGCGACGATGAACACCATCGACAGGTCGTCGATGCCAACCCAGCGCTCGGCGATCCAGCTCACCGCCACCGCCAGCAGCGAAGCGACGGTGGCGAACACCAGGTCGTCGCGCGACAGCCAGTGGCCGGGACTGCGCCAGCGCCGCCGCGCGCGCGCGCGCGCCTCCGGCGAACTGATGATGACCAGTTCGTAGTGCGCGCCGCGCTGCAGCAGCTGCTGGGTGAGCGTGCGGTTGATCATCCGCGCCAGCGGCCGCTCGCGGGTGCGGCCGAGCAGCAGCGTGGACACGCCGTTGTGCGCGGCATGGTCGAGCAGCGCGTCGGCCACGCTGGCGCCGTGCAGCAGCGCGGCGTCGCCGCCGAGCCGCCGCGCCAGTGCGAAGGCGCGATCGATCTCCAGCTGCCAGGCTTCCTCCGGCTGCGCCTGGGTCTGCACGGTGACCACGCTCCATGGCGCGCCGCGGCGTTCGGCCAGGCGCCGCGCCACCCGCACCAGGTAGTCGGACTGGCCGCACCCGTCGATCGCCACCAGCACCCGCCGCCGCAAGGCCACGCCGGTGCGGCCCTGCGCGGCCTGCGAGTCGCGCAGGTCGTTGTCGACGCGGTCGGCCGCGGTCTGCATCGCCAGTTCGCGCAGCGCGGCCAGGTTCGACGGCGAGAAGAACGCCTGCAGCGCCTGCCCCGCCTGCTCGGGCAGGTACACCTTGCCTTGCTGCAGGCGTTCGATCAGTTCGCGCGGCGGCAGATCGACCAGCACGATGTCGCGCAGCCGGTCGAACAGCGCATCGGGCACGGTCTCGCTGACGCGGATGCCGGTGATGCGGTGGACCACGTCGTTGAGGCTTTCCAGGTGCTGGATGTTGACCGTGCTGTAGACATCGATGCCGGCGTCGAGCAGTTCCTCCACATCCTGCCAGCGCCGCTCGTGGCGGCTGCCGGGCGCGTTGCGGTGGGCGAGCTCATCGACCAGCACCAGCGGCGGGCGCCGTGCCAGCAGCGCGTCCAGGTCCATTTCGTCGAGGATGCGGCCGCGGTACTCCACGCGCTGCCGCGGCTGCACGGCCAGCCCGTCCAGCAACGCCGCGGTTTCGGCCCGGCCATGGGTCTCGACCACCCCGACCACCACCTCGCTGCCCTGCTGCTGCAGCTGGCGCGCGCGCGACAGCATCGCGTAAGTCTTGCCGACCCCGGGCGCCGCACCCAGGAACACGGTCAGGCGTCCGCCGCGTTCGCGCTGGAGTGCGCCGATCAAGGCATCGGCCTGTTGGGTGCGGGGATCGGGCATGGGTGCGGTTCGGGACTCGGGACTCGGGACTCGGGACTCGGGACTCGCAGAGCGTACAGCGCGGGCTGTTGGTTATTGCTTTTGATTTTCCCGGGTCCCGGCTCCTCCGTCCCGAGTCCCGACTTCATCCAACGCAATATTCAGCCCCAGCACATTCACCCGCGGCTGCCCGAGCATGCCGAACTGGCGCGGCTGCACCTGCGCGGCGACCAGCGCGGCGACGGTGGCCACCGGCAGTTCGCGCGCCTTGGCCACGCGCGCCACCTGCTGCTGGGCCGCGGCTACGCTGATGTCCGGATCCATGCCGCTGCCGGACTGGGTCAGCAGGTCGTCCGCCACCTGCGCCGGGGCGACGGCGTCGCGCGCGGCCACGCTGGCGCGCGCGTCGGCGATGCGCTTCTGCAGTTCGGGATTGCTGCGCGCCTGGTTGCTGCCGGCCGCGGCCATCGGATCGAACTTGGCCGCCGACGGACGCGGCTGGAAATAGCCGGGCGCGGCGAACGGCTGCGCCACCAGCGCCGAGCCGAGCACGTGGCCGTCGCGTTGCAGCAGGCTGCCGTTGGCCTGCGCCGGGAACAGCGCGCCGGCGACCACGGTGGCGAGCAGCGAGTACAGCAAGGCGGCGCCCAGCACCAGCAGCGGCAGCAGCAACGCCGCGCGCCAGCGCAGCGGTTCGCGGTAGGAAGAGGAAACCGGGGAAACGTTCATCGCGGGAGATCCGGAAAGGAAGCGGAAGATCGGCGCCGGGTTCAGCCCAGCGCCACCAGGATCATGTCGATCACTTTGATCCCGACGAACGGCAGCAGCACGCCGCCGACACCGTAGATCAGCATGTTCCGGCGCAGCAGCGAGGTCGCCGTGGCCGGGGTGAAGCGCACGCCGCGCAACGCCAGCGGGATCAGCGCCGGAATCACCAGCGCGTTGAAGATCAGCGCGGCCAGCACCGCATGCGTCGGGCTGGACAGGTGCATCACGTTCAACGCCGCCATCTGCGGGATCGAGGCGGCGAACAGCGCCGGCAGGATCGCGAAGTATTTGGATACGTCGTTGGCCAGCGAGAAGGTAGTCAGCGCGCCGCGGGTGATCAGCTGCTGCTTGCCCACTTCCACCACCGCCAGCAGCTTGGCCGGATCCGAATCCAGATCGACCATGTTGCCGGCCTCCTTGGCCGCCTGCGTGCCGGAGTTCATCGCCAGGCCGACGTCGGCCTGGGCCAGCGCCGGCGCATCGTTGGTGCCGTCGCCGACCATCGCCACCAGGCGCCCGCCGGCCTGCTCGGCGCGGATGCGCGCGAGCTTGTCTTCCGGCGTGGCCTCGGCGATGTAGTCGTCCACGCCGGCCTCGGCGGCGATCGCGGCGGCGGTGAGCGGGTTGTCGCCGGTGATCATCACCGTCTTCACGCCCATCGCGCGCAGCCGCGCGAACTTCTCGCGCACGCCATGCTTGACCACGTCCGACAGCTCGACCACGCCGAGCACATGCCGGCCTTCGGCCACCACCAGCGGCGTGGCGCCGCTGCGCGCCACTTGCTCGACGCGGCCCTTCAGTTCCGCCGGCACCTGCCCGCCCAGCGCGGTGACGTGGCGGATCACCGCATCGGCCGCGCCCTTGCGGATCGAACGCGGCGCCTGCTGCCCCTGCGCGGCCAGATCCACGCCGGACATGCGCGTCTGCGCGGTGAAGGCGACGAAGCTGGCGCCGTCCGGATCGGCCAGCGGCATGCCCTGTTCGCGCGCCAGGCGCACGATCGACTTGCCTTCCGGAGTCGGGTCGGCCAGCGAGGACAGCATCGCCGCCTCGCGCAGCTGCAGCGCATCAACGCCGCTGAGCGCATGGAAGACGGTGGCCTGGCGGTCGCCATGGGTGATGGTGCCGGTCTTGTCCAGCAGCAGCACGTCGACGTCGCCGGCCACTTCCACCGCTTTGCCCGACTTGGCCAGCACGTTCGCCGACAACGCACGGTTCATGCCGGCGATGCCGATCGCCGGCAGCAGCCCGCCGATGGTGGTCGGGATCAGGCACACCAGCAGCGCGATCAGCAGCAACGGATCGATGCGCACGCCGACATAGCCGGCGATGATCGGCAAGGTGGCGACCACGATCAGGAAGGTCAGGGTCATCGCCGCCAGCAGCATGGTCAGCGCGATCTCGTTCGGGGTCTTCTGCCGGTTGGCGCCCTCGACCAGCGCGATCATGCGGTCCAGGAAGCTGTGGCCGGGCTCGGCGGTGACCTTCACCACGATCTCGTCGGACAGCACCTTGGTACCGCCGATCACGCCGGAGCGGTCGGTGCCGGCCTCGCGCAGCACCGGCGCCGATTCGCCGGTGACCGCGGCCTCGTTGATCGTGGCCACGCCGTGCACGATCTCGCCGTCGGCCGGGATCAGTTCGCCGGCGGAGATCACCACCAGGTCGCCGGGCTTCAGTTCGGCGGCGGGAATGCTGGTTTCGCCGTCCAGTTGCGCGCTGCTCACCCGGCGCGCCACCAGGTCCTTGCGCGCGCGGCGCAGCGAGGCGGCCTGGCCGCGGCCGCGCGCCTCGGCCACCGCTTCGGCGAAATTGCCGAACAGCACGGTGATCAGCAGGATCGCGGTCACCGCCCAGCCGAAGCCGGGCGCGCCCTGCCCGGCCACGGTGATCAGGGCCGACAGCAAGGTGCCGGCGAACACCACCGCCATCACCGGACTGCCGAGCAGATGGCGTGGCGAAAGTTTCAGCACGCTGGCGCGCAACGCGGCGCGCAGCGCGGGACCGTCGAGCAGGCCGGGCCTGTGGACGGAGGAAGAAGCTTGCGGAAGCGGGGTGCTCATGGTCGTGGTCTCAGTGCGCGGCAAGCGTCAGGTGATCGGCGATCGGGCCCAACACCAGTGCCGGCGTGAATTGCAGAACGGTCAGGACCGCGATGACCGCGATCAGGGTCAGCGCGAAGGTCGGCGTTTCCACCTGCAGGCTGCCGCCGGTTTCCGGCGCCACGCGCTTGCGTGCCATCTGCGCGGCCACGATCAGCGGCACGATCAGCGCCGGATAGCGGCCCAGGATCAGCACCAGCGTGCAGGTCAGGTTCCACCACGGGATGCCGTCGCCGAGGCCTTCGAAGCCGGAGCCGTTGTTGGCGAACGCCGAGGTGTACTCGTAGAACACCTGGCTGATGCCGTGGAAGCCGGGATTAGAGGTGGCGGTGATCGCCGCCGGCATGGCCAGGGTCAACGCGGTGAAGCCGAGCAGCACCAGCGGCTGCAGCAGGATCAGCAAGGCCAGCAGGCGCACTTCGCCGGCTTCGATCTTGCGCCCGAACAACTCCGGCGTGCGCCCGGTCATCAATCCGGCCAGGAACACGCTGAGCAGCAGATACACCAGGAACTGCTGCAGGCCGCAGCCGATGCCGCCCCAGATCGCGTTGACCAACATGTTGATCATCGCCACGCCGCCGGTCAGCGGCGCCAGCGAATCGTGCATCGCATTGACCGAACCGTTGGAGGTCTGCGTGGTCAGCGACGACCATGCCGCCGACGCATCCACGCCGAAGCGCACCTCCTTGCCTTCCATCAGCGCCGCGCTCGCGGTGCTGGCCGAATGGCCTTCGGACCACACCGACACCGCGGTGGAGGCCAGCGACATCGCCAGCATGCTGCCGAACACCAGCACGGTGAATTTGCGGCGCCCGGTGAACGGCCCGACCATGAACGCGATCGCCACCGGGATCAGCACGATCGCCAGCGCTTCCAGCAGGTTGGAGAACGGGGTCGGATTCTCCAGCGCCATCGCGCTGTTGGGGCCGTACCAGCCGCCGCCGTTGGTGCCGAGCTGCTTGATCGCCACCATCGCCGCGACCGGGCCGAGCGGGATCTTCTGCGCGGCCATGCCGGCGCTGGCGTCCAGCGGCGTCGCGGTGGGGCCGGCGGCCAGCGTGGACGGCACGCCCTGCTGGGTCAGCAGCACGGTCCACAGCAGGCACAGCGGCAGCAGGAAGCGCAGCGTCGGCCGGATCACATCGGCCCAGTAGTTGCCGACGTCGGCTTCGTCGACGCTGAGCGTGGCCTGCTGGGTACCGCCGCTCGCTGCGGCCGTTCGCCCGCCGAACAGCGCACGCAAGGTCGCCACCACCAGTGCCAGGCCCATCATCGGGGTGACGAACTGCAGCCCGACCACGCCCACCGCCTGCGACAGATACGACAGCTGCGCCTGGCCGGAATAATGCTGCTGGTCGGTGTTGGTCAGGAACGAGACCATGGTGTGCAGGGCCACGTCCCAGCGCATGTTCGGCACCGCATCGGGATTCAGCGGCAGCCACGCCTGGGTCACGAACAACCAGAACACCAGCACGCCCAGCACCAGGTTGCTGGCCAGGAACGCGCCGGCATAGCCGCGCCAGTGCATGCCGCGCGCCGGGTCGGTGCCCAGCAGCCTGTACAGCGGGCGTTCGATCCAGCCGAACAGCGCGTCGCCGCGCATCGGCGCCCCGCGCATCACCTTGGCCAGGTACAGGCCCAGCGGCCACCCCAGCAGCAGCGCGAGCGCATAGACAAGCAATGTATCGATCATGGCAGTGGCACTCGGCTCAGAAGTCTTCGGGACGCAAAATCACGTACAACAGGTAGCCGGCGGCGACGATCACCGCCATGCCGCAAACGAACGAAAGCCAACCGCTCATGGTGTCAACTCCGGACAGGTGAATGGTCCGCACGCACAGCGGACCTGAAAATCGCGACAAAGAACCCTTTTGCGCTTGATGCGCCAAAGAGGTGCTGCAGAAAACGCGGTAACCATGGACATCGCACCGGACAGGCCTCGCTGTCCCAGACCGGCATTGTCGGAGCAAGCGCCATAAACTCTCTGTGTCGAAGGCGCGCGCGCGGCATAAATTCTGCGTAAAGCCGACGAACGGATGCGCTCGGCCGCGCCGCACCGCCGCGTGCTGCGGCGCCGGCGCGGCGCGGCGAGGTGCGCTCAGTAGTGCAGGATCGCGTCGATCAGCGCCACCGCCTGGTGGTTGCTGCGGCCGCCGTCGTAGGCCGGGAAATCGTAGGCGCGCTCGTAACGCAGCTCGGGGCGGATCTCCAGATCCTGCGACACCCAATGGGTCATGCCGATGGTATGGCTGGAATAGCGGGTGGCGAAGCCGGTGCGCTGGCCGTCGTGGTCGTCGACGAACTCGTTGCGTATCGACAGCATGTCGGCGGAATCGAGCTGGATGTTGAGATAGTTGACGATGGCGTCGGCGCTGCTGCGCCCCAGCGGGAAATCCGGCGCGTCGCCCAGGGCATAGCCCGGCCGGCCGCTCGGCGCATGCGATTGCGACGGATCGGTGGCCAACGCCTGGTCGCGCACATAGAGGTGATAGGCCTCGGTGAGCATGTGCACCTGCGGCGAGAAGCGGTGCCCCCAGGTCAGCACGAATTCCTGCAGATTGTTATAGGTCTGCGCGGAATGGTTGTACGACTCCACGCAGGGATAGAACATGTCGTTGTTGCTCTTGGACACCCAACGCACACAGGCCTGTGCGCTCACCCGGCTGGTCGCATCCCACAGCGCCGAATCGTCGCCGCCGTGCACGCCGAGCTGCAGCGTCCACTGATCGTTGAGCTTGGTGGTGGTGAGGATGCCCATGTTGGTATAGGCATCGATCGTGTACAGGATCGAGTGCGTCATCAGGTAGTTGTTGGGCGAAAACTGCGCCTCGATGTCCGGCAACGAGAGATAGCGTCCGGCGGTGATCACCATGCCTTGCGCAACCGACGGGAGGTAGAGGTCCACGTACGCGATCATCGGATCGTTGCCGTAGATCTTGCCGTTGAGCGCGCTATCGGGATTGGGGTGGTGCAGCAGCTGGTCGCTGGCGACCCCCTTCATCGTCGTGTAGTGGTAGTCGTAGCCATACAGGTCGTCGAAGTGGAAGCCCCAGTCCACATGGTCGGTCTGCACCGTATCCGGCACGCGCTGCAGGCGGATCAGGGCCTGGTCGAACTCGCCGCGGTTGGGGCGCGTGGAATAGGACAGCGGATAGTTTGTATGCGCCGAACTGCTGGCATTGAGCGACGGATTGATCCAGCCGTACAGCTCGATGCGATTGCGCGTCATCCACTGCCCGGCGCGCGTGCATGCCAGCGCCTTCTCGACCGGATACTGCGCGTTCTCGTTGGGCACGCCGACCGGATAGTCCACCGCGCCGAGTTGCCATTCCGCCGAGGGGAAGGGCGGCGAGGAGAATGGCGACTGCATGCCGCGCCGCGCCGGTGCGGGCGCGTCCGGATCGGCTGGCTGGGCATCCTCGCGATACGCGTCCGCCAGCCGCGACAGGAAGCCGTTGGAACAGTCGGCGCTGGCCGGCGCGGCGCGCTCCTGCAGCGGTGGCGGCACGGACGCGGAGACCGGCGCTGCGATTTCGACCGCAACGGCCTTGCCCGCACAGAGCAGCGCCAGGGACACGAACAAGGGAGTGAACTTCATGGACATCGCAAAACCGGCTCGCAGCGAGCCGTCCTCTTCGGTGGATGAAAAATGGGCGCAGTGGCGCGTGCGCCGCGCCTGATCGGCGCGCCGTCGCGCGATGCCGGCGACCCTGCGCAGGGCCGGCGGACAAGAAGGGATGACGCCGCCGAACGCGCGGCGCGGCGATCAACCCGATCGGAGCGGGAGGCCGGCGCGGCGCCTGCGTTGCCGCATCTGCGAGGCGGAAACATCGTGCGTGGAGCGCAGTGCGCATGCCATGCGATAGCCGCTGCGCATGCAGCCGATGCTGTCGATGGACGCCAGGCGCAACCGCCACAACGCGGTGCTCGGCGTGGTCGGCAACAGGAGCAAACATCCATTCATCGATTCCATCAAACCGCCCTCGGTGTCAGCGCGGAAAGTATAGGAATCGCCGAATATCTTCGTTGCAAACCCGCAAGGGATTTGAATAAATCCTGCGTAAATTCGCGGCAAGCGCGGCGTGGCGCGGTGGCCGTGTGGTCAGCAGTGAACCTGCAGCGCAGCGATGCATCGAGCCGCGGCATTGCTGCATCAGCTCGAGCAAGATGGCGCGACATCTTGCGTGTGGCGCCATCGTGGGCACTCCCCGTTGCAGGGAGCGCCCGCGGTGGAGGTCAGTGCAGCGGCACGCTCAGGGTGGACGGCGCCGACGCCGGCGAACTGAAGCTGACGCTGCCGCCGAAGCGGCTGGCCGAGGTGTAGCGCGGGTCGGTGGTGTCCACCACCAGCACCAGGCGGTTGCCGGCCGGGATCTCGGCAGCGGTCGCCTGCAACGGCAGGTCGATCGTGGTCGCCACGCCCGGGGGCGCATTGCGCAGCGAGTACGGCGCATGGCTGAGCAGTTGCGCCACGCCGAGCCCGTTCATGCTGTAGAGGTAGGCGAACAGCGACACGTTGGCCTGGCTCGGGGTCACCGTCACCCGCAGCGACGGGCTGCCGGCCAGACGCTTGGCGCTGCGGAGCACCGGCCCGCTCCACACCGCCGCGCCGTTGCGGTCCAGCAGCGGGATCGAGGTGCTGACCGGCTGGCCCAGGCCCTGCAGCAGGCCGCTGACCAGCAGCACGCCCGAATCGGCCAGGGTCGGCACGCCGGTGGCGATGCGGTAACTCCAGCCGTTGCTGGCGCCGCTGCTCAGCGCACCGGTCGCGATCAGGCCGCTCGGGCGGGTCAGCGCGTACCTGGTCGCACCGGCCTGCACGCTGTTCCAGTCGGCGTAGCGCAGCCAGGTGCCATTGAGCGTGGCCAGCTGCACCGGCTGCTCGCTGTCCACGCCGTTGGCCTGGCCCTTGAGGTAATGGTCGAACCAGCGGGTGGTCTCAGTGTAGATCTCGTTCGGCAGACCGAGTGCGCCCGGCAGTTCGGCGGTGGCGTGGTCGCCCTGGCTGAACATCAGGTGCTTGGGCACGCTCAGGCGGTTGTACAGATCGATGTACTGGTTCGGCGGGAACAGGCCGTCGTTGAACGCATTGGCCAGCAACACCGCCGTGCCGTTGCGGTTGAGCGCCTGCACTTCGTTGATCACGCCGCGCTCGCCGGCCTTGGGCAGGAAGCCCTGCACCGCGCCGTCGTAGTCGCCGCCCGCGACCCGCGCGCTGATCTGCGCCAGGTCCGGCCCGGGCCGGCCGGTGATCGCGCCGGAGGCGACCAGCAGACCGACGCCCTGTTGGCTGACCGTGGCGTTCGCATACAGCGAGGCCTGCAGGTCGGCCCAGCCGCTGAGCGCGGCGACCGCCTTGATCCGCGGATCGCGCGCGGCGGCGAGCAGGCTGGTGCCGGCGCCGTAGGAAATGCCGGATACGCCGATCGCCTTGGCATTGGCCGGCGTGTTGGCCAGCGCCCAGTCGATCACCGAACTGACGTCCTCCACCGTCGCCGCCCCGGCGATGTCGATCTGCCCGGCCGAATCCCAGAACCCGCGCGAGGTGTAGCTGACCACGACGTAGCCGTCGCTGGCCAGTTCGCTGGCGCGGCCCACGTATTCCAGATTGGGCAATGACCAGCTGGCCGGCATCACCACCAGCGGGAACGGCCCGGGGCCTTGTCCCTGGGGCACCAGCACCAGCGCCCCGAGCTTGGTGCCGTCCCAACTGGCGATGGTCCGGTACTGGTTGCTGAAACCGCCGGCGAAGGCGGCGGTGGAGAACAACAGCATCGCGCACAGGGCGATGCAGCGGGACACGGACGTACGCATGTACTGCCTCCCAGAGGGCGCCGGACCGGAATGGCCCGGCTGCCAGAAACGGTTACGGATACGCCGACGTGGGGAATCGGGCGCCGCAACCATACCCGCAGGTACGGACAAGTTCACGCCGCAGTGCGGCACAGTATGGTCGGGTCGCGGCGCGCTTTGACCCCTCTCCCGCCGGGAGAGGAGCTGGGGCGAGGGTCCGGCGCGAAAGCGTCTCGCAGACGTCCCCTACCCAGGGGAAAAATGCTCGTAGCCGCGTCGTGGCGGTTGCCAGGGCTGGCCGTTCGCGGCGCGGACGACGATGCCGCCGCCGGCGACGATGCGGCCGATCGGCGTGGCTTCCTCGCCGATCGCCTGCAGCGCCTGCACGATGGCCGCGCGTTGCGCCGGGGCGGCGGTGAAGCACAGTTCGTAGTCGTCGCCGCCGCCCAACTGCCAGGCGTGCACTTGCGCGGCGCTCGCCTCTGCCGGCGCGGCCGCCGCCGGCAGTGCGGCGAGCCACAGTTCGGCGCCGACGCCGCTGCGCGCGCAGATGTGCTCCAGGTCGGCCAGCAGGCCGTCGGAGATGTCCACGCAGGCATGCGCCAGCCCGCGCAGGCACAACCCGGCCTGCACCCGTGGCGACGGCCGCAGCAGGCGCTGGCGCAGGTGTTCGTGGATTGGATCGGCAGCAGCATGGGCCACGTCCAGGCGCCCGGCCTGCCATAGCGCCAGCGCCGCGGC
>NZ_CAPJ01000138.1 GCF_000331775.1 Xanthomonas translucens pv. translucens DSM 18974
CGGCGCCGCGGTGCCGTTCGGCGGCGGCGTGGTGCTGTCGTTCGCGCGCATGAACCGCATCCTGCAGCTGCGCCCGCAGGACCGCTGCGCGGTGGTCGAGCCGGGCGTGCTCAACGGCGACCTGCAACAGGCGCTGGAGCCGCACGGCCTGTTCTGGCCGCCGGATCCGTCCAGCGCCGAGATCTGCAGCGTCGGCGGCAACCTGGCGACCAATGCCGGCGGCCCGCGCGCGGTGAAGTACGGCGCCACCCGCGACAACGTGCTCGGCGTGGTCGCGGTGACCGGCGCCGGCGAACTGATCCGCTGCGGCGGCGCCTACACCAAGGACGCCACCGGCTACGACCTGACCCACCTGCTGGTCGGCAGCGAAGGCACCCTGGCGCTGATCGTGGAAGCCACGCTGAAACTGTCGCCGCGGCCGTTGGCGCAAGCCGGGCTGCGCGCGTTCTATCGCGATGCCGCCAGCGCCGCAGCGGCGGTGTCGCGGCTGATGGCGCAGCCGACCACGCCGGCGATGCTGGAATTCATGGACCGCAGCGCGCTCGCCCTGCTGCGCCGCAACGGCAGCGAGGTGCCCGAGGCCGGCGCGATGCTGCTGATCGAGGCCGACGGCGACCACGACACCCTGCCCTATGCACTGCAGGCGCTGGGCGCGGCGGCTGAAGGCGACGGCCTGCTGTCGCTGGACGTGGCCACCGACGGCGCCGCACGCGACCGGCTGTGGGCCGCGCGCCGCGCGCTGTCGCCGGCGCTGCGCACGATCAAGCCGGGCAAGATCAACGAAGACGTGGTGGTGCCGGTGTCGCGCATCCCCGAACTGGTCGCCGGAGTGGAAGCGCTGGTGGCGGAATTCGACCTGCCGATCGTCGCCTTCGGCCATGCCGGCAACGGCAACCTGCACGTCAACATCATGTACGCGCCTGACGATGCCAGCGAGACCGCGCGTGCGCACGCCGCGTTGCCGCGCCTGTTCGCGCTGGTGCTGGCACTGGAAGGCACGCTGTCGGGCGAACACGGCATCGGCGTGGCCAAGCGCGACTACATGGCGAAGGCCTTCGACACGGCCACGCTGGACGCGATGCGCGCGGTGAAGCGCGCGCTGGACCCGGACGGCATTCTCAATCCTGGCAAGGTGTTGCCGGAGGCGTGAACGGGACTCGGGACTCGGGACTCGGGACTCGCAAGAATCGGCCTGATACCGCGCGCACGCAACCGGCGACCGCTTGTTGTAGAGCGGCTTCAGCCGCGACGAACGCAGTGGAAACGGCTGACGACGTGGGAATCCGGGTCTGAAGCCCCTCCTACAGTGTACTGGCCAGCTTGCAGGAGCGATTCAGGCGCTGCGTTCGCTCGTACCGACGAAGCGCAAGCCCACACCCGGCTCGGTGGCGATGTAGCGCGGCGCCACCGCGCTGTCGCCGAGTTTCTGCCGCAGTTTGCCGACCAGGATGCGCAGGTAGTGGGTGTCTTCCTGGTGGGTCGGTCCCCACACTTCGCGCAGCAGTTGCGGCTGGGTGAGCACGCGTCCGCTGTGGCGCAGCAGCAGCGCGAGCAGTGCGTATTCCTTGCGGCTCAGCGGCAGCGGTTCGCCGTCCAGGCGCACTTCGCGCAGGCCCAGGTGGATGTGCAGGTGGCCGTCGTCGAAGACCGGTTCGGCTTCGCCGGCCGCCGGTTGCATGCGCAGCAGCACGCGGATGCGCGCCATCAGTTCCTGCACGCCGAACGGCTTGGTCACGTAGTCGTTGGCGCCGGCGTCCAGCGCCTGCACCTTCTCCGCCTCGCCAGCGCGCACGGTGAGCATGATCACCGGCACGGTGGACCACTGGCGCAGTTCGCGCAGCACGCTGTGCCCGTCCTGGTCGGGCAGGCCCACGTCCAGCACCACCAGTTCGGCGCCGTGCGCGGCCAGTTGCGCCAGGCCGTCGCCGCCAGTGGCGGCCTGCAGTACGCGGTAGCCCTGCGCGCGCAGGCTGATGTCCAGGAACCGCCGGATCTGCGGCTCGTCGTCGATGACCAGCACGCGCGGCGGCGGAATCGGATCGGCGTGGGAGTCAGTCGGCATCGGGGCGGGGCGGCGGGGCGGCGGGTTCGATCAACGGCAGAGTAATGCGGATCGTGGTGCCGCGGCCATCACTGCCGGGCAGCGCCTCGACGCTGCCGCCGTGCGCGCCGATCATGCCCTGGCAGATGGTCAGGCCCAGGCCGGTGCCGTGGCGGCCGCGGTCGCCGCGCTCGACGCTGTAGAACATGTCGAAGATGCGCGCGCGCTCGTCCTCGGGAATGCCCGGTCCGCGGTCGCCGATGTCGATGCGCAGGCGCCCGTCGACCATCGCCGCGGCGACGCGGATCGCCTCGCCCTGCGGCGAGAATTTCGCCGCGTTCTCCAGCACGTTGAAAATCGCCTGCTCGACCAGTGCCGGATGCACCCACAGCGTTGGCAGCCCGGCGGCCAGGGCGATGTCCAGGCGCACCTGCGGCTGGTAGCGCTGCAGCCGCCGCGCGGCCGAGCCGATCAGTTCGTCCACGTCGATCCAGTCGCGGTTCAAGGTCAGCCCGGTGTGGCCGAGCTTGGTCATGTCCAGCAGGTTCTGGATGTAGCGGTCCAGGCGCTCGCCTTCCAGCTGGATCGTCTCCAGCAGGCTGTGGCGGTCGGCGGTGTCCATCGCCTGGCCGTAGCTGGCCAGGCTGCTGGCCGCGCCGATCATCGCCGCCAGCGGCGAGCGCAGATCGTGCGACACCGACGACAGCAGCGCCGAGCGCAGGCGTTCGGTTTCGCCGCTGACCCGCGCGCTTTCCAGGTCGGCCACCAGCCGCGTGCGCAGCGCGGCCTGGCCGATGTCCTCGACCATGGCCTCGGCCAGGCGCTGCTGCTCCAGCCCCGGGCGCTGCACGCCGGCGGCGAACTTCAGCCCGACCACGCCGATCGCGCCGCGCTCGTGGCGTACCGGCAGGAACCACCAGCTGGCGCCGGCCAGGGTGTCGGTGAAGCGGCCGGTGGCCTGGCCGTGGCGCTGCGCCCAGTCGGCGGCGCTGCGGTCCACCGCCGCCATCGACGGCGCG
>NZ_CAPJ01000137.1 GCF_000331775.1 Xanthomonas translucens pv. translucens DSM 18974
CGCTGCCGCATCCGTTCGACCGCGGCGAGCAGTGGGGCTTCGACACCAGCAAGCGGCCGCCGGCCGAGCGCGACGGCTACCGTCCGCCGGCCAAGCTGGCGGTGCTGCTGCCGCTGAGCGGCACCCTGGCCAACGTTGCCGCGCCGGTGCGTGACGGCCTGCTGGCCGGCTACTACGGCGAGACCCGGCGCCGTCCGGAGATCGACTTCATCGACACCACCGGCACCGCGGCCGGCGCGCTGGCCGCCTACCAGAAGGCGATCGACGGCGGTGCCGACTTCGTGGTTGGCCCGCTCGGCCGCGACGAGGTCAGCGCGCTGTTCGCGCGCGACGCGCTGCCGGTGCCGCTGCTGGCACTGAATCGCGGCACCAGCACACCGCCGGCCGGCAACGCCGGCTTCTCGCTGGCGCCGGAAGACGACGGCATCGCCGCCGCCGAGTACCTGCTGGCGCACGAGCGCCGCAATGCGCTGGTGGTCGGCAGCAACGACGACAACGGCCGCCGCGCGGTGGCCGCGTTTCGCGAGCGCTTCAGCGAGCGCGGCGGCAAGGTCGCCGCCAGCGTCAGCGTGGCCGAAGTGCCGGGCGATGTCGGCGCGCAGCTGCGCAACGCCAGCGCCGCCGATGCGGTGTTCCTGGCGGTGAAGGGCAGCACCGCGCGCGCGCTGGCGCCGCAGCTGGCGCTGGCCGGTTTCGCCGGCAAGAGCCGGGTGGCGACCTCGCAGCTGGTGCTGGGTACCGGCAAGCCGGAGGACGACCTGGTGCTGGACGGCATCGCCTACCCGAGCGAACTGTGGAACGTGCGCGGCGTCGGCGGCCTGCCGGCGGCGAGCAGCGTGGCCGGAACCCTGCCGACCGCACGCGGCCAGGCCGCACGCCTGTTCGCGTTCGGCTACGACGCCTGGCAGATCAGCGCCTACCTGGAGAAGCTCGCCACCGGCGCCGAGGCCAACCTGCGCGGCGCCACCGGCGTGCTGCACCTGGACGGCTTCGGCAACATCCTGCGCACCCCGGCCTGGTCCACCTTCAGCGGCGGCCGCGCGACGCCGCTGCCCGATGGGCGTTGACCGCCGGCAACGCGGCAACGACGTGGAAGCGGCGGCGCGCGCCGAACTGGAGCGCGCCGGCCTGCAGCTGATCGCCGCCAACGTCGCCTACCGCGGCGGCGAACTGGACCTGGTGATGCAGCAGGCGCAGTGCCTGGTGTTCGTCGAGGTGCGCTACCGACGCAACGACGCGTTCGGCGGCGGCGCCGCCTCGGTCGACCGGCGCAAGCGTCGCCGGCTGGTGGTGGCTGCGCAGCTATTTCTGGCCGCGCATCCGCACTACGCCAACTGGCCGTGCCGTTTCGACGTGGTCGAGGCCGAAGGCGAACCGCCACGGCTGACCTGGCTGCGCGATGCGTTCCGCGCCGACGACTGCTGACGTGCCCAGGGCGTGCCATCCATGCCCAAGCAGGTCGCGCCGCGCTTGCGCATGCTCGGGGCAAGGAAGCGCGGCGACCTGGATGTTCGTCTGCACCGTCTCGCACCCGCTGCTCGATGCGCGGACCTGCGGCGGCCTCGGCGTTGCGCTGGCGTGGCCGTGGAGCGAGCAGCGCTGGTGCGCGCCGTGGCGGCCGATCCGCGTCTCGCCGTTCGCCAACGGCTTGCTCGGCGCGCGCGGCATGGCCACGCTGTGGTCCGAAGTGCGCTGGGTGTGGCTGCCGCTGGCGCTGGCGGTCGGCACCTGGAAACCGGTGCAAGCGCCTCCCTCTCCCGCTTCGCGATCGCCGCCATGACCACACCACTGCCTGCCACCTTGACCGACACTCTCGCCGCACTGCTGGGTGCTGAGGGCTGGCGCACCGACGACACCAGCCGCCGCAGCTACGGCGAAGACGACTCGCGGCGCTGGGCGCTGGCCGACGCGGTGGCGCTGCCGCAGACCCGCGCACAGGTGCAGGCGATCGTGCGCGCCTGCCG
>NZ_CAPJ01000136.1 GCF_000331775.1 Xanthomonas translucens pv. translucens DSM 18974
TCGGCGGCGGCATCGGGCACCAGCGCCGGGTCCGGCTCCACCGGCACCGGCGGCGGCGCATGCCCGCTCTTGCCGGCGGCCTGCGCCGCCAGCCACGCCTGGATGTCGTCCGGCGGCACGTCCATCAGCCGCAGCGCGCCTTCCATCACGTTGTGGAACACCGGCGCCGAGACCAGGCCGCCGTAGTACTTGGCGCCCTGTGGATCGTTGATCACGATGACCGTGGCGAAGCGCGGATTGCTGGCCGGCACCAGGCCGGCGAACAGCGCGTTGTAGTGGCCGCGGATATAGCCGCCGGGACCGTTCAGGCGCGCAGTACCGGTCTTGCCAGCGACGTGGTAGCCGAGGATCGCCGCGCCCTTGGCGCCGCCCTGGGTCACCACGGTTTCCATCATCGTCACCACTTCCTTGGCGATCGCCGGGCTCAGCACGTCCTTGGTTTCTTCGTGCTGCCCCTTGATGAAGGTCGGCGTCACCAGCTTGCCGCCGTTGCCGAGCGCGCAGTAGGCGCGCGCGATCTGCAGCGGCGTCACCGACAGGCCGTAGCCGTAGGACATGGTGGTCTTGGACGACCCGCTCCAGCGTCCCGGCGGCGGCAGCACGCCGGCCGATTCGCCGGGGAAGCCGCTGTGCGGGGCGCTGCCGTAGCCGTAGCTGTGGATCTGGTCGTAGAAGGTCTGGTCCGGCAGCTTGGCGCCGATCTTGGCCGCGCCGATGTTGGAACTGCGGGTGATCACCCCGGTCACGGTCAGCACGCCGTTGTTGCGCGGCACGTCCTTGATGGTGAAGCGACCGACCGCCATGTAGCCCGGGTTGGTGTCGATCAGCGTGTCCTTGGTCACCACCCCGGCCTTCAGCGCGGTGGAGATGGTCAGCGGCTTCATCGTCGAACCCGGCTCGACCAGGTCGGTGACCGCGCGGTTGCGGCGCGCATCGGAATTGACCCCGGTGACCGAGTTCGGGTTGTAGGTCGGCAGGTTGACCATGGCCATGATCTCGCCGGTGGCCACGTCCATCACCACGATCGAACCGCCGGCAGCGTTGTTCTGCGCCAACGCGTTGCGCAATTCCTTGTAGGCCAGGAACTGGATGCGGCGATCGATGCTGAGGGTCAGGTCCTTGCCCGGCTCGGCCGGCTTGACCAGGTCGATGCTCTCCACGATCGCGCCCTTGCGGTCGCGGATCACGCGCTTGGAGCCGGGCTTGCCGCGCAGCCATTCGTCGTACGCAAGCTCCAGCCCTTCCTGGCCGCGGTCGTCGATGTTGGTGAAGCCGAGCACGTGCGCCATCGCTTCGCCCTGCGGGTAGAAGCGGCGGAACTCGCGCTGCGAGAACACGCCCGGGATGCCCAGCGCGACCACCGCATGCGCCTTGTCCGGATTGATCCGGCGCTTGAGGTACATGAACTCCTTGTCCGACTTCTGCGACAGCTTGGCGGTCAGCTCGTCGCTGGGCAGTTCCAGCGCCTGCGCCAGTTGCGGAATGCGGTCGGGATTGCGCAGCAGCTCCTGCGGATTGACCCAGATCGACTCCACCGGCGTGGACACCGCCAGCGGCTCGCCGTTGCGGTCGGTGATCATGCCGCGCGAGGTGGCGATCGGCAGCTCGCGCAGGTAGCGCGCCTCGCCCTGGCGCTGGTAGAAATCGCTGTTGATGATCTGCACGTAGGCGGCGCGGCCGATCAGGGTGACCGAGCACAGGCTCAGCGCCGCACCCACCAGCACCAGCCGGCCACGGAGATTGAAGTTGCTGCGCGGGCGATTGCGGCCGGCCTTGCTCATGGCCGCACCACCACGATGTCGCCGGTTTCCGGGAACTTCATGCCCAGCCGCTCGCGCGAGACCTGATCGACGCGATTGCTTTCCGCCCAGGTCGCCTGCTCCAGCTGCAGCCGGCCGAATTCGATGTTCAACTCGTCGCGGTTGTGTTCCAGCCGCGACAGCTCGACGAACAGCTGACGATGGCGATGGCGCATGTACACCACCCCGATCGCCGAGGCGATGGTGCAGGCGAGCAGGACGATTAGAAGGAGGCGGCTCATGGCGCGCTCCTGTGGAGCTGCGCCGGGACTGGGGACTGGGGACTTGGGACTCGGAAAAAGCCCGACCCGCACACCGGCCGATCACTGCTGCTGTTGCTTCTATCGGGCCCCGAGTCTCTGGTCCCGAGTCCCGAGCTCTTGTCGAGTCCCGAGTCACGAGTCACGAGTCCCGCCAGTTTCTCAGCCACCCGCAACACCGCACTACGCGCCCGCGGATTACCGGCAAGTTCGTCGGCATCGGCCTTGATCGCGCCGCCGTGCAGGTGCAGGGTCGGCACGAACGGCTGCGCTTCGGGCAGGCGGCGGTTGCTCGGCGGGGCCTTGGCGTGGCGGTTCATGAACTGCTTGACGATGCGGTCTTCCAGCGAGTGGAAGCTGATCACCGCCAGGCGGCCGCCCGGCTTGAGCCTGGCCAGGGCTGCGTCGAGCCCGGCTTCGAGGTCGGCCAGTTCGCGGTTGATGTGGATGCGGATCGCCTGGAAGCTGCGCGTGGCCGGATGGGTCTTGCTGTCGCCGCGCGGCATCACGCTGGCGATCAGTTCGGCCAGCTGCGCGGTGCGGGTCAGCGGCTGCTCGGCGCGGCGCGCCACGATCGCGCGGGCGATGCGCCGGCTCTGGCGTTCGTCGCCATAGGTCCACAGCACGTCGGCGATGGCGCGCTCGTCGGCGCGCGCCAGCCACTGCGCGGCGCTCTCGCCGGCGTCCGGGTCCATGCGCATGTCCAGCGGGCCGTCCTTGCCGAACGAGAAACCGCGCTCGGCCACGTCCAGCTGCGGCGAGGACACGCCCAGGTCGAACAGCACCCCGTCCAGCTCGGCGGCGGCGTCCCATTGCCCCAATTCGGCGAAGCTGCCGCGGCGGATGCGCACGCGCGCGTCGTCACCGAACGCAAGTTCGGCTACGGCGATCGCCTCGGGATCCTTGTCCATCAACAGCAGCCGGCCTCCTGGGCCGAGTTTGTGAAGCACCCCGCGCGCGTGTCCGCCACGCCCGAACGTGCCATCCAGATAGATTCCGTCTTCGATCACCTGCAGCCCGTCCATGACCTGCGCGAACAGCACCGGCACATGCGCCGCCGGCGGTTGCGACACCGGAAGGTGACCGGCCTGCGCCTGTCCGCGCATCCGGACACCCCGGCTCACAACTTCAAATCGAGCAATCCATCGCCCAGATCCTCATCAGACAATGTCTGCTGGATCAGTGCGCGATGAGCCTGCTCGCTCCATAGTTCGAACTTGTCGCCCATGCCCAACAGCACGGCGCGCTTTTCGATGCCCACCGCAGCGCGGTGGCTCGGCGGGATGGTGATGCGGCTGTTGGCGTCCAGCTCCAGCGCGGCCGAGGAACCCACCAGCTTCTGCTGCAGGACCCGCACCACGCGCTGGGTGTTGGGCTTGGCCATGACGTCGTCACGGACCCGCTCCCATTCCTTTTCCGCGTACAGCCACAGGCACCCGGCTTCGAACGGGTTGTAGGTCAGCACCAGCCGATTGCCGCTCGCACGCACGACGAGGTCGCGGTACGCGGTGGGAACCGCCATACGCCCCTTGTCGTCCACTGTGATTGCGGTCTCGCCCTGAAACACGACGCCTACACCTTTTCAAATCCGCCTGGACGGTCATTGAACCACGAAAAACCACAAAAAACCCGGTTTCCCCTCGAGTACCCACCTTAGCAGCGCCCGAAAGGTTGTCAACAACTTTGCGAGCGATAAATCGCCAGCCACATCAATGGCTTGCGCCATTCTTTAGAGACTTGTTCAAAGCTTATCCACAAGTTGCTGTTTCATCTCATATTTTGAGATTGAGCGGAAATTCAGCCCTGTGCACAAGGCGTTAAGACAGCGGCCAGCTGCCAGGCCCGCTCCGGACCGCCTCGCATGCCACTGCGCAAAGCCGCACAATCCCGGCCCATGTGCCTGGCCGCCCTCGCCCTCCACTCGCACCCGTGCTGGCGCCTGCTGCTGGTCGGCAACCGCGACGAATTCCATGCCCGCCCGACTGCGCCGCTGCAGCGCTGGGCGGCGCCGGCACAGCGGGCGCTGGCCGGGCGCGATCTGCGTTCCGGCGGCAGTTGGGTGGGCCTGGACGATGCCGGCCGCTGCAGCGTGGTCACCAACGTGCGCGGCGCGGTGGCGCCGCACATGCGACAATAGGTACGGCGGAGTCGGCCAGACAGTCGCGTCATCCCGGTGCATTTCGGTGCAGCGGGGTGCCGAGGAAAGTCCGGGCTCCATAGGGCAAGGTGCCAGGTAACGCCTGGGCGGCGCGAGCCGACGGAAAGTGCAACAGAAAGATACCGCCTAAGTCTGCGCAAGCAGACCGGTAAGGGTGAAATGGTGCGGTAAGAGCGCACCGCGAGTCCGGTAACGGACCGGTACGGCAAACCCCACCTGGAGCAAGACCAAATAGGGACCTCATGGCGCTGCCCGCGTCGGGTCCGGGTAGGTTGCTGGAGCGCCGCGGTGACGCGGCGCCTAGAAGAATGACTGTCCACGACAGAACCCGGCTTATCGGCCGGCTCCGCCACTTTCTCAAAAATCTCCAGACGCCCGGCAGACTCCCGGGTTCGGAGGCGTTGGGCCTGGCTGTGACGAAGCCGACACACGCGCCCGGGACGGCCCCACCCCGATTGCGCCGATGCAATGGTTGCACTATTTGGGACCGTGCCGACCATCGTCCGTTTCGCCAGCAGCGACGTCACGCTGTACGCAGCCGACCACTTTCCACTCCATTCCACGTCCGCACCAAGGATGGTCGAGAAGCCTTGACCGTCATCGAAACCCTTGCGGTTCTCTCCGGCCACCTGAGCCGGCGCGAGCTGAGTGCGGCACTGGAATGGGCCGCCGCGAACAAGGCCGCCTGCGTCACCCGATGGCAGGAGTTGAATCCATGAACCAGCCTCAATTCGTCATTACCCAGGTGAAGGCCATCGCAACCGGCGAACTTGCGTTGACCTTCGCCGACGGCTTCGCCTGCATGGTCGATGTAAGCGAAGTCCTGGCCTCACCCCCTTCCCTGAAGCAGGCGCGGATGCCGCATGTGTTCTGCAAGGTCTCGCTCGACGAATGGAAACGCGGCGTCATCTTCGGCGGCAACGATGACCTGGCACTCGCCAGCGACAACCTACGGGCCCTCGCCATCGAGCAGGCCGGCGACTACTCGCACCAGCAGGTCCTCGCCTGGATGCATCGCCACGACCTGACGCTGGATTCGGCCGCTGCGGTATTGGGCGTGAGCCGGCGCATGCTGGCCTATTACCGCAGCGGCGAGAAGCCCATCCCCAGGAGCATCGGGTTGGCGATGCTGGGATGGGAAGCCGAACAAGCAGGGTTCCGCTGCCCGGCAGTGGCCTGACAGCGCATGCGCCCGGAAACGGCAGATGCGCGATTACCCGCTGCAGGCCGGCCGGCATGCGCTCGGTGTTGCGGCCGTCTCAGCCCCCGTACAAGGCCTTGCGCGGCGCCCCGGTGATCTCCGCGGCCAGCTTGGCGGCGGTGGACGGCGGCAGATGCGCGCTGAGCGTGGCGTAGACGCGGCGGCCCTCGGTCAGTTGCGCGTCGGCATCGTCGCCGGCGCCCTGCACGATCAGCACGAACTCGCCCTTGCGCTGGTTGGCGTCGGCTTCCACCCGCGCCTGCAGCGCGGCCAGGCTGCCGTCAAGCACGGTCTCGAACAGCTTGGTCAGCTCGCGCGCCAGCACAGCCGGGCGCGCGTCGCCGAACGCGGCGCGGCAGTCGGCCAGGGACTCGACGATGCGGTGCGCCGATTCATAGAACACCAAAGTGCGCGGCTCGCCGGCCAGCCGCGCCAGGCGC
>NZ_CAPJ01000135.1 GCF_000331775.1 Xanthomonas translucens pv. translucens DSM 18974
GCCGTCGCCGAGTTCGCGCATGTCGCCCAGCACCAGCCAGCGCTCGCCGCCGGCCACGGCCAGCGCGTCGATCGCCGCGGCCAGCGAACCGGGGTTGGCGTTGTAGCTGTCGTCGATCAGCACCGCGCCGCCAGGCAGCGTGTGCGCGATCTGCCGGCCCGGCACCGGCTGCACCTGCGCCAGTCCGGCGGCGATCAGCGCCGGCGCGATGTCCAGCGCCAGCGCCAGCGCCGCGGCGGCCAGTGCGTTCATCAGGTTGTGCCGGCCCGGCAGCGGCAGCGTCGCTTCGACCGCGCCGTGCGGGGTGACCAGCACGAACTGCGAGCGGTCCGGACCCACCCGCAACTGCGTGGCGGTGACCTCGGCGCTGGCCTGCAGGCCGAAGCGCAGCACGCGCGGGGTCGGCGTCGGCAGGCGCTGTTCGAACCACCGCCCGAACGCGTCGTCGGCGTTGATCACCGCGGTGCCGTCGGCCGGCAGCGCGGCGTAGATCGCGCCCTTGGTCTGCGCGACGCCAAGCAGGCTGCCCATGCGCTCCAGGTGCGCCGCGGCGACGTTGTTCACCAGCGCCGCGTGCGGGGCGACGATGTCGGTCAGGTAGGTGATGTCGCCCGGCTTGCCGGCGCCCATTTCGTAGATCGCGTAGTCGGCCGCGTCCGGCGCTTCGATCACGGCCAGCGGCAGGCCGATCTCGTTGTTGCGGTTGCCGGGATTGGCATGGACGCTGCCACCGTTCACCCGGCAGGCGTGCTGCAGGATCGCCAACAGCAGCGCCTTGACGCTGGTCTTGCCGTTGCTGCCGGTGATCGCGGCCACGCGCGTGGCGCGGCCGCGCTGCATGCCGGCGGCGATCCGCGCCAACGCCAGTTGGGTATCGGCAACCAGGATCTGCGGCAGTTCGCTGTGCGGCTGCAGCAATTCCACCAGCAGCGCGCTGGCGCCGCGCGCGGCGGCATCAGCGACGAAATCATGGCCGTCGAAACGCTCGCCGCGCAGCGCCACGTACAGGCTGCCCGGCGCCAGCGTGCGGGTGTCGTGGGCGATCGCATCGATCGCCACGTCGTCGCCGTGCAGCTCGGCGCCGGCCCAGTGCGCGATCATCGACAGCGGCAGACGCTTCATCGGGCGTGCTCCACTGGCCGTGCGGCGCGCGCCTGCAGCGCCTGCGCGGCGACCTCGGTATCGTCGAACGGATGCTGGATGCCGGCGATTTCTTGATACGGCTCGTGGCCCTTGCCGGCGATCAGCACGATGTCGTCGGGGCCGGCTTCGGCCACGGCCAGGGCGATGGCCTGCGCGCGATCGCGCTGCACGCGCACCGCCTGCAGGTCGGTGAAGCCGGCCAGGATGTCGGCGACGATGCGATCGCCATCCTCGCCGCGCGGATTGTCGTCGGTGACGATCACCGCGTCGGCCAGGCGCTGCGCGATCGCCGCCATCTGCGGGCGCTTGCCGGTGTCGCGCTCGCCACCGCAGCCGAACACGCACAGCAGGCGGCCGTGCGCATGGCCGCGCAGGCTGTCCAGCGCCTGCTCCAGCGCGTCCGGGGTATGCGCGTAGTCGATCACCAGCAGCGGCTGCGCGTCGCGGCCGCCGAGGCGGTTCATGCGCCCGCGGATCGGCTGCAGCTGCGACAGCGTCGCGGCGATGTGCGCCGGCGCCACGTCCAGCGCGTGCAGTACGCCGGCCACGGCCAGAAGGTTGTCCACGTTGAAGCGGCCGAGCAGCGGCGACTGCACCGGATGGCATGCGCCGTCGATCAGCAGGTCGAAACCGATGCCGCGCGCGTCCAGGCGCAGCGCTTCGGCGCGCAGCGTGGCGCCGGCCTGGCCGCGCGAGCTGATGCCGATGCGGCGCAGCGCCGGGTCCAGCGTCGCCAGCAGGTCGCGGCCGAACGCGTCGTCGAGATTGACCACCGCCGCCTTCAGCCCCGGCGTGGCGAACAGGCGCGCCTTGGCGGCGCCGTAGCCGGCCATGTCGCCGTGGTAATCCAGATGGTCGCGGGTGAGATTGGTGAACACCGCCACGTCGAAGTGCACCGCATCGACGCGGCCCTGATCCAGCGCGTGCGAACTCACTTCCATCGCCACCGCCTGCGCGCCGGCGTCGCGCAGCTGGGCCAGCAGCGCGTGCGTCTGCAGCACCAACGGGGTGGTGAAACCGGTCGGCACCACGGCGCCGTACAGGCCGACGCCGAGCGTGCCGATGCTGCCGCTGCGCGTGCCCAGGCACTGCCAGGCCTGCGCCAGCAACTGCACGGTGGAGGTCTTGCCGTTGGTGCCGGTGACCCCGACCATGGCCATCATCTGCGACGGATGGCCATGGAACTGGTCGGCCATCGCGCCCATGCGCGCGCGCAGGCCCGGCACCGCGATCGCATCGGTCGGGGCCGGCAATTCGGCCGGCGCCGGCGGTTCGAACAGGATCGCCGCCGCGCCATTGGCGCGCGCCTGCGCGACGAAGCCCAACCCATGCGCGCCGAACCCGGCGATCGCCACGAACGCATCGCCTGCGTGCACGGCGCGGCTGTCCATGACCAGCCCGGACACCTGCACGTCGCACGCCAGCGCCAGATCCGGCAACAGCTGCGACAGCGGCAGCGCGCGGCTCACTGGCGGGTCTCCTGCACCGGCACCGGCTGCGCGGCCGGCGGCGGCGCGACGGCGCGCACGCTCGGCAGCGCCGCTTCCACTTCGGCGGCGGCATCGG
>NZ_CAPJ01000134.1 GCF_000331775.1 Xanthomonas translucens pv. translucens DSM 18974
CGGATCGCGCGCATGACCCGCAGCGGCGCGCAGAACAGCGCCAGCAGGCCCTTGCCGCGCAGGCCACCGATCTCGATGGTATCGATCTCGATGCCGTGCTGCGGCACCAACTGCGTCTCCATGCGCCCGGCCGCGCCCAGCCACACCACCGGCACGCCGCGCGCGCGCAGCACCTTGGCCACCGCCAGCGCCGGGAAGATGTGCCCGCCGGTACCGCCAGCGAGGATCATCACCGGGCGCGACGCAACGTCGGTCATAGCGGTGCTGGTCATCGGCACGGACACACTCATCCCAGCCTCCCGAAGGTCGGCTCGACCCGCGGCTGCATGCGGCTGGTGCCGCGCGCCGGGGTACCGGCCTGGATCGCCGCAGCCACCGCACTGGCGCTGGCCTCGCGTGCGGCCTGCAGGTCTTCGGCGCTGTCCACGGTCTGCTTGACCGGCACCGCGTCGCTGCGCACCTTCGCCACCTGGCGTTCGGCGCGATCGAGTTCGTAGGACACGCGCAGCAGCAGGCCCATCGCCACGCAGGTCATCAGCACACTGGAACCGCCGGCGGAGATCAGCGGCAGGGTCAGGCCCTTGGTCGGCAGGATGCCCAGATTCACGCCGACCGAGACGAAGCTCTGCAAGCTGATCCACAGGCCGATGCCGAAGGCGATATAGCCGGAGAAGTGGCGCTTCATTTCCACGCAGCGCATGCCCAGCCAGAACGCGCGCCCGACCAGCAGCGCGTACAGCGCGATGATCAGGCACACGCCGGTGAAGCCCAGCTCCTCGGCGATCACCGAGAAGATGAAATCGGTATGCGCTTCGGGCAGGTAGTTGAGCTTCTGCACCGAACCGCCCAGGCCGACCCCGAACAGTTCGCCGCGGCCCACCGCCATCAGCGCATTGGACAGCTGGTAGCCGGAGCCGAGCTGGTCGGCCCACGGGTCCAGGAACGAGGTGATGCGGCGCAGGCGGTACGGTTCCAGGATCGCGATGAAGGCGAACACCGGCAGCCCGATCACGATCGGCATCGACATGCGCGGCAGGTTGACCCCGCCCAGCACCAGCATGCCCGCAGTGATCGCCAGCAGCAGCGTGGAAGAACCGAAGTCCGGCTGCATCAGCAGCAGGCCGACCAATGCCACCGCCACGCCCAGCGGCTTGAGCATCGCCGGCCAGGTCGCGTTGACCTCGTCGCGGAAGCGCACCAGGTAGCTGGACAGCCACACGATGTACAGCACCTTGACCGCTTCCACGGTCTGGAACTTGGAGATGCCCAGGTTGATCCAGCGTCGCGCGCCGTTGACGCTGCTGCCCAGGCCGGGCACGAACACCACGATCAGCAGGCCGAAGCAGGCCAGCAGCAGCAGCTGATTGTACTGCTCGATGTTCTTCAGCTCGGTGCGCATGGTCCAGATCGCCAGACCGATGCCGCCGGCCAGGAACAGCATGTGCCGGGTGAGATAATAGAACGGGCTCACCGTCAGCTCGATCGAGCTGGAGCCGACCATCACCACGCCCAGCGAGGCCAGTGCCACCACGGCGCCGAGCAGCCACGGGTCGTAGCGGCCGCCGATGGCCTCGAGTCGGGTTGCCTGGCGCGCGGCGTCGTTCATCAGCGCACCTTCAACGTGGCCAGGCCGACCAGCACCAGCACCACCGAGATGATCCAGAAACGCACGATCACCCGCGGCTCGGGCCAGCCCTTCAGCTCGAAGTGGTGGTGGATCGGCGCCATGCGGAACACGCGCTTGCCGGTGAGCTTGAACGAGGCGACCTGGATCATCACCGACAGCGTCTCGATCACGAACACGCCGCCCATGATCACCAGCACCAGTTCCTGGCGCACGATCACCGCGATGGTGCCGAGCACCGCGCCCAGCGCCAGCGCGCCGATATCGCCCATGAACACCATCGCCGGATAGGTGTTGAACCACAAAAAGCCCAGGCCCGCGCCGGCGATCGCCGCGCAGATGATGATCAGCTCGCCAGCGCCGGGGATCGAAGGAATTTTCAGATAGGCGGAGAACACCGCATTGCCCGAGGCGTAGGCGAACACGCCCAGCGCACACGCCACCAGCACCGTGGGCATGATCGCCAGCCCGTCCAGGCCGTCGGTCAGGTTGACCGCGTTGGAGAAGCCGACGATCCAGAAGTAGGCGATGGCGACGAAGCTGATCCCGGCCAGCGGCAGCGCGATCGACTTGAACATCGGGATATAGAAGGTGATCGCGGCCGGCACGTCGGCGGTGTAGTACAGACACAGGCCCGCAGCCAGGCCGAAGATCGACTGCAGCAGGTACTTCCAGCGCGACTTCAGCCCGTTGGGGTCGCGGCGCACGATCTTGATCCAATCGTCGTACCAGCCGATCACGCCGAACGCCAGCATCACCGCCAGCACCAGCCACACGTAGCGGTTGCGCAGATCGCCCCACAGCAGCACCGACAGCAGCACGGTGATCAGGATCATCGAGCCGCCCATGGTCGGCGTGCCGGCCTTGGAGAAGTGGCTCTGCGGGCCGTCCTGGCGGATCGGCTGGCCGCCCTTGAACTGCGCCAGCTTGCGGATCACCGCCGGCCCCAGCCACAGCGACAGGAACAGCGAGGTCAGCGCCGCGAGGATGCCGCGGAAGGTGAGGTAACCGAACAGCCCGAACAGGCTCTCCAGCTGCTGCAGCCAACGGGACAGTTCAAGCAGCATGCGGCGCCCCCTCTCCCTGCGCCAGCAGCGCGCTGACGATCTTGTCCATGGCGCTGCCGCGCGATCCTTTGATCAGGAGGGTTGCCGGGACTCGGGACTCGGGACTCAGTGAAGCCGGGACTCGGGACTCGGGACTCGGGACTCGTAAAGGCGCAACGCCATCTGCCGCTGCGCCGGTGTTCTCATGCATTTGCTCTGTTTCCTGCTCTTGATCCTGCTCTTCGCGAGTCCCGAGTCCCGAGTCCCGAGTCCCGACCGCGCGGAGGTCCGCACGCAGCGCCGCAATCAGCGCCGCATGGCTGTCGAACACGCGGCCGTTCTCGCCGAAGGCCTGCGCGGCGATGGCGCTGAGCGGGCCCAGCGCGTACAGCCGGGTCAAGCCGGCGTCGCGGGCGCGGCGGCCGCCGCTGGCGTGCAGCGCCTCGG
>NZ_CAPJ01000133.1 GCF_000331775.1 Xanthomonas translucens pv. translucens DSM 18974
AGCACTTGCGCGCCGCGCGCCGTACATAGCGCCGCCGCGGCCCGCGCCAGCGGTTGCCATTGCGCGACCGGCAGGCTGCGCGCGCGCAGGTGCACGCGCTGCACGCCGCCTTGCAGCGCGCGCTCCAGCGCCGCCAGCCAGCGCTCGGGATCGACCGGCTCCGGCGTCACCAGATAGCGATCGGGCTGGCGCAGCATCGCCACCACCGGCTGGTCGGCCGGCGGCATCGCGTAGCGGTCGAGCTTGTCCGGCGCCACCCAGGTCAGCGCCTGGCCTTCGCGACCGCGCGCGTTGCCCTTCCACGACAGCACCTGGCGCATCTCCAGGCGCAGCCGCTTGTCCGGATAGCGCTGCGGCACCTCGATCAGCTGCGCGCCGACCGTCGCCTCGATGCCCAGCTCCTCCTGCAGCTCGCGCACCAGGGCCTGCTCGGAGGTCTCGCCCGGCTCGCGCTTGCCGCCGGGGAACTCCCACAGACCGGCGAGGTCGCGGCCCTCGGTACGCCGGGCCAGCAAAATACGGCCGCGGGCATCGGTGATGACCCCGGCGACGACATGAATGGATCTGAGCGGTTCGGACATGGCGCAAGCTTGCCGCCTTCGGCAGTGCCAGCGCAATGAACACGATTCACATCGCCGCCGATCCACGCATCACGGCAGCGCTGCGCGCATTCGGCCAACGCACGGCGAGGTGGCGGAGGGTGGCGACGCGTCGCTTACGGCCAAACCGGCCGCATACCGCCATGCAGGCGAACACCACAGCAACGGCGGCACCCACGCGGCATGGACGCCGGCTCCTGGCTCACCCCGGCAAGGCGTGGCCGATCCGCCACAGCACCCCGCCCGGATCGTGCAGGCTGACGTCGCGCATGCCCCAGGGCCGATCCTCCGGCACGCCGACGCGCGCGCCGTAGCGGCCGGCCAGATCGGCGGCATCAAGCCGCCGCCACCAGGCATCGGCATCCTCCACCCAAAGATGCAGCATCAGGTTGTGCGCCAACCCCTGGTCGTAGAAATCCTGCAGCAGGAACGCACAGCGCTCGCAGTGGCGGAAGCAGTCAGCCCCGGACCGATCTCCTCGGGCACGAACCCCACTTCCCGATAGAACTGCACGGACAGCGCGTAATCGCGCGCCGACAAGAACACCTTCAATTCAAGACTGGAGGAAAAAATCATAATTCTGACCCACCTCCTTTGCCTGCCCCCCTACCATTGTTAATACTCTATCAGCACTTGCAATAGTTTGGGGACGATGAGCAACAATGACTCGAGTCAAACTTAACATTTTAATAGAAGCATTGACCTGACTTTCCTTCAAAACATCAAGACTACTTGTTGCTTCATCAAGAAAAATTATCTTCGGGTTTCTATATAATGCACGAGCCAAGATAACTCGTTGTCTTTGACCTCCCGAGAGCGCACTTCCCATATCACCAATCAGACTTTTGTACTGCATAGGCATCGACGCGATATCGTCATCAACAGCAGCCAAGCGAGATGCCCATTCCACTCGCTCCTGATCATGGTTCGGATCAAAGAAGCTAATGTTCTCACCAATAGTTCCAACAAATAACTGATCGTCCTGCATTACAGCCCCCACAACATCTCTCATACTTGACGCACCATATCGATTGATATCCAGTCCTCCAACCAAGATGGTACCCTCAGTCGGAGTCAGCAAACCGAGCATCAATTTCATTAACGTGCTCTTTCCGCACCCAGAAGCGCCGACAATCGCAACAGACTCACCTGGAGCAATATTAAGGCTACAATCACGCACGATCCATGGCTCCCCCTCGGCATACCGAAATGATACATTTTTAACCTCAACCGAGCCTTCCGTGGGCGACGAAGCACCAACTGAAATAAATTTTTCCGGTTTTTCCAACGTTATATCAGCAAGACGCTCACAATGCACGCCAAGCATTTTGAAGTCAAAATAATTATTAACGAGCACTGCAACTCGCTGAGCAAATATTTCATTGTAAGCCAGGTAAGCAACAAGCATTCCCACAGAAAACGAGGAACTCAAGACAACAGTCGCGCCCACCCAAATTATAAATATTCTTGAAATTCCGAAAACGAATAAATTAGCAGAGTCCAGGATGGTATGAAAACGCCCCAAAACCACCTCGTGATTCACTGTGTCAGTCAAAAGATTGTCGAACGCTGCGTTTCGTATGCTCTCTTGACCATTAACTTTAATGCTCTGCATTCCCCTAAGTGATTCAAAGAGATGCGTTTGTTGCGCTGCTGAGCAAGCAAGCTGAGCCTCGGTTCTACGATGGATGTGACCATGTAGTAAAATTCTAATAATTATATACAACAAACACGTAGACGCCGAAATTGCCGCAAGTTTGACATTATAAAAAAACATAAGAACCAGGGCTGCAGTAGCCATGGCGCCATCGATTAGCGACTCGACAAACTGGGTTGTAAGCGTGCGCTGGATGGCCCCGATCGAAGAAATTCTTGAATTAATATCACCCAAATGACGCCGTTCAAAGAATGACATCGGCAGATGCAGAACGTGTGTGAATACGTTCCGCATCCATTTCATCCCAAGCTGTGATGAAACGTAAACAACTGCTGCCCCTCTGATCTGAGCTATTGCAACCTGGAGGACAAGCGCTATCGAAAACCCGGCTCCCAGAGTTAGCAACAAGCCAGAATCTCCGGAAACAAGAACTTGATCAATCACCCATTGCATAAAAAATGGTGCTAGCACAACAAAAACTTGCAATGATACAGAAAGAAGCAAAATTTGAGCAGCAATTCTCTTTAACCCTCGTACCCCACCGGTTAATTGAACCAAATTAACGCGCTCCGGCTCCGGCTCAGAACCAAGCGAAGATGTTGCAGAAAATTCAACTGCAATCCCAGTAAATTTTGATGAAAACGACTCAGCGGATATCTTTAGCTTACCAGCAGACGGATCCAGAATAATAAACGAAGACTTCTCGATCCCGGAGAGAACGACGAAATGATTCATCTCCCAATGCAAAATACAAGGAAGTTTCAGTTTTCGTAAGCTAACAGGCTCAAGGCGGACAGGTCGCGCTGCGAGACCTATTTCTCTCCCGATCTGGATCATTCTACGGAGACTTAGCCCTTTGAGCGAACCAGGAAACGCTGCCCTCAATGTTCGAAGATTGTGTCGCCCGCCATTAGCGCGCGAAATCATTGCTAAACACGCCAGACCGCATTCGGATGCTTCTGATTGAAGAATAATTTCGGACATTTTTGAGCAATAGCAGTTATTATTAACGCGTCTTGTACTCACTAATAGCGCTTGGTCGCACACCAATCTCGTTCTCGTGAAGTAATCGACCATCAATATCAGTCGCAAGCAAAATGTATTTGCCCGTTGGCAAATAAAGCTTCGACCTATCACTGGCGCTCCGCAATACAAACCGATCACTAGGTACTGAGCTCGAAGACTCTCTCAGGGGACGAGCCTCAATTAGGCATGGAAAGGTCAAATTGCAAATCGCAGCGCTGATCTCAACTGGCATCCTCATCCCCCCCAGACTTAACCAATTCGGCCGGCCAAATACTTCCACATTGGAGGGTAGCAGAACCGTCGCATCAAATTGCCTTTCCTGTAAGCTCCAAGGCGCTCCATTTTCATTCACCAAGACTGAGGGCTCAGATGGCTTGAATTTTTTTAACAAGCTTTCCGCTATTTCTCGCGCTCGGCCAGAATTAGAGACCATGCTTGTCTGATCTATTGTTACCACTCTGTTTTTGGTAACCGCACTCAGTCTTGTTGCAAGCGTCCCCCCCCCCCGCACCCTGATCGTTCTTAGCGGCATGCCGATAACCAGCAACGATTAGTACTTTTGCCAAAGGATCATCTTTTAGAATTTTTAAAATATTTTTGGCTTGAGTAGACTCGCGCTCTTCCTGTCCAGCATCAACCGCCGTATCGTAGCGTATGAGCGTAAAGCCAAGTGCCAGCGCCCTTCTTATAAGTTCGGAATAAATTGGCTCATTCGTATACGAACCCGTGTCAAAATTGGCATATCCACGCTCGCCAACAGAAGCACCGTTCTCAGATAATGCTTCAAGTGCCAAATAGTGGTAACCTGACTCCTTGAGCGCCGGAAGTATCGAGATTGGAAGCCAACGAGTCTCAGGAACGTGGTGCGCTTCGTTGATAATGAGTATCTTTTTATCTCGCGCAAGTTTCGAAATCGAAACATCTGCTTTTTTTAATTTCAAACGGCCTGTAGCTGGATATACCACCTCAAGATTTGAATTTTGACTGTAACTCACAGGGAAAACACGGATCGAAGAAAGGTAATCCCCCTGAAAACTTAAAACTGTGGCTAGGTTGTTGCCTGTTAGATCCCTAATATATCTAGAATGTTCATCTTGGCGCTCACCAATTCGCTCAAGCAACCTTTCAAGTATCTGCTGCTGCCTCAGAAGACCATTCTGTGAGAGTGCTTCCATTGCCTCACCCACTGTCGGACCCTCGCCCCGCTCACTATCATCTGGTGTGGCCTTAGCGTAATTCCGAAAAATGAACAGCGCCAAAAAGGCAATTAGAACCGAGCTCACAAATTTCATTTTCATTCTTCCGCGAAGATTGAGGAAATGGACACCTTATTTAATTCCCCAGGCACCTTATCAAGAAAATAAGAAAAATTTGCGCCCAATATTACGGATTCAGCTCTTTCAATAGCATAATGCGCTTCAGCATTATTTACCTCATCTAGATAAGTTTCATACATCAACCGATGCTGATTAAGCTCATTTATAAGCGGGAAATTATCTCTAGGCTTTTGCATAAGCCACAACCTTGCTAGCAATTGACTGAGTTACTGGAATTCCGGTCTCTCTCTCAACATAACCCCATTGCCCCGAATGGTTAACCTCAAAGAAAACCAGATCCCCACGCCTATCAATAGCCATGTCAATAGCAGCATAGCGGAGATTCATCGCACTTGTAAGTTGACGGATTTTGCTTATTGTCATTTCATCCAGCGAAAACTTGAAGTAATGTTTTTTAGAAATTAATGATCTGGAGTCAACGTCATCACCGCCAGAAATACGCATTCCAGCGCAATAGACTTCTCCATCAACAAAGTAGACTCGAAGCTCGATTTCTTTGTCAACTAATGATTGATAAAGTGATGGTGAACTAGCAATATTGCTCGAATAAATTGCGAGGTTGGCACAATCAATTTTTCTTGCGAAGAGCAGACGATCTGCGCACTCCCGAGGATGCCCAGAGGATATCTGCTTGACAATTATTTCGCCATACTCGGCGATGAACTCTTCTACATCCCGCCGCCGATTGGTAACCAAAGAATCCGGGACCTTGAATCCACACAACGTCGCAACCTTCAACTGAGTTAGGCGGTTGTTCGTTGAGGCTATCGCGTCCAATGAATTCATCCACACTGCACCACTTAACTGAGTTATTATATAACCAATATAGTATTTCCACTGATGATAGGTCAAGTTCTGCGCTGTCGCGATCTCCGGCATCTCCTCAACAGGAAATCCTCGAGACCAGACTGAGCGTATTTCTCTAATATTGAAATCCTTTCTCTTGCCAGATACACTGCCGATCAGCGTTGTATCATTGCCATCCTTGATGATGGTTGTGGCAAATGAATTCCGGAGATCATTGAGCGTGACAACGATTGGCATTCCACCGAGCCAACATATTTGCGCGATGAGGCTCTCAATATTATGCTCATAGTCTCGTGCAAAAAGCAAAATCTTATTATCTTGCGAATAACGCATTTTGATAGGATTCATCATGAGGGTCGTATATACACATTGTAGGCTCGCTACTAATGTCACTTGGGTCTACTCTCTCCACAAAACTATGAAGACAGGCGAGCCTTAATTCGCACGAGCCACAACGCACGCGCTTGGCCTTACGATTGCTAATATGACGCTGATATGCCTCTCCCGAAATTATTCCATCAAGGCCTGTTACATCAATGGCCCCCAACACGAAGTGCTTCTCGTTAACGTGAGGCGTTACGTTGCCTAATGCGTCAATAAAAATTGTACCTACCGACTCCACATAATTCATCAATACAATCATTGTACGATAGTCAATCCGCAAAAGGTCGCGATTATTTTTTAATTTAACCGGCCTCCTTGTCGCAACGTGATCGCCCAATTTACTAAATACCTTAGAGTAAATCCCGTCTGATACTTCACCCGCAAGTTCATATGAAAGCGCATACTTCCTCATAAGACCTGCAAAATCAAGATTGGCATCCGCATTTAAAATGACAACATGCCTTACCAGATAAGCGAGCTCATCTTTTTCCAGCAGATGTCTTAGACGTCGATAATTATCCACGCTACCCAGCACTACCAAATTTGAAATCGGAGAAATATTAGGCGTAGTGGCTTGGACAGTGTATGGCAACCACTTCGATTCATTTTCTCTTTGCAGATATCCGGCAGAAATCAGCTTTTCTGCCGTTCTGAGCTCAATGTCCCCCTTAGGTTCCCGATTCCCAGTGCCAAAATCTGCTACGAAGAGTGGCGCACGAATAAGCTTGCCTAAAGCCATGTGATAGAGGGCCACGCGTTTGCTCCCCTCCACCAGCACTACATTGTCCCCGAATCGCATAAGTTGTCATCCAAAAAAGAAGGGTGGGCGCTTGACCGCCCACCCCTGTGGATCTTATGTATCAGTCACAGCCGGTCGACCACCTGCCGGTCGAGCGGATATAGACGTTGGTCGGCACCTGGCCCGGCTTACACTCCTCCATTGCGCCGGCGATTTCGTCCAGCTGATCGTCCTTAATTTCTACAATATCGTTATCCATGCAAAAATCCTTTTCATAGTTTGGCTCGATGTATCGCCTCGAACCTTGGCGTCAGCATGGCATTTACTGCCATAGCGGAATTTTATTCGCTAGCCAGATCCTCTCGCATCGAATACAAAGGATCAAAGATCCACTGCAGCAGGCTTCTTCTCTCACCAAGAATATCAGCCTCAACAACCATCCCGGGCAATAGCGGCTCATATTTGCCATGTACGTTGATGGCTTGCTGATTAATACTAGCTATAAGACGATAATAGCTATCCATTTCGGCTTTTCCAATTTGCGCCTTTGGCTCCTCCTCGAGCGCGTTGCGCGCAACTCGCTCGACCACACCCACGCCATGCCCAAACTTTTGGTAAGGGAACGCTTGATATCTAATATTAACTTTATCGCCACTCTTCACAAAGCCAATAGCTCGCCCCGGCACCTTTATCTCCGCCTCAAGGTGATCATCAGACGGAAGAATATTCGCTATAATCTTGCCTGACTGGATAGCTTGGCCCGGCTTGTATAAGGCGCTTGCGACTATTCCAGACACAGGAGCAATTATGGCAACCTCGCCACGGATGGAATTTTCAATTGCCTCCTGCGCAAGCTCAGCCACGCTATTATCGTAAGAAGCAGAGTTAAGCTTTTGCTGCTCGGGAAGCTCAAATAGCGCTTGACGAAGTTGAGCGACAGTTCGCTGGCTTACCGCTTTACTTCTCTTCAACTCATCAATGCCACTACTTAGGGACAGCAATTCCGTCTCTTGCTGCTTGATTTGCGTTAAACTAATATAATACCCATCCCTGAGCTGACGCATTCTACCCAGTATCTCCTCAGCTATGCCAATCTGTTTCCGCCGATTTAATATCTGATTATCAAGCTGCGACAGCTCTTGTTTAGCGGCTTCCAGCTGTTGCCGTAGACCCGCCTCTTGAGCGTTGAGTTGCTGGCTATGATATAGCTTCGAGCGCTCAACGCTTTTCATCCTAATATCAAGCTGTTCATTTATTGCTTTCCCCGCGTCACCACTTCGCACAGTCATACTGGAAATCGCGACTATCGCAATGGTCTGACCGGCGTGAACCGCATCACCTTCCTGAACATCCACACGAGATAGTACGCCAGTGGCTGGCGCCAGAATTATTGACATGCCTTTCGCAGGCACCAATTCGCCGAATACGCGTGATCGATGTGTATATTCACCGAATATCAAAAATAGAATAACTGAAATCGCAGCAAGCGCTGCGACTAAGCACAACGAGCCCAGAGCCGGGGGTTGGCTTATTGAAAAACTCCCTAGCCACCTTGACTGCGTCGAGTCGAGTGCTTCTTGGCGAAAAAATTTACTTTGCATTTAGCACATCACATCCTTGATGTAGCTGAAAGATACAACTCCCCAATTTCATTTGTCAACTGAATCGCTCCGACTTTGGAACTGCCCCCCCCCCCCACACACACCGGAAGTGGGACAAAATTCCAGGGATCAGTTCACTTTCGGTAAGGCTCCACGGCAGGCATCCAACTGCAATGGCGACACCCCGCACCCTACACGCAGAACGCGCGCCACACCACACCGGCGTGCGCCCGTCCCACAAACAAAACGCCCCGCACAAGGCGGGGCTGTTGCGACAAGGGTTTGACAATCACCGCAGCCCATCTGGAGCCACAGCCCCCTTTAGTAAAGGGGGCGCGCCGATAGGCGCGGGGATTTGGAGGCTGATGAGCTGGGGCCCGCACTTTGCGCAGCAAAGCGTGGGGCTGGTGCGCGATTGCGCAACAGCGCTCCCCCCCTTTAGCAAAGGGGGCGCGCCGATAGGCGCGGGGTTGTGGAGGCTTATGAGCCGGGGCCCGCGTTTTGCGAAGCAAAGCGTGGGGCTGATGCGCGAGTGCGTAACAGCGCTCGCATCAGCGCTCGCTCCTAGCTCAACTGCCCATGACAATGCTTGTACTTCTTGCCGCTGCCGCACGGGCACGGATCGTTGCGGCCGACCTTGGGCGCCTCGCGGGTGACCTGCGCCACCTGCTGCGGATTGGCGCCCAGCGCCAGTTGCTCGGCTTCCTCGTCGGCGCTGTAGCCGCCGGCGTCCTGGTGCTGGAACTGCGCCTGGCGCAGCTGCGCCTCCATCTGCTGCCGTTCCTGCGCTTCCAGCGCCGCCACTTCTTCCTCGCTGCGGATGCGCACGCGCGCCAGCAAGGTCACCACCTCGCGCTTGGCGTGCTCGAGCATCTCCGAGAACAACTCGAAGGCTTCCTTCTTGTATTCCTGCTTGGGCTGCTTCTGCGCATAGCCGCGCAGGTGGATGCCCTGGCGCAGGTAGTCCATGCGCGCCAGATGCTCCTTCCAGCTCTGGTCGAGCACGGTCAGCATCACGTGCTTTTCCAGCGCGCGCATGGTCTCGCCGCCGACCGCCGCTTCCTTCTCCTGGAAGTGGCGATCGACTTCCTCGCGCACCTTCTCGGCGATGCCGGCCGCGTCGAGTTCCTCGTGGCGCTTGACCAGGTCGGTCAGCGACAGCGGCAGGCCCAGATCGCTGGACAGGGTCGCTTCCAGCCCGGCCAGGTCCCACTGCTCGTCGATCGAGTTCGGCGGCACGAAGCGCGCCACGATGTCGTAGATCACGTCGTCGCGGATGCCGTCGACGTTGTCCTTGACCGACTCGGCATCGAGCAGTTCGTCGCGCTGCGCGTAGATCACCTTGCGCTGGTCGTTGTTGACGTCGTCGAAGTCGAGCAGGTTCTTGCGGATGTCGAAGTTGTGCGCCTCGACCTTGCGCTGCGCCTTCTCGATCTGGCGGCTGACCAGCTTGTCCTCGATGACGTCGTCTTCCTTCATGCCCATCATCCGCATCGCCTTCTGCACCCAGTCGGAGGCGAAGATGCGCATCAGGTTGTCTTCCAGCGACAGGTAGAAGCGCGAGGAACCCGGATCGCCCTGGCGGCCGGAGCGGCCGCGCAGCTGGTTGTCGATACGCCGCGACTCGTGGCGCTCGGTACCGATGATGTGTAGGCCGCCGGCGGCCTTGACCGCGTCGTGGCGCTCCTGCCAGGCGGCCTTCAGGCGCGCGCGCTCGGCGTCGCTGAGGTCTTCGCCCAGCGCCTGCAGTTCCGCTTCCAGCGAGCCGCCGAGCACGATGTCGGTACCGCGGCCGGCCATGTTGGTGGCGATGGTCACCGCGCCCGGCTGGCCGGCGTTGGCAACGATCTGCGCCTCGCGTTCGTGCTGCTTGGCGTTGAGCACCTCGTGCGTGACCCCGGCCTTGCGCAGGTGCTCGGACAGCATCTCCGAGGTTTCGATCGAGGTGGTGCCGACCAGCACCGGCTGGCCGCGCTTGGCGCAGTCCTCGATGTCGGCAAGCACCGCGTTGAACTTGCCCTGGCGATTGAGGAACACCTGGTCCGGCCAGTCCTTGCGGATGGTGGGGCGGTTGGTGGGGATCACCACCACTTCCAGGTTGTAGATGCTCTGGAATTCGTAGGCTTCGGTATCGGCCGTACCGGTCATGCCGGACAGCTTCTTGTACATGCGGAACAGGTTCTGGAAGGTGATGCTGGCCAGCGTCTGGTTCTCGCGCTGCACCGGCACGCCTTCCTTCGCCTCCACCGCCTGGTGCAGGCCGTCGGACCAGCGCCGGCCCGGCAGCGTGCGCCCGGTGAATTCGTCGACGATGACCACTTCGCCGTCGCGCACGATGTAGTCCACGTCGCGCTGGTAGATCGCATGCGCGCGCAGCGCGGCGTTGAGGTGATGCACCACGCTGAGGTTCTGCGCGCCGTACAGGCGGTCCTCGTCGTTGGTCAGGATGCCGGCCGCGCGCAGCAACTCTTCGGCGTGCTCCATGCCGGCCTCGGAGAGATGCACCTGCTTGCCCTTCTCATCGACCCAGAAATCGCCCTCGCCTTCCTCCGACTCCTGCTTGGTGAGCTGCGGCACGATGCGGTTGACGCGGATGTACAGCTCCGGCGAATCGTCGGCCGGGCCGGAGATGATCAGCGGGGTGCGCGCCTCGTCGATCAGGATCGAGTCCACTTCGTCGACGATGGCGTAGTTCAGGCCGCGCTGGTAACGGTCGGCCTTGGACAGCGCCATGTTGTCGCGCAGGTAGTCGAAGCCGAATTCGTTGTTGGTGCCGTAGGTGATGTCGGCGGCATAGGCGGCGTGCTTGTCGCTGTGCGGCATGCCCGGATAGACCACGCCCACGCTCAGCCCCAGCCAGTTGTACAGCTTGCCCATCTGCGCGGCGTCGCGGCGCGCCAGATAGTCGTTGACGGTGACCACGTGCACGCCCTTGTCTTCCAGCGCGTTGAGGTACACCGGCAACGTCGCCACCAGGGTCTTGCCTTCGCCGGTGCGCATTTCCGCGATCTTGCCCAGGTGCAGGACCATGCCGCCGATCAGCTGCACGTCGTAGTGGCGCATGCCGAGCACGCGGCGGCTGGCCTCGCGGCACACCGCGAACGCTTCCGGCAGCACCTTGTCCAGGCTCTCGCCGCTGGCGATGCGGCCGCGCAGTTCCGGGGTCTTGGCCTGCAGCTGCGCGTCGGAGAGCTGCTCCATCTCCGGTTCCAGCGCATTGACCTTGGCGACGATACGGTGGAGCTGACGCAGCTGGCGTTCGTTGCGACTACCGAAAACGCGAGTAAGCAGACTGTTGATCATTGAAGGAACCGGTTGGAAAGGAACGCCCGTACGGCCCAATCCCCCAGGGAATCGGCGGGCCGCAAACGAAACAGGGCGCGAGGCGCCCTGTCGTGGCAAAGCGTATTGTAGCTTGGGGCGGGCTTCGGCGATTCAAGCGCCGGCACGCCGCCCCAGGCCCGACTCAGCCGCGGCCGCGGCGGCCTACCGGGGTGGCGCCGTCGCCGAGGAACTTGGCCGGATTCATCACTACGCCGTCCTTCCAGACCTCGAAATGCACGTGCGCGCCGGTGGAACGGCCGGTGGAGCCGGCCTTGGCCACTTCCTGGCCAACCCGCACCAGGTCGCCGACCTTCACCGACAAGCGCGAATTGTGCGCGTAGCGGGTGACATACCCGTTGCTGTGATCGACCTCGACCACGTTGCCGTAGCCGCCGCGCACGCCCGAGTAGCTGACCACGCCGTCGGCCACGGCCAGCACCGGGTCGCCGACGTTGGCGTGGAAGTCGATGCCCTTGTGGTTGCCGGCGCCACGTCCGAACGGATCGGCGCGGCCGCCGAAACCGGAGGTGATGTAGCTGTTGCGGATCGGCATCCGCGACGGCACCGCGTTCTGGTCGAGCTGGTGGTCGAACAGCAGCGATTCGAGCACCGACAGCTGCTGGCCGGAGGTGGCGAACTGCTGCTGCAGCCCGTCCAGCTCCTTGCCCAGCTGCGGCGCCGGCATGTCCTGGCTGACCTCGTCGTCGCCGCCACCGACGCCGACCGGCTGGTCGAAGTCGAATTCGCCGTCCTGCAGCTTGCCCATGCGGGTCAGGCGTTCGCCCAGCGCGTTCAGCCGCGTGGCCTGCGCCTGCAGTTCGCCCAGCCGCGCGGCCAGCGCGTTGACCTGGGTCTGCGCGTCGCGGCGCACCTGCGCCAGTTCGGCGTCCTGCTTGTGCAGCCTGGCCCGCAGCTGCGCCGAACCGACAAAGCCGGTCGCGGCGCTGACGCCGATGCCGAGTACCATGCCCACCGCCAGCACCGTGCCCAGCACGGCCAGGGGACGCCGGTCTGCGAACTCGCGCAGCCGCCACGGCAGGTCCTTTATCCCCTTTTCACGCGAATTGATTACGATCTTCTTAAACGCCATATGAGTTTTCATGTCTAAGCGAAAGTCCGGCGAGGGCCATACCACCGCGCCGATGCCGGCGTTGGACGCCGCATTGGCGGACAAGGTGGGCGACCCGTTGCGGCGTGCCTTGTGGCTCGACGCGCTGGACCGACAATTGCGCCCCCATCTGCCGCCAAACCTGGCCTCCCGTTGTCGGTTGGCCAATGTGAACGGCGAACAGCTCGTTTTTCTGGTTGACTCTCCGGTCTGGCATGCCCGGGTCAGGCTCGCCGAGGCCGATATCCTCGCTGCGGCCCGGTCCCTCGGGCTGAAGGCCACCAGGGTGACTGTCAAGATTGCGACTGCATCGGCGCATTCCCCAATGCAACAGGCAAGAAGCAAGCCAGCACCGGTTTCCGCAGCGACGCACAAGGGATTGCGCGACGCGCTGGCATCCTTGCAGGACGTCGATTCCACGGTGCCTGGAGCAACGACGGCCTCCGGCCGCCGCAGTCTGCGCACGTAGGCACGCACGTCACGACCCGACGCATCCTAGCCGGCGCCGGCGTCGAGGTCGTTACCAATTCGTTAAATATAAGTTAAGAAGGGCCAAAAACACAACGGATCGCCCATTCCGTGATCCAGGAACGCCCCCGGCCGCGGAGCGCGAAACTTTAGGCGTAGGCCACCGCCCCGTAGGCCACCGGTGCCGGCACGGCCTTGGAATCGAAGCTCACCCACTCCCACGCCGCCTGCTCGGCGAGCAGCGCGCGCACCAGCTTGTTGTTCAGCGCATGGCCGGATTTGTAGCCTTCGTAGGCACCGAGGATGGCACCGCCGGCCAGATACAGGTCGCCGATCGCATCGAGGATCTTGTGCCGCACGAACTCGTCGGCGTAACGCAGGCCGTCGTCGTTGAGCACGCGGAACTCGTCGAGCACGATGGCGTTGTCCATCGACCCGCCCAGGCCCAGGTTGCGCTCGCGCATGTATTCCAGGTCGCGCATGAAGCCGAAGGTGCGCGCGCGGGAGATTTCCTTGATATAGGCCATGGTCGAGAACTCGATTTCCTGGCGCGACTGCTTGGCCGGGATCATCGGGTGGTCGAACTGGATGGTGAAGCCCAGCTTGTAGCCGTCGTACGGCGCGAAGCGGGCGATCTTGTCGCCGTCGCGCACTTCCACCGGCCGCTTGATGCGGATGAAGCGCTTGGGCTTGCCCTGCTCGACGATGCCCGCGGACTGCAGCAGGAACACGAACGGGCCGGAGGAACCGTCCATGATCGGCAATTCGGCCGAGGACAGCTCGACGATGGCGTTGTCCACGCCGAGGCCGGCCATCGCCGACATCAGGTGTTCCACCGTCTGGATCTTGGCCTCGCCACGGCTCAGCCCGGTGCACAGCGTGGTCTCGGTGACCAGTTCGGCATCGGCCGGCACTTCCACTGCCGGTTCCAGATCCACGCGCCGGAACACGATGCCGTGATCGGCCGGCGCAGGACGCAGGGTCATGTACACCTTGTCGCCACTATGCAAGCCTACGCCGGTGGCGCGGATCGTGTTCTTGAGGGTGCGTTGCTGGGTCATGGGAGACAGTCTGGGAACGTCAGTTCAGACGGGAACTGAACGGAATTGAGAATATCACGCGTTTAGCCAAATTTTAACAAGACGGTCACAGCGTCCTATTTGCGCAACGCTGGCGGAGGCCGGCGTCGCGGTCGCAAAAACCTGCCGGGTCGAGGCGACCCGGCAGCAAAGGGACACGGCGCGCCGATCAGGCGGACACTCCCGATCGACGATGTTGCGGCCGGAGCAAGGCCGGCCTGGCGAAACCTCAGTCGGCCTGGCGGCGCAGGGCGGGCCGCGTGCTTGCGAAGCACTGCTTCGCACGCGGACCCGCGCCTGGCCATGGATGGCAGGGCTGGGCCATCCGCAAGCCGCACTGTCGCGCCAGGGACGGCATCAGTCGGCCTGGCGGCGCAGGAACGCCGGAATGTCCAGGTAATCGTTCGGCAGATCGGCCGCCGCCGGTGCCGGCGAGGAGGCGCCCGCCGCATCGCTGCTCGGACGCCGCAGGCCCAGGCCCATCGCACCGCCGACCGCCTTGGACACGGCGTCGCCGCCATGCTCGAAGTCGCCGAATTCCGGCTGACCGGTGGTGGCGTTGCGCACCAGCTTGATCGGCGCGCGCTGCTCCGGACGCTGGGTCTGCCGCGACACCGCACGATTCAGGCCGGTGGCGACCACGGTCACGCGGACCTCGTCCTGCATGTCCGGGTCGAGCACGGTGCCGACCACAACGGTCGCGTCTTCCGAGGCGAAGCCTTCGATGGTGCGGCCGATCTCGTCGAACTCGGCCATGGTGAAGTCCGGACCGGCGGTGATGTTGACCAGGATGCCGTTGGCGCCGGCCAGGTTGACGTCGTCCAGCAGCGGGTTCTGGATCGCCGCTTCGGCCGCGGCCTGCGCGCGGTCGTCGCCGCGGGCCGAGCCGGTGCCCATCATCGCCAGGCCCATTTCCGACATCACCGTGCGCACGTCGGCGAAGTCGACGTTGATCAGGCCCGGACGCACGATCAGGTCGGCGATGCCCTGCACGGCGCCCTGCAGCACGTCGTTGGCGGCGCGGAACGCCTGGATCATGGTGGCGTTGCGGCCAAGCACGGTGATCAGCTTTTCGTTGGGGATGGTGATCAGCGAGTCGCAATGCTGGCTCAGTTCCTCGATGCCCTTCAGCGCGACCTGCATGCGCCGGCGGCCTTCGAACGGGAACGGCTTGGTGACCACGGCGACGGTCAGGATGCCCATCTCCTTGGCCAGCTGCGCGACCACGGGGGCGGCGCCGGTACCGGTGCCGCCACCCATGCCGGCGGTGATGAACACCATGTCCGCGCCCTGCAGCGCGTCCATGATGCGTTCGCGGTCTTCCAGTGCGGCCTGGCGGCCGACCTCCGGGTTCGCGCCGGCGCCCAGGCCCTTGGTGACGTTGGTGCCGAGCTGCAGCTGCAGCTTGGCGCCGCAGTTCTTGATCGCCTGCGAGTCGGTGTTGGCGGTGATGAATTCCACCCCGTCCACGCTGCTGCTGACCATGTGCGCGACCGCGTTGCCGCCGCCGCCGCCCACGCCGACCACCTTGATTACCGCGTTGGGTGCCATCTTTTCAATCAGTTCGAAATGCGCCATGTCCGTTTTCCTCTTGTTATGGGGCCGGGACTCGGAACTCGGGACTCGGGACTCGAAAAGCAACGCTTCGATTCCCTGCCCGGCCTTGCGCACCGGCTATTTTCTTAGTGGATGTTGCCGACCTACCTTCTCTGCTCTCCGCCCTTCCGCTCTCCGCTTTTGCTCTTCCGGGTCCCGAGTCCCGAGTCCCGGCCTCAAAACTCCCCGCGATACCAATTCTTCAATTTCTTGAACAGGCTGCCGGCGCGCCCGGTGGGCAGCGACGGACGCCGTGGGTGTTCGATCTGGCTGCCCATCAGCAGCAGGCCCACGCCGGTGGCGTGCACCGGGTTGCCGACCACTTCGCCCAGGCCGGTGACGTGCTGCGGGATGCCCACGCGTACCGGCATCTGCACCATTTCCTCGGCCAGTTCGACCACGCCTTCCATCTTCGAGGCGCCACCGGTCAGCACCATGCCGGCGCGCACCAGTTCCTCGAAACCGGAGCGGCGCAGTTCGGCCTGCACCATCTCGAAGATCTCCTCGTAGCGGCCCTGCACCGCCTGCGCCAGCGAATGGCGCGGCATGCGCCGCGGCGGGCGGTCGCCGACGCTCGGCACCTGGATGCTTTCCTCGGCGGTGGCCAGCTGCGCCAGCGCGCAGGCGTAGCGCACCTTGATCTGCTCGGCTTCCGGGGTGGGCGTGCGCAGCATGTGCGCGATGTCGTTGGTGACGTGGTCGCCGGCGATCGGCAGCGAGGCGGTGTGGCAGATCGCGCCCTGCACGAACACCGCCAGGTCGGTGGTGCCGGCGCCCATGTCCACCAGCACCACGCCCAGCTCGCGCTCGTCGGCGGTCAGTACCGCGACCGAGGACGCCAGCGAGGACAGGATCAGGTCGTCCACCTGCAGGCCGCAGCGCTGCACGCACTTGCTGATGTTGGCCGCGGCCGACTGCGCGCACACCACCAGGTGCGCGTGCACCTCCAGGCGCACGCCGGTCATGCCGACCGGGTTGCGGATGCCTTCCTGCGAATCGTCGAGCACGTACTCGCGCGGGATCGCGTGCAGGATCCGCTGATCGGCCGGGATCGCCACCGCCTTGGCCGCTTCCAGCACCCGGTCCAGGTCGTTCCAGGTCACTTCGCCGTCGCGGATCGGCACGATCCCGGGCGAGTTCTTGCACTGCACGTGGTTGCCGGAGATCGACGCGTAGACCGAACGGATCTCGCAGCCGGCCATCAGCTCCGCTTCCTCGACCGCGCGCTGGATCGACTGCACGGTGGACTCGATGTCCACCACCACGCCGCGCTTGAGCCCGCGCGATTCGTGCGAACCGATGCCGATCACCTCGATCGGGTTGCCGGGCGAATACTCGCCGACCAGCGCGACGACCTTGGAGGTGCCGATGTCCAGTCCAACGATGAGGGATTTGTCGCCTTTGCGGTTCATGTCTGGGTACTGCGTAGAAGGGAGAGGTGCGGGACCCGGGACTCGGGACTCGGGACGCGAAGAGCCGGTAATGCGAACGCGACCGCTTGAGCGCTCGTGCTTTTCCCGGGTTCCGGGTCCCGAGTCCCGAGCGCCGGCTTCTTCGCGTCCCGAGTCCCGGGTCCCGCGTCCCGGCTTTCAACGGCCTTGCGGCTCACCGTGAAGCCATTGGTGTAGCGCAGGTCGGCGCGCGCGATCGGCGCCTGCTCCGGCGTGGCCAGTTGCGGCAGCACGCGGGCGAAGCGCGCCAGGCGGGCGCGGGCGTCGTCGCGACCGACCACGACCTGCACGCCGTTGCCCAGCTGCAGCGACCAGCTGCCGCGCGCGTCCATCGCCACGCCGTCGACCTGCAGTCCGGACGGCGCGAACAGCGCACGCGATTCGTTGTACAGCGCGATCACGTCCTGCGCCTTGGCGTCCGGCCCGGCCAGCTGCGGCAGCGCCATGCCGCGCAGCTCGCTCGGCAGCGCGAAGATGCGGCCCTGCTCGGACAACATGCGATCGCTGCCCCAACGCGCGAACGGGCGGTGTTCGGTGACGCGCACTTCCAACACGTCCGGCCAGCGCTTGCGCACCCGCGCGCTCTCCACCCACGGCAAGCGCTCGATCGCGTTCTGCGCGTCCTGCAGGCGCACCGCGAAGAAACCGCGGCGCGCATAAGGCAGCAGCACCTGGCGCAACTGCTCGGCCGGCACGCGCTTGAAGTCGCCGCTGACCTGCAGCCGGCTCAACGGCCAGCGCTCGGCGCCGACCCAGCCGTTGAGCACCGCCACCACCGGCAGCGCGACCAGCGCCAGCGCCAGCAGCCAGGCGAGGATGCGCAGCAGGGCGGTCATGCGTTCGCCTCATGGCGAACGCCGGGACTCGGGACTCGGGACTCGGGACTCGTAAAAGCGGCGCCCCTGGCGACAATGCGCGCGCGCTCGATCGGGCGTAGCAGGGTATCCGTTGCGCGCGGCGCTCCGAGTCCCGAGTCCCGAGTCCCGAGTCCCGACCTCACAGCGTCTGCTCCAGCACGCGCCACACCAATTCTTCGAAGCCGATGCCAGCCTGGCGTGCGGCCTTGGGCACCAGCGAGTGGCTGGTCATGCCCGGCGCGGTGTTGGCTTCCAACAGCGCGAAATCGCCGCTGGCGCCGTCGCGCATCACGTCCACGCGGCCCCAGCCGCGGCAGCCGGCAGCGCGGAACGCGGCCAGCGCCAGCTCGCCGAGCGTGCGCTCGTCTTCGCCGTCCAGGCCCGGGCACAGATACTGCGTGTCCTCGGCCACGTACTTGGCGTGGTAGTCGTACCACTGGCCCTTGGGCACGATGCGGATCGACGGCAACGCGGTGTCGCCGAGGATGGCCACGGTCAGTTCGTCGCCGACGATCATCTGCTCCATCAGCAGTTCGCCGTCGTAGCGGGCGGCCAGCGCCACCGCCTCGTCCAGCTGGGCGGGTTCGAACACCCGGGTCACGCCGACGCTGGAGCCTTCGTTGGCCGGCTTGACGATCACCGGCAGGCCCAACTGGTCGGCGGCGGCATGGATCGCCTCGGCCTGCGCGGTCGCCGCCAGGCGCACGTAGCACGGTGTCGGCAGGCCCAGCGACAGCCACACCTGCTTGGTCCGCACCTTGTCCATGCTCAGCGCCGAGCCCAGCACCGGCGAACCGGTGTAAGGCACGCCGAACGCCTCCATCAGGCCCTGCACGATGCCGTCTTCGCCGCCGCCGTTGTGGCCGTGCAGCACGTTGAACACGCGATCGAAACGCTTCTCCACCAGCGCCTGCGCCAGCGCCGCAATGCCGTCCACCGCGACCGCATCGACGCCGCGCGCGCGCAGCGCCTCGAGCACGTTGCGGCCCGAATCCAGCGACACCTCGCGCTCGCTGGAGGTGCCGCCGAGCAGCACCGCGACGCGGCCGAACACGGCCGGGTCGGTGTGGCGCGGCGGCGGGAAAGGCTGCGCGCTCATGACTTGGCTCCGCCGACGAAGCCGTCCTGGGCGATGTGCTGGGCGACGTAACCGATGTCGCCCGCACCCATCATCAACAGCAGATCGCCGTCCTGCAGCACATCCGGCAGCACGTTGCTCAACTCGGCGACCTGCCCGACCACCACCGGCTCGCTGCGCCCACGCGCACGGATCGCGCGCGCCAGCGAACGCGCATCGGCGCCGGGGATCGGCGCTTCGCCGGCCGGGTAGACCTCGCTGAGCACCAACGCATCCACTTCCGACAGCACCGCGGCGAACGCGTCGAACTGGTCGCGGGTGCGGCTGTAGCGGTGCGGCTGGAACGCGACCACCAGGCGCTTGTCCGGCCAACCGCCGCGCGCGGCGGCGAACACCGCGGCCAGTTCGCGCGGATGGTGGCCGTAGTCGTCGACCAGGCGCACGCGTGCGCCCGCGGCGGTGGTCACTTCGCCCAGATCGTTGAAGCGGCGGCCGATGCCGGCGAAGCTCTGCAACGCACTGGCGATCGCCTCGGGCGCCACGCCCAGCTGCCAGCCGATCGCGGCGGCTGCCAGCGCGTTGAGCACGTTGTGCCGGCCCGGCAACGCCAACGTCACCGGCGTGCTGCTGCCTTCCGGCAGGCGCAGGGTGAAGCGCATGCGCGGGCCGTCCTGGATCACGTCTTCGGCGCGCACGTCGGCGTTTTCGCTGAGGCCGTAGCTCATCACGTGGCGCGGGGTCTTGGCGGCCAGCGCGGCCACTTCCGGATCGTCGATGCACAGCACCGCCAGCCCGTAGAACGGCAGGCGCTGCAGGAATTCGGCGAACGCGGCCTGCACCCGGGCGAAATCGTTGCCGTAGTTCTCCAGGTGATCGGCGTCGATGTTGGTGATCACCGAGATCAGCGGATTCAGGCGCAGGAAGCTGCCGTCGCTCTCGTCGGCCTCGGCCACCAGCCACTGGCCGCCGCCGAGCTTGGCGTTGGCGCCGGCGGCGAGCAGCTGCCCGCCGATCACGAAGGTCGGGTCCAGCCCGCCTTCGCTGAGCACCGCCGCGGCCAGGCTGGTGGTGGTGGTCTTGCCGTGCGTGCCGGCCACCGCGATGCCGCGGCGGAAGCGCATCAGCTCGGCCAGCATCGCCGCGCGCGGCATGATCGGGATGCGCTGGCTGCGCGCCTCCATCAGTTCAGGGTTGTCGTCGCGGATCGCGCTGGACACCACCACGCAGTCGGTGCCGAGCACGTTGGCCGCCGAATGCCCGCGCATCACCCGTGCGCCGAGCGTGACCAGGCGCCGCGTCGCCGCGTTGTCGGCGTTGTCCGACCCCGAGACCTCGTAGCCCAGAGTCAGCATGACCTCGGCGATGCCGCTCATGCCGGTGCCGCCGATGCCGACGAAGTGCACGCGCGGGAACGCGCGGACCAGGTCGCCGGTGTCGTGGAGACGCCGGATCATGCGGCGCCTCCTGTGGAGGCGGCGGGACTCGGGACCCGGGACTCGGGACTCGGGGGAAGCGGAGCGGCGGCGCTACGCGCCACCCCATTGGAATCGTCTGCTTGCATATGTTTTTGCTCTTGTTCTTGCTGTTGACGAGTCCCGAGTCCCGAGTCCCGAGTCCCGGCTCCATCGAGTCCCGAGTCCCGAGTCCCGGCTTCTTCCAGAATGATGTCCGCGATCCGCTCAGCCGCATCCGGCTTGGCCAGGCTGCGGGCGGCCTCGGCCATGGACAGGCGCCGTGCGGGGTGGCCGAGCAGGTCGCGCAGCACACCCTGCAGGTTGGTCGCCAGGGCATCGTCCTGCTTCAGCAGCACCGCGGCGCCGCGTTCGACCAGGTAGTCGGCGTTGCGGGTCTGGTGGTCGTCGACCGCGGCGGCGAACGGCACCAGCACGCTGCCGATGCCGACCGCGCACAGTTCGGCCAGGGTCGAGGCGCCGGCGCGGCACACGATCAGGTCGGCCCAGGCGTAGGCGGCGGCCATGTCGCCGATGAAGGCTTCGACGCTGGCGGCGACGCCGGCCTCGGCATAGGCCTGGGCCGCTTCGTCGCGCAGTTTCTC
>NZ_CAPJ01000132.1 GCF_000331775.1 Xanthomonas translucens pv. translucens DSM 18974
TGCCCGCGCCCGCGACGCAGGCTCATAGCGTCGCCGCCGCCGCAGGCGTGGCCAGCGCATGGCACAGCAGCCGGCAAGCGCGCAGCGCCAACGCCTTGCGTTCGGCTTCGTCGCTGCCGCGCTGGCAGGCGCCGAGCATGTCCATCAACAGGGCCAGGTCGTCGCCGTCCAGGCCCGCGCGGCACAGGCCGGCGTCGGTGGCGCGCTGCAGGAACGGCAGCAGGATCGCCATCAGCCGCGCATGCGCCACTTCGATCTGCGGATGGTCGCGCGGCATCGAGCGCCAATAGTCGGCCAGCGGCGCGGACATCGCGATGTGCTCGGCGACATCGCGCAGCAGCAGGAACAGGCCGTCGGGGCGCTCGCCGATATCGCGCGCGCAGCAGTCCAGCCCGTCCAGGGCGCGCTGCAGCAGCGCGATCATCAGCTGCGCACGGTCGGCGAAATTGCGGTACAGCGTGGCCCGGCCCACGCCGGAGCGCTCGACCACCAGCTCCAGCGGCGCCAGCACGCCGTGCTCGCAGAACACCTCGTCGGCCGCGTCGAGCAGCAGGCGGCGGCGTTGAGCGGCATCGGCGCGGAAGTCCATGCCGGGGATTATCGGACAATGTTGTCCGCTTGCAAGCGCAGCGTCGATCCGCGCGCGTCGCTGCCGTCCCGCAGCGCGCCCGGCGGCACCGCTGCGGGGACTGCCCGGCGACCGGTTAGCCGGTGTTCTGCACGCCCTGCGAGACGCCGTTGACGCAGGCCACCAGCGCGCGCAGCAAGTCCTCGTCCTCGCCGTCGGTGGCCCGCCAGCGCTGCAGCAGGTCCACCTGCAGCACGCTGATCGGGTCGATGTAGGGATTGCGCAGGCGGATCGACAGCGCCAGCCGCGGGTCGTGCTGCAGCAGCGACGCCTGCCCGGTCAGCGATTTCACCCAGCCCTTGGTCAGCGCCAGTTCGTCGCGGATGCGCGGGAAGAAGCGCGCGTGCAGCGGCCCGGCCAGGCGCGAGAACATCTCGGCGATGTTGAGGTCGCCCTTGGACAGCACCATCGCGATATCGTCGAGGAAGGTGCGGAAGAACGGCCAGTCGGCGGCCATCTCGCGCAACGTGTCCTCGTGGCCGGCCGCGACGGCCGCATTCAGGCCGCTGCCGACGCCGTACCAGCCCGGGATCACCGCACGCGCCTGGCTCCACGCGAACACCCACGGGATCGCGCGCAGGTTGTCCAGCGCCGCGTCCTGGCCCAGCCGCCGCGACGGCCGCGAGCCCAGGGTCATCCGCTCGATCACGTCGATCGGCGTGGCCAGGCGGAAATAGCGCATGAACTCGGCATCGCCGACGAAGCTGCGGTAGGCGCCGGTGCTGTGCTCGGCGACGATGTCCATCACCGGCCGCCACGCGTCCTCGCGCGCGTCCGGCGCGCGCGGGCGCAGGCTCGACAGCAGCACCGCGCCGGTCATCTGCTCCAGCGAGCGCAGCGCCAGCGCGCGGATGCCGTACTTGCGGTGGATCACCTCGCCCTGCTCGGTCACCCGCAGGCGGCCATCGACGCTGCCGCGCGGCGCCGCTTCCAGCGCGCGCGTGGTCTTGCCGCCGCCGCGCACGATCGAACCGCCGCGGCCGTGGAAGAAGGTCAGGCGGATGCCGAGGTCGGCGGCCGCGTCGAGCAGTTCCACCTGCGCGCGCTGCAGGCCCCAGCGCGAAGCGGCGATGCCGCCGTCCTTGCCGCTGTCCGAATAGCCGAGCATCACCATCTGCACGTCGTTACGCGCGGCCAGGTGGCGGCGGTAGACCGGGTCGGCGAGCAGGTCGCGCAGGGTGTCGGTGCCGCCGCGCAGATCGTCCACAGTCTCGAACAGCGGCACGATGTCCAGCGGCACCGCACCTTGCGCATCGACCAGGCCGCCGCGCCGCGCCAGGGCCAGCACGGTCAGCACGTCGGCACGGTTGTGCGCCATGCTGATGATGTAGCTGCCCAGCGCATCGGCGCCGTGGCGCGCGCGCGCATCGGCGAGCGCGGCGAACACCGCGTCCAGGCGCGCGTTGCCGGCATCGTCGGGCGCCGCCGGCAAGGTCTGCTCGCCGCCGGCATAGGCGCCGAGGACGGCGGCGCGCTCCTTGGGCGAACGCGTATCCCAGCCGTCGTCGCCCAGCGCCGCGGCGACCGCGCGCGCATGCACGCTGGACTCCTGGCGTACGTCGAGCCGCGCCAGGTGGAAGCCGAAGCTGCGCACCCGCCACAGCAGCCGGCGCACCGCGAACCAGCCGGCGTGCAGGCCCTTGTTGGCCTGCAAGCTGTCGAGGATCAGTTGCAGGTCCTGCTCCAGTTCGGCCGGCGCGGCATAGGCACCCGGCGCGTCGTCCAGCGTCGCCTGCAGGCGCGCGCGCATCAGGTCGTTGAGAAGGCGGTACGGCATGTCGGCATGGCGCGGCCGCGAGCGCGCCGCGGCCTCGGGCAGCAGTTGCCGATAGCGTTCCAGCTGCGCCAGCAGCGCATCGCTGACCGTCACCAGCGTGGTCGATTGGCTGAGCAGGCTGGCCAGCTGCCACAGTTCCTTCAGATAACGGTCCAGCACCGCGCGGCGTTGCGCGTCGAGGGTGGCGGTGATGGTGCCGGCATCCACGTTCGGATTGCCGTCCATGTCGCCACCGACCCAGGTACCGAAGCGCAGCAGCCGCGGCAGCGGCAGCGGCTCGCCGTAGGTCTCCTCGATCGCATGCTCCAGGGTCTCGTACATCACCGGGACCACCCGGTACAGCACCTGGGTCAGGTAGAAACCGACATGCTCGCGCTCGTCTTCCACGGTCGGCCGCACCGGCGAGGAATCGGCGGTCTGCCAGGAGGCGGTCAGCGCCATGCGGAAGCGCGCCGCATCGGTGGCGCGCTCGCCGGGCGTGCGCATGCCGTCGAGGTTGTCGACCAGGCTGGCCACCATCAGCTGCTCTTTCTCCAGCAACGCGCGGCGCACCGCTTCGGTCGGGTGCGCGGTGAACACCGGCTCCACGTCGATGCGCGGCAGCCACTCGCCCAGTTCCTGCGCGCTCACCCCCTGCGCCTTGAGCCGGCGCAACGCATCGTGCAGGCCGTCCGGCTGCGGCGTGTCGGCACTGTTGCGCTGGTAGTCGCGGCGGCGGCGGATGCGGTGCACACGCTCGGCGATGTTGACCACCTGGAAGTAGGTACTGAACGCACGCACCAGCGCCTCGGCGTCGCGCGGCGTACGCCCGTAAAGCTGCTCGCTCAGCGAGGACGGCGGCGCATCGCGCTCGCGGCGCGCAATCGCGGTGGTGCGGACGGTTTCGATCTCGTCCAGGAACTGCGCAGACACCTGCTCGGCGAGCAGGTCGCCGACCAGCGCCCCCAGTCGGCGCACGTCGTCGCGCAAGGGGATATCGGGCGTGGCAAACACGATGCTGCTGCGGTACTCGTTCATCGGAAACGCATGGCTCGGCGGTGGGGGGCGTCGCAAGACTAACCCAAAAGTATTAGTCGCTCGCCCAGCGTGGTAACGATTACAAAGCGAACCATCGGGGGCCATGCAAGGTGTCCAGGACCCAGGACATGCCCCGCAGCCCAGGCCGAGAGGTCGCCCGGCCGAAGCCGCCAGACCCCGTCACGGAACTGTCGTCAACGGCGGTCGATAGATGCCGGTGTGCGCCGCGTCCCAGGCCGCAGCGCCGCATTCAAGCGCCTCACGCCACTGCCGCTATAATTGGTTATCCCTCCGCCGAGGGGCGCTGCGACCGTGTCGATGCGGGGTTCCCCGCCTGCAGACCCGGCCAGGCTCGGCGGCAGGCTTGAGCGACAACGGCGCCCGGACCTTCGCGAGTTTTCTCGCCATTGACCGGAGCATTACCGATGAACGCTGTACGCAAGAGCTTTTCCACCGAGGGCGACTACAAGGTCGCCGACATCTCCCTGGCCGATTGGGGCCGCAAGGAGCTGGACATCGCCGAACACGAGATGCCGGGCCTGATGTCGATCCGCCGCCAGTACGCCGCCGCCAAGCCGCTGGCCGGCGTGCGCGTGACCGGCTCACTGCACATGACCATCCAGACCGCGGTGCTGATCGAGACGCTGAAGGACATCGGCGCCGACGTGCGCTGGGCCTCGTGCAACATCTTCTCCACGCAGGACCACGCCGCCGCGGCGATCGCCGTCACCGGCACCCCCGTGTTCGCCTGGAAGGGCGAGAGCCTGGAGGAATACTGGGACTGCACCCTGCACGCGCTGACCTTCACCCTGCCCGACGGCACCCAGACCGGCCCGGAGCTGGTGGTGGACGACGGCGGCGACGTCACCCTGCTGATCCACAAGGGCTACGAACTGGAAAACGGCTCAAAGTGGGTGGACGAACCCGCGGCCTCGCACGAAGAGCAGGTGATCAAGGACCTGCTCAAGCGCGTGGCGGTCGAGCGCCCCGGCTACTGGACCCGCGTGGTCAAGGACTGGAAGGGCGTGTCCGAGGAAACCACCACCGGCGTGCACCGCCTGTACCAGCTGGCCGAGGCCGGCACCCTGCTGGTGCCGTCGATCAACGTCAACGACTCGGTGACCAAGAGCAAGTTCGACAACCTGTACGGCTGCCGCGAGTCGCTGGCCGACGGCCTCAAGCGCGCGATGGACGTGATGCTGGCCGGCAAGGTCGCGGTGGTCTGCGGCTACGGCGATGTCGGCAAGGGTTCGGCGCACAGCCTGCGCGCCTACGGCGCCCGCGTCATCGTTACCGAGATCGACCCGATCTGCGCGCTGCAGGCGGCGATGGAAGGCTTCGAGGTCAATACCGTCGAAGACAGCCTGGGCCAGGCCGACATCTACGTCACCACCACCGGCAACAAGGACATCATCCGCATCGAGCACCTGACGCAGATGAAGGACCAGGCCATCGTCTGCAACATCGGCCACTTCGACAACGAGATCCAGGTCGAGGCGCTGTACACCTACCCCGGCGTGCAGAAGATCAACATCAAGCCGCAGGTGGACAAGTTCGTGTTCCCGAACGGCAACGCGATCTTCCTGCTGGCCGAAGGCCGCCTGGTCAACCTGGGCTGCGCCACCGGCCACCCCAGCTTCGTGATGTCCAACAGCTTCGCCAACCAGACCCTGGCGCAGATCGACCTGTGGCAGAACAAGGACAGCTACGAAAAGCAGGTCTACCGCCTGCCGAAGAAGCTGGACGAGGAAGTGGCGCGCCTGCACCTGGAAAAGATCGGCGTGAAGCTGACCACGCTCAGCGACGACCAGGCCGCCTACCTCGGCGTCTCGGTCGATGGGCCGTACAAGCCGGAGCATTACCGGTACTGAGTAGTTGCTGCATCGCTCATCAGTCGTACATCGGGCGCCGCAAGGCGCCCGATGTGTTTACGATCCCGCGTGCCTGTAGCGCGCGGCACCAGGGCGCCTGCTGGCACACCCAACCATTCGCGCAAACCCGCAGCGACCCGTGCCATACCGGCGGCGGCATTGCCGTGATTACCCGGCGCGACGGTAGACGGAGATCTGCGCGCGGGCGCGTGCGTCGAAGGGCTGCTGCGCCCAGTCCGACCAGCGTTCCTGCAACTCCAAGCCAGCCAGGCGCGCCATCAGGTCCAGTTCCGACGGCCACACATAGCGATAGCGGTCGTTGAAGATACGGGTGCCGGACTCGCCGATCAGCACGATGCGTTGCTGCACCAGTTGCCGCACCGGATCGGTACTGGAGCACAACAACAGCACCGGCGCATCGCCCGCGTCCAAGGCCGGCGGGTCCAGCACCGGCGTCACCTTGGCGCCGGTCTGCAGCATCTCCGCCTGCGGCACCAGGGTCTGCAGGACGAACGCGCCGGAGGCCGACAGGCGCTCGCGTACCGCGACCAGGCAGCGTACCTGCTCACTCTGCGCCAGCAGATAGCCGAACGAGAACACCGAGTAGATCAGGTCGAACGGCCCGGCGATGGGCACATCGACGAAATCGTCGCAGACCAGCGTCAGGCGCTCGGCGCCCGGCTTGTCGCGCAGCCTGTCCAGCATGAGCGGAGAGTTGTCGATCCCGCTCACCACTGCGCCGCTGGCCGCGAGCGGCAGGGCGATACGGCCGGTGCCGACACCCAACTCCAGCGCCCTGCCGCCGCCCACCAGCGCAGCCAACAGCTGTGCGCACTGCGCCGTGTTGGCGGCGGCTCGCCGTTCCTGCAGCAGATCGTAATATTGCGAAACTCGGTCGTACGCGTGCGCCGACGATGCGTGCATGGTCCTACCTAGACAGTGAATGGAGAGCGCGCCTAGGTGACCATACCGACCACCGCATGCGCGGCACCGGCAGATTCGCCGGTGGCGAGCCAATGCGCGCAATCGGCACCGAGTTCGGCGGCGGCGCGCTGCAGATAGGCCGCGTTGGCGGCAGGTGCAAGGGTTTCGCGCCAGCGCCCATTGCAGCCACGGTTGAAGAACGCCCGCCCGCCATCGCGCCAGAAGCCGGCTCCCTGCGGAACGTAGCGCGCGGCATGCGCGCGCATGTACTCAAGGCTGCAATGCCGCAGTACGCGTTCGCAACGCGCCGGGTCCAGCGGAACATCGAGGAAGGCGGCGATGCGTCGCACCTGCGCAGGCAGGTCCTGCAGCAGCGCCGCGTAATGGACCAGCAGCACGTTGTCGCAGTCGCGCAACACCCACCAGGAGCGCACGCCTTCCCAGAACGGCCACAGCGGGGCGCCGTCCTCGCGCAACCAGGTTTCGAAGTACTCGGCGACCGGGCATGCGGGCGGCCGCATCACCTTCAGCTTGCCGCCGCTGCGCGGCTCCGCGTCCAGGCGCGCCTGCGCGTACACGCTCACCGCACGCTGGTGGTCGTAAAGGCTCCAGACGATGTCGCGGCCATCGCGGCCGACATAGAGATAGCGCGCCTGCTCGGACAGCACCAGCGCATCGGCCGGAAGATGGGTCTTCACGAACCGGCGATGGCGCTGCTCGGCCAGCAACCGCAGCTTGGTCGCCTTGTCCGGATACACCGAATCCAACCATGGCGACACGCTGGACACCGGAACCTGCGCATCGGCGGCGAAGATCAGCTGCGCGACGATCTGCTGGACCCAGGTGGTTCCGGCCTTCGCGTAGCTGGCGATGACGATGTCATCGGTACGGAAAACGAAATCGTTCCACACGGTGGAATCGAAGAAGCGGTTGGGATATTCCCGTTGTTTGGGAGGCATGCCCACGTCGGCGTCCTGTCGGCCCTGCTCGGATCGGTGGCGCTTGGCACACGGAATGCACCCGCGCTCGGCAATATACATCGAAGCCCATGTCGGCCAGTTCGATGCAAAACCGCACGCCAATGGAAGGAAGCGTCGGCGCACTCGAGATATGGGCAGGCTGCGAAGTTGCGTGCAGCGGGAGATCGCTCGCCGCAGCAGTCGGTGCGCCCGTTGCACGGCTTACTCCGATCAGCCTGCCAGGATCAACCTTCGGAAACCGCGGTCATTGTGTGTAGATATACGCGACCTTACGCGGGCCGAACACCATCAATAGTTTCGAAAACGCACGTGACAAAGCTTTTTTTGCGATTTTCATCACATTCACCTGTCAATAATTTTTAAAAATGGTGGAGCGTCCACCTCTTTCAAAGTAGCAATATTCGCACGACCGGTCAACATTCCCGACAACATTCTCTTTTCGAACATTCGCTATCGCGCACGCGCGCGTACAACGAGCGCAAATCGTCGTACACAATGCCTATTCATCCGAAAAGGTCCTGGCGCAGGTAGTCGAGATAATCGCGAACATGCCGCTCACGCGCCGCGATGTCGTCGGGCAGGCGCAGGCCGCGTGCGAACCAGCGCAACCGCGGCCGCGCGTGCAGATGCGGATACGCCTGCGCAGGCACTGGTACGCCCAGGAAGGCGCACAACGGCGCCCAGCCCTGCCGCGACGAGAACACCAGCAGCCGGTCTGCCGGCACGGTGTCGACGACCGCCTGATTCCACCGCTTGAAATAATCGACCATAAAGGCGCGATCGCCGCTGCGGCCGGTGAACTGCCTCTTCAGAAACGCGCTGAATATTTCTCCTTCCGGACCGATAAAGGTGCTCTTTCTGCCCGGCGCCAGGATGGTCTGGGTCACCGACTCGAACCAGCTGTCCGGATCACGCACGGTCAGCACGACCTTCGCCTGCGGATACACCTCGATCAATTGCCGCCAGTAGTAACACCCTGGATGATCGGTACTGGAGCGATAGCCGGCGAAGATCGCCGGCCAGTCAGCAGCGCCGCGCTCGGCTGCGTTCCACAATGGCAACGCCGTGCGCATGTTCGCCACGACCTCGGTCGCGTGATAGCAGGGCCCGAATCCAAGATGCTCCAGCGCGAACTTCAGCGACAAGGTGCCGGTCCTGCCCAGTCCCGCTCCGATCACCTGCAGCGACATCGCAATCCTCCGCTCCGATCCTTACGAGGCGGGAACCTAACACGCATCGATGGCCTGCGTCCTTGCGCCGACGACCAGGACCTGCGATCAGGCCGCGCCCGCGACGCATGCCGCAGATATGTGCGCAACCGGAACGCGGTGGCGCTTATTCGCGCCAATTCGCATTGCGTTCCCAGAACGCCACGCTGCGCCGATACGCCTCGCGGTCCAGCGCCACGCCCGAGCCGCCTTCTTCCACGCCCAGCGCATTGCGCAGCATGGTGATCGGTGCCATCGGGATCTCCTGCGGCTCGGCGGTGTAGAGGCAGCCGACCACGCCCCACTCGGCCTCGATCGGCGCGCCCTCGCGCGCCAGTTGTTCGCGGCTGTAGAGGATCGGCAGCAGGTACGCGGCGACCGGCGGCGCGACGCCTTCGAACCAGCGCACCAGCACTGGCAACTCCTCCCTGCTGCGCGCTTCGTAGCCCGAACGTAACAGGTGCCGATTGGCATCGGTGATCGGTGCGGTCAGGCAGCGGGTCGAAGTCCAGTTGCGGTGCACGTGCAGCTTGCAGAATGGCGCATAGCCGGCCAGCACCTGCAGCGGCGCGGTGTCGTTGAGGTGGCGCTCGAACTGCTCGGGCGTGCAGTCCTGGATCGCGTTGCGGCGCGCGTCGCGCGGGAACAGGCGAGTGCGGGCGAAAGGAGTCAGGACGATGGACATGGCGAGCACGGGCACGAGGAGCGGGCAAGCGTAGCGCGCCCCGTGGGCGATGGACACCGTGCGCACTGGACACCCGACCGAGTAGCGGCCGTCATGGCATTGCTCCGACCAGCCCGCTGTTCCGCCCGGACTTTTCCCTACCGCTGGAGCGTCGGGGTTGAAACCCCTCCTACAGAAAAGGCGTCCGTGCGCCGCGATGCCTGCCATCGCGCAGACACCCAGCACGTTCCGCTTTTCAAGTCTGGCGCCTACTGCGGATACGCCAACGCGTAATCGATCGCCGCACGAATCGCCGCTGCCTGCGCGGCATTGCATTGCTCGGGCGTGGCGGCGGGGCTATCCGGGTAGACCTCGGTCGTCGTGGTGTAGCGCGCGTCGCTGATGCCCGCACACAGCCCCAGCGTCTTCACCGGGTAATGGATGACGCCATGCGCCACCACTGGCGAGCCGATGATCTTGCCCTGCGCATCGGCTGGCGCGATATGCGTGACCTGCGCCACCGCCGCGATCACCGCCTGCTGGAACGCCGGCTGCGGGTTGTCGCTGTCGCCAACCAGGTAGAAACCGTCGGGAACGCCCTCGGGCTCGTAGCCGACGCCGTCGCGCGCGGCCAGCGCCGGGCGGAATTCGGACTCGTCGCTGTCGGTGGTCTCGTGCAGGTCGATGTGCATCAGCACCCGACCGCGCAGCGGCGCGACCAGGCGCAGCAGCGCGGCCGATTCCTGCGCCGGGCTGTCCTCGCGGAACGAGCGGTTGGGATCGAGGGCGTCCGCGTTCCAGCGCTGGATACGCTCGTAGGCCCACGGGCTTACGCACGGCGCCACCAGCAGGTTGGCGTGGCCGGCGTAGTCGCCCGCGTAGCGTTCGGCGAACTGCAGCGCGCCATGCACGCCGCTGGTTTCGTAGCCATGCACACCGCCTGTGACCAGCATGCATGGCAAGGCATCGTCCCAGTCGCAGCTGCGCAACGCCAGTAGCGGATAGCGCGCCTGCGCATACGCCAGTTCCCCGTACTTGAGCACGTCCCATTGCCCGCGCAGACGCGCGATGACCGCCACCACCTCGTCCTGGTAGCTGCGCCGGCGCTGCTGTCGGGTCAGCCAGGCCGCCTTCTCGGCGGCGCCCCAGGACACGCCGGGAGTACCGATCGGATAGAAGGCTGGGCTGGTCATGGGGTGCGGCTCCGCGTAGACAAATCAAGGCGGCGACTGTAGCAAAGCGCACCCGCCGCACGGCAGCAGCGCGCGGCGATCGGCGCCGAAGCGAACGCAGCGCAACGGCCGCCCATTCCAATCACACATCCATCCGGATGAAGAGATATACTTCGGCGAACACCTGACGCGCCGCGCCCATGACCGCCATCAGTTTCGAGTTCTACCCACCCAAGACCGACGAACAGCGTGCGCAACTGGACCGCACCGCCGCGCGCCTGAAGACCTACGCGCCGGAGTACGTGTCGTGCACCTTCGGTGCCGGCGGCTCGACGCTGAGCTACACCTCCGAGACGGTGCGCCATCTGAAGCAGCACCACGGCTTCGAGGCGGCCCCGCACTTATCGTGCGTCGGCGGCAGCCGCGAAGAAATCCGCGAGCTGCTCAAGCTGTACCGCGCGATCGGCTGCCGGCGCCTGGTCGCGCTGCGCGGCGACCTGCCCTCGGGCATGGGCCATCCCGGCGACCTGCGCTACGCCGCCGACCTGATCGCCTTCATCCGCGCCGAGCACGGCGATGCCTTCCACCTGGAGGTCGGTGCGTATCCGGAGACGCATCCGCAGGCCAGCGACGCGCTGAGCGACCTGCGCCACTTCAAGGCCAAGGTCGAGGCCGGTGCCGATGGCGCGATCACCCAGTACTTCTACAACGCCGACGCGTATTTCCATTTCGTCGATGCGGTGCGCAAGCTCGGCGTGCAGGTCCCGATCGTGCCGGGGATCATGCCGATCTCCAACTTCAGCCAGCTGCGGCGTTTCTCCGAGCAATGCGGCGCGGAGATCCCGCGCTGGATCGGCAAGCGCATGCAGGCCCTCGGCGACGATGGCGACGCGATCCGCGAATTCGGTGCCGACCTGGTCGCCGCGCTGTGCCAACGCCTGCTCGCTGGCGGCGCGCCGGCACTGCACTTCTACACGCTCAACCTGGCCAAGCCCACCATCAGCGTGCTGTCGCGACTGGAGTGAGCGGGGCCTGCGCCGGCGGCGTCGGCAGGCATCCCGATGGCGGACAGCGTCGGGACTGCAGTCCTTCCCCCAAACGCCTTCGCAGCGCCTCGCAGAATCCCTTGTAGGAGCGGCTTCAGCCGCGACAAACGGTGTCGCAAGCTTGGCTGGCTTCGGAACCAACCGGTCGCGGCTGAAGCCCCTCCTACAGCAGCCTTAGGGCCTCGCCCGGCAGAACCTCCTGTGGGAGCGACTTCAGTCGCGACGAGCGAAGCCGTCAGACACATCGCCCGCGCGAAGCAGCAGCACAGGCACCCATCCCACAGCAATCGCGCTCGCCTGCGTCGTCCACGCTGCCACCTGCACCTGCGCCCATCCTTCGACCTTTCCACACGCCAGCCCTGCAGCTAGGCTGGCGCGATGCGCGCGCCCTCGTCGATCATGCTGCTGCTCTGTCTATGCGCCACGCCCGCCGCCGCGCAGAAGGTCAATCGCTGCACCGGCGCCGACGGCGCCACGGTGTTCAGCGACCGCCGTTGCGAGGACCTGGGCGCGATCGACCGGTTGCCGCCGCGCACCGCGCCCAGTACCGCCAGCGAAGGTGCAAGCGGCCTGTACCGGCCGCAATGCGTGCGCCGGCTCAGCGAACTGGCGCAGCAGATCCGTACCGCGGTGGACGCGCGCGACGTCAATCGCCTGTCCACGCTGTATTGGTGGAACGGCGTCTCGAACGAAGCGGCGCGGCCTATCCTCGACCGCCTCGATGCGATCACCCGGCGGCCGCTGGTCGCGATCGTGCCGGTGCTGGCGCAACCGTCGCCACAGATGGATCCGGCCCCGGTCATGCCGACGACATCGGCGACCTCCGCCACTACCGCACAGGATGCGCCCGACGCCGTGCCTGCGACAGCGCCGGCCACGACCGGCACCGCACCGCCGCGCGCGCGCGCCACCGGCTTGCGCCTGGAGCAGACCCTCGCCGGTAGCGCCACGCCGACAGCGACCGTGCTGCGCCTGCGCCGGCAGTACAACTGCTTCTGGATCAGCTTCTAGCGCGCTTGCGACTTGCAGCCCCGCCATCGGCGAAGTGTTGCAGCAGCGACTCCGGGTGGCCTGGGGCCATCCGTCGCAACCGCATTGCCGGGAATCCGCGTCGCCACTGAAGTCGCACCCCACGCGCCAACGCTCAGGCCGCGTCCGCGTCCATCGGCCACAAGCCGCGGATCGCGGCGATGCCCTGGCCGCCATGCCGGCGCGCTTCGGCGATCTGCGCCGGCAGCAGGCCGCCGATCGGGTACAGCGGCAGCGCCACTTCCTCGCGCAGGCGCTCGAACGCGTCCCACCCCAGCGGCGCGGCGCCGGGATGGCTGGCGGTGGCCGCCAGCGGGCCGACCACCGCAAAGTCGCAGCCGAGCCGCTGCGCCGCCTGCAGTTCCTCCAGACGATGGCAGGACGCGGCGACGCAGTGCCCCGGCGGCAGCGGGCGCGCGTCGAACTGCGCCAGCTGCTCCGACCCCAGATGCACGCCGACGCCCAAGTCCTGCGCCAGCGCCAGGTCGCGATTG
>NZ_CAPJ01000131.1 GCF_000331775.1 Xanthomonas translucens pv. translucens DSM 18974
AGGTGGAGCCTGGCGCGGGCCGACGGGAATGCGGCTACCACAACCAGCGCGCGATCATGCCGCCTGCGGCAGGCGCAACACGCGCGGGGCCAGGGTCTGCAGCACCTGCCCGGTATGCGACAGCAACTGCAGCCGGCCCTGGTGGTCCTCGCTCAGCGCGGTGAGGCTTTCGACCCAGTCGCCATCGTTGGCGTAGACCAGGCCGTCGCGCTCGAACAGGCCGGCGCGGTGCACGTGGCCGCAGACCACGCCGTCCAGGCCGCGGCGGCGCGCGTCGTCCAGGCCGGCATCGACGAAGCGCTCGATATAGCGCTCGGCGGCGCTGCTCTGCCGCTTCAGGTAATCGGCCAGCGACCAGTAACGCATGCCGAAGCGGCGGCGCACGCGGTTGGTCAGCTGGTTGCCGGTGAGGATGCGGTAGTACAGCCAGTCGCCGAACCTCTCCTGCAGGCCGCCGAACTGGGTGACCGCGTCGTAGTCGTCGCCGTGCACCACCAGCAGCCGGCGCCCGTCGGCGGTCTCGTGCACCGCGCGCCGGCGCACCTGCATCGCCGGCAGCGCCAGGCCGCAGAAGCGGCGGATCGGGCGGTCGTGGTTGCCGGGCACGTAGATCAGTTCGGTGCCGCCGCGCGCCAGCGCATGCAGCGCATCGATCACGCGCTGGTGCGCCGCGCCCCACACCGCGCGGCGCTGCGCCATCCACCAGAAATCGACGATGTCGCCGACCAGATACAGCTGCTTGCACTGCAGGCCGCCGAGGAAATCGGCCAGCTCGCGCGCATGGCAATGCGGCGCGCCGAGATGCACGTCGGACACGAACACCGCCCGCCGTGGCGGCGGGGACAAGCTGCTCACCGTGTTCATGCCGTCACCTCTGCTTGGCTGCGGGGCCGTTCCAGGTAGCGCATGCGCTTCTTGCTGCGGATGCGCTGCAGATCCAGTTCGATCAGGCCATCGACCGCGTCGTTGAACGCGGGGTCGACGCCGAAGGCGAGGAAGCGCGCGCCGCCCGGCTCGCACAGCTCGGTGTATTGCTTGTAGAGCATCGGCACCGCCGCGCCGAGCGCGTCCAGGTTGCCCTTGAGCACCTTGAACGCGGTCTCCGCATCCAGCGCGTCGAACGCCGGCGGCGCCTGCGCATAATCGAACGGCCGCGCCGAGGCCGCCTCGCCCAGCGCATCGCCGTAGTAGTGCGCGTAGTAGGCCACGATCTGCTCGCGCGCCTGCCGCGGCAGCGCCGCGCTGATCGACACCGCGCCGTACAGGTAGCGTACCTGCGGGTAGTCGCGCAGGTAGGCGCCGATGCCTTGCCACAGGTAGTCGATGCTGCGGCTGCCCCAGTAGTCGGGGACCACGAAGCTGCGGCCCAGTTCCATGCCGGCGGCGATGCGCGGCAGCAGCGCTTCGCCGTAGCGGAACAGCCCGGCGGTGTAGAAGCCGGCCAGGCCGCGCTCGGCCAGCACCGGTGCGCCGCGGGCCACGCGGTAGGCGCCGACCACGCGCGCGGCGGCGCCGTCCCACAGCACGATGTGCTCGTACCAGGTGTCGTAGTCGTCCAGGTCCAGGCGCCGGCCGGTGCCCTCGCCGACCGCGCGGAAGGTCAGTTCGCGAAGGCGGCCGATCTCGCGCAGCAGCGCCGAGCCGGCGCGCAGCCTGCCCACCCGGATCTGCTTGCCGTCCACGGTCTGGCCCAGGCTGCGCAGCGCGGCGAACTCCGCCGCCACCGCGGCCGGGTCTTCCGCTGCGACCAAAGCTTCCTCGCTGGGCGCGGGCGCATCGGCGCCGGCCCGGCCCAGCGCATACAGCTCGCGGCGCAGGCCGCGCATCAGCTCGGCATCGGACTGGCCCTGCGGCAGCGCGCGGGCGCGGCCCAGGCTCAGGGCGATGCGGCGCTCGCGGCGGGCGAACATCTCGCGCGCCAGCAACGCGGTACCGGCCGGCTTGAACAGCGCCGAGGCGCCGTAGAACAGCGCCGAGTTGCGCGCATGGATGCGTACCGGCAGCACCGGTGTGGCGGTGCGCAGCGCGAAGCGGGTGAAGCCGCGGCGCCAGCGCGCGTCGGCCACCCCGCCCCAGCCCAGCCGCGACACTTCGCCGGCCGGGAACACGATCACGCATTGCTCCTGCTCCAGCGCCTGCTCGATCGCGCGCACGCTGGCCGGCGACGGCGCGCCGCCGAGGATGCGCACCGGCAGCAGCAGCTCGCGCAGGCCTTCCAGCGCCCACAGGAAATCGTTGGCGACGATCTTCACGTCGCGCCGCACCTGGCCCACGCAATCCAGCAGCGCCAGCGCGTCCAGCGCACCGGACGGATGGTTGGCGACAATCAGCAGGCGCCCGCGTGCCGGAATGCACGCGGCGGGGGTCGGCGCGACCACGTAGCGCGCCTGCAGGAAATCCAGCCCGGCCTGGACCAGGGCGAAGCCGTGCAGTTCGTGACTGGCATCCAGGAACGCGTCCAGCGCATCCAGGCCCGACCATTTCTGCAGGCCGCGCAACAGCGGGCGCACCAGCCGCGAGCGGCGCCCGGCGAACCAGTGCGGGTAGCGATCCTGCAAACGGCGTTCGAGTGCGAGCACGGCAAGCCCCTGGCTGACTGCGCACAGCTTCGGCCCCCGCAGCGACACCGATCTTGCAATATGACTACGGCAAAGTGACGCCCGCGGCCCCGCCGGCTGAGCGGTTAACCTTGCCCAACGCTGGCGGGGCCACAATGCACAGCAGCGCGCGCCCGTGTATCATGCGCGTCCATCTTTTCATCCGAATACAAGGATATAGCCGCGATGTCCAGCTATCTCTTCACCTCCGAGTCGGTCTCCGAAGGCCACCCGGACAAGATCGCCGATCAGATCTCCGATGCGGTGCTCGACGCGATCCTGACCCAGGACAAGCGCGCCCGCGTGGCTTGCGAAACGCTGGTCAAGACTGGCGTTGCGATCGTCGCCGGCGAAATCACCACCAGCGCCTGGATCGACCTGGAAGCGCTGACCCGCAAGGTGATCCTGGACATCGGCTACGACAGCTCCAACGTCGGCTTCGACGGCGAGACCTGCGGCGTGCTCAACCTGATCGGCAAGCAGTCGCCGGACATCAACCAGGGCGTGGACCGCAAAAAGCCGGAAGAACAGGGAGCCGGCGATCAGGGCCTGATGTTCGGCTATGCCACCCGCGAGACCGACAGCTTCATGCCGGCGGCGATCCACCTGGCGCACCGCCTGGTCGAGCAGCAGGCCAAGGTCCGCAAGAAGAAGAACTCGCCGCTGGCGTGGCTGCGCCCGGACGCCAAGAGCCAGGTCACCCTGCGTTACGAAGACGGCGTGGCGACCGCGATCGACGCGGTGGTGCTGTCCACCCAGCACGACCCGGACATCAAGCAGAAGCACCTGGTCGAAGCCGTGCGCGAGGAAATCCTCAAGCCGGTGCTGCCGGCCAAGTGGCTGCACAAGGGCACCAAGTTCCACATCAACCCGACCGGCAAGTTCGTGATCGGCGGGCCGGTGGGCGACTGCGGCCTGACCGGGCGCAAGATCATCGTCGACACCTACGGCGGCTGGGCGCGCCACGGCGGCGGCGCGTTCTCCGGCAAGGACCCGTCCAAGGTCGACCGTTCCGCGGCCTACGCGGCGCGCTACGTGGCCAAGAACGTGGTCGCCGCCGGCCTGGCCGACCGCTGCGAAGTGCAGGTCTCCTACGCCATCGGCGTGGCCGAGCCGACCTCGATCTCGGTCACCACCTTCGGCACCGGCAAGATCGCCGACGACAAGATCGAGAAGCTGATCCGCAAGCACTTCGATCTGCGTCCGTTCGGCATCCTGCAGATGCTCGACCTGATCCACCCGATGTACCAGCAGACCGCCTCGTACGGCCACTTCGGCCGCACCCCGAAGGCGTTCACCTACACCGACGGCACCGGCGCCGAGCACAGCGCCACGGCGTTCTCGTGGGAAAAGACCGACCGCGCCGACGCGCTGCGCGCGGACGCGAAGCTGAAGTAAGCCGGCTCGCCCGCGCTTGCACGAAAACGGGCCGCGTTGCGGCCCGTTTTTTTGTTCGTGGCAGAACGCGCATCGCCCCCTGTAGGAGCGGCTTCATCTGCGACCGGGCGTTACCGGAAGCGCCCGGTCGCGGCTGAAGCCGCTCCTACAACAAGCGGCGGCAGCTGCACTTCTTACCGGCAGGCGACACGCCTAACGCCAAGGCAAGCCGCGGGAATGCCCTCTCAGCCGCGCCGCTGCAGCGATTCCTGCAAGACCTTCTGGAACTGCGGCAACGTGCACAGCTGGGTCTTGGCGTCGCTGCAGCCGGGCACGCGCAAGGTCTGCAGCAGCGGCGGCTTGCGCAGGCTCAGCGGGGTCAGCGCGCGCAGCTGGTCCAGCGATTGCGCCTGATAGCGCAGACGCACATAGCGCTGGCCGCTGCGCACGTCGCGCAGCTGCTCGAGCACCAGCGCGCCGCCCGGCGGCGAGTCGTCCTGGCCAAAACCGGGCAGATGGAAGTGCAGGTTGAGCAAGCCGCTGAGCGCGGCGATATGCGTATCGCTGGCGACCAGCACGCTCAGCTTCGGCGCGTGCGCCACGCCCAGCGTGTCCAGCACCCGCCGCGCCAGCGGCGCGCCGGCGCGCGCGGCCATGTACTGCGGCCGCGCGTAGATCTCGAACAGCAACGCATGCAGCCGCGACACCACACCGATGCGTTCGCGGGTGGCGCGGCCCCAGCCCACCTGATCCAGCGGCAGGCCTTCGGTGTATTGCAGGATGAGCACCTCGGCGGTGCCGGAGGTCAGGTCCAGCGGACCGTGCATGGCGATGCCGCGGCCATTGGCGCTGGCGCTCAGCGACGAGGGCATGTGTTCGAAATCGCAGGTCTTCGCGCTGCAGCCGAGGATCTGCTGCATCGTGCGCAGTTCCTTCGCATACGGCGCGACCACCGCACCGGGACCGCCGGTCTGGCGCTGGATCGAGGCCACCGCCGCGTCCGCATCGAAATCCACCGCACCGGCCTCGACCGGACGGAACAGCGGATCGTCGCTGCCTTGCGGCTGATGCCCGGCCTGCAGCCCGCAACCGGGCGCCAGCGCCTCGGCCAGGATCTGCGCGCTGGCGATGGTGCGCTGGTCGGTATTGGCGTAGACGCTGACCGCACCGGCCGCAGGACAGCCCGTGGCCGGCAGCACGCCGTCGCGCAGCAGCCATTGCCGGGTGTAGTCGCCGCTCAGCTGCACGCCGGTGCGGCCGTGCGCGGTCAGCAGGCTCGCCGGCGTGTCCCACACCGGCCACGGACGGTCGGCCAATGCCGCCGCCGCGGCCTCGCCCTGCAGCGGCGCACGCACGCCGTGGCGGAACAACATCACCACCTGCTCGACCTGCAACTGCGGCGCCGCATCCTGCGCCGGCCGCGCCTGCGCGCCCGCCGTCGCCGCAAGGACCATCCACAGCATCCAACGCATGCACTTGCTCATCTTCTGTTCCAGTCAAAAAGGGAAATCGTTCGCGCTACAGCCTCGCCGCAACGCACAGTGACCCGGTCGCGGCACAGCCTGCGCCGACCCAGGGCGTAGGACGCGACCGATCCATCGCGTACCCGGCACAAGGCTACCAGCCTGCACCGGTCATCATATCGCCGCGCATGGGCGCCAACGCGCGACGCGGCCCTATGCCGCGACGCGCGAGGAAGGCCGGCCATGCACAGGCCGCTGGCTCAGAACGTGTACTTCACGGTCAGCAGACTGGTGCGCCCGGCATCGACGATGTCCGAGATCGCGGTGCTGTTGCGGCCGACATGCGCCCAGTAGCTCAGGCGATTGCTCAGGTTGGCCACCGACAGGTCGGCGCGCAGGTGCTCGTTCACCGCATAGCCCACGTGCAGGTCGACGCGGGTGATCGGCTTCACCCACAGGTCGTCCCAGCTGGCGCCCTGGCCCAGGTAGTCGTAGACCGACACGTATTCGCCCGAGTAGTGGTAGCTCAGGTTCACCGACAGCGGCCCCTTCTCGTAGAACAGCTCGGCATTGGCCATCAGGTCCGGCGCGTTCTGGATGCGCTCGTCGTGGAAGCCGGTCATGCCCAGATCGACGCGGGTGGACTGGCGGGTGACGTTGGCGCCGATGCCGAAGCCGTCCAGCGGCGCCGGCATGCCCTGCAGAGTCTGCCGCACCGCCGCTTCCACGCCCAGCACCTTGCCATCGCCGCCGTTCTGCGGACGCACGTAGCGCACGCCGGTGGCGTCGGTGTTGGTGCCGGCATTGGCCGCGTCCGAGCCGTTCTCGTAGATGTAGTCGGACAGGCGCTTGTAGTAGCCGGCCAGCATCGCGTGGCCGCCGACGCCATTGTCCCATTCGCCGGACACATCAACGTTGACCGCCTTGATCGGCTTCAGGTCGGGATTGCCTTCGGTGATGGTGGTGATGCTGTCGCTGGACACGGCGTAGTTGGCGCCGCCGCCGAGCTGCACGAACGCCGGGCGCGTGTAGCTGGTCCACACCGAGGCGCGGTACACCGCGTTGGCGTTGCCGGGGCGGTAGTTCAGGAACACGCTGGGCAGCGGCACGTCGTAGGTGGTGTGGTTATTGCTGAAGAAACCCGGCATTTCCTCGACTGTCGGCTTGCCGGATCCGTTCTGCACGAGCGCTTCGGGCATCGTCCAGTAAGTGTTGCGAATGCGGGTCTGTTCGAAGCGCAGGCCGGGGATGATCTCCAGGTCGCCGGTCTTGAACGTGGCCATCGCATACGCCGCGGCCACCGCCTCGGTGCCGCGCATGGTCGCGCAGTTCTGGTTGTTGATCGCCAGGCTGCCGCAGGTGTCGAAGCTGCCCGGGGTCAGGTACTGGGCGATCGAGGCCTTCAGCGCCGAATTGCTGAGCTTGACCGTCGGGTAGTCGTACTTGCCCGGATACACCGCATCGTAGCTGCCGCTGACCAGGCCGCTGTTCTCCAGCAGGGTGCCGTCGGTGAACTTGGCGGTGGTCCAGTCGCGCGAGGTGTATTGGCGCGAGCTGTCCACGTACTTCACGCCGAACTGCAGGCTGCTCAGCGCGCCGGCGTCGACGTCGTAGCGCGCGTCGAACTTGGCGCCGCCCTTCTTCTGCCCGCTGTAGGACTTGGACAGCTGGCCGTGGCGGCGTGCGTACAGGCTGCCGATGTCGCTGGCCTGGGCCTGGATCGCCGGCGTCAGCAACGGCATCGGGAAGCCTGCGCTGTCGTAGCCGACGAAGCTGTTGGCGCCGTACGGGAACTGGGTGGACGTGTATTGATCCACGCGCGCGGAGACCTCGACGTGGTCCGGACGGTCGTTGTCGCCATAGCCGTAGAACAGGTTCGGCGACAGCGTCCAGTTGCCGAGCTGCTTGTCGGCGCCGAACTGGAACGTGGCGATGTCGGCCACTTCCGGGTTGGTCTCGTACCAGTAGCGCACCGCCACACGGTTGATCTGCGGCTGGTACACGCCGGTCGTGCCGATCTGGGTCAGGCTGGCGCTGGCCGGCACCAGCTGGGTGTAACCGGTGTTCTGCTCGGTCTTGGCATAGGCGTAGGTCGCCCGCGCGTACAGCTGCAGGCTCGGATCCACATGCCAGTCGAAGGAGACATTACCGCCGTAGCGCTTGGTATCGCCACCGGAATAGCCGATGTTGGCGCCGGTCGCCAACAGCAGCGCTTCCGGGTTGTCGCCAGGCGCCGGAGCGCCGCTGGCGGTGGTGCGGGAGAAGTACTTCTTGTTCCAGTCGCCACGCGCGGCCGCGGCATTGGCCACTTCGCTGTTCACATAGTGGCGCTCGTCGTAATAGGCGCTGGCGTAGAGGCCGAACTGGTGCTCGCTGCCGAACTTGGCGTGGAACTCGCCGGCCGCGCCCTTGCCCAGGCCGCTCTCGTCGTAGTCGCGGGCGCGGCTTTCCATGCGCCCGCTGGCGGTGATGCTGCCGCCGAGCGCGTCGCTGTAGTCGAAGCCGCTGGGCGTGCGGTAATCGATGGTGCCGCCGATCGCATCGCCGTCCATCGCCGCGGTGGAGGTCTTGTTCAACACGATGGTCTGCAGGCCGGACGGCGGCAACAGGCTCAGCTGCACGCTGCGGCTGTACGGCATGCCCTGGGCGACGTTGACGCCGTTGATCAGGTTGACGTTGTATTCGGCGTTGAGACCGCGCACCGAGGCGAACATGCCCTCGCCGCGCGCGGCGCCATCGACGCCGCCGAAGTACGACTGCCCGGTGTTGACCACGTTGACGCCCGGCAGCAGGCCCAGCGCTTCGGCGATGTTGTGCACGGCGGTGTACTTCAGGTCGTCGGCCGACAGCACGTTGGCGGTGTTGCTGGCCGCCATCTGCATGTCGGCGGCGGTGTAGCGGTTCGCCGCGACGGTCACGGTGGACAGGGTCTGCGCGTTACCCTTGGCCGCGGCCGGTGCGGTGTCGTCGCTGGCGTTGTTCTGCGCCTGCGCGGGGTCTTCGGCCTGGGCGGCGGCGGCGAGGGCCAGGCTCAGGGCCAGGGCGATGGATCCGGCAAGCCGGTGCGGCCTGGCGCGGCGCGATGCGTGGTTCATGGGAATTCCATCAGGACGTGGGTGGTGTCCCGGCACACAGCGACGCTGCGGCCGGAGAAGGCAAAGCACTGCCCGTATCGCCGGCGTCGAGCCGGCAACTGGGCGAACATCTGGGGGAGGTTCCGTGTCGGAGCTGGGCCGTGCGAACTGACGGCCCGTTAACAACTGCGGCGCATTGTGTGCGCCGATGTTTGCAGATGCGTGACGGAGTTCATAGGTGAACGCAAATGCGGTACGTCATCGAGACATACGCATGCGTATTGCAGGTGCGCGTGGCTGCGGCATTTTTCTCGCTGACAGCCGGCGCTTCATGACGCCACTGTAGGGGCTGCAGCCGCGACAGCTGCTATCCGTAGAGCTTGTCGCGGCTGAAGCCACTCCTACAGGGCACCCAGACAGGGTGCCGCATGACCTTGTGGGGGCGGCTTCAGTCGCGACGGGCGTTACCAGCTCCGATTCGGCGCCCTGCAGATGCGCGCTGCGGTACGGCACCAGCCCGTCGTCGGCGTCAGCCAGCGGCAGCGCCGGATTGCGCAGGGCAATGATCGAGTTGTAGCGCACCGCCGACGAGATCGGCGCAACCGGACCCGGCGAGCAGGCCAACGGCCAGCAGCGCGCGCGCCGCCAGCTGCCGCATTGCCTGCGCGGCGTGCATCAGCGCGGCGCTCCGGGCAGTTCTTCGCCGGGGATGCCTGCACGGATACGCTGCGAAAAATCGGCGCCGGTACCGGCCTGGCGCGCGCGCTCGCCGATGCGCCCGCGCGCCTGCAGCGTGGCCAGCGCGTAGCCCGGCACGAAGCCGTGCTGCGCGTACACATACGACGGCAGATAGCCGGACAGCAGCAAGCGGTAATCCAGCGGCAGTTGCGGTTCGAACTTGCGCACAAGTTCGAACACGATGGTGGTGCAGTTGCTGGTGGCGGTGTTGTAGAACTGCGGCGTGCGCTGCAGCTGCTGCGCGCGCGCCACATAGCCCAGGAACAGCTGGCGCAGCTGCGCGCGCGGAATGTTCAGGCGGTACAGATAGACGTCCTCGCCGCGCACGTTGCTGCGCACGGCGAGGATGTCGCGCTCGTCGGCGGCGATCATCGCCTGCTCGAAATTGCGGAAGAACCCGGCCAGCGCCGAGAACGATTCGCCGCGCTCCTTGCGGATCTCCAGCGAGAACACCACCCGGCGCCCGTCGTCGAAGCCGAACGAGACCAGGGTGTGGGCGATCGCCGGCCCCATCCAGTAGGACAGCGCCAGGTCCGCCGAGACCAGCCGGTCCAGGTCGTACTGGCGGGTTTCCCAGCGCGGCGTGTAGTCGCTGTCGCTGCGCCAGGTGAAGTTGCGCACGTTGTGCAAGGTGACGAAGTGGCCGTCGTGGAGCTGCGGCTGTAACGCCTGCGCCACGTCGTCGGCCCAGTCGCGGCTCTGCTCGGGCAGCAACTGCGACCAGCCGAACACCAGGCCGGCGCAGGCCACGGCGAAGATCCACGGCAGCACGCGGTAGTCGCGATGGTGGCGCAGGCCCCACAGCGCGGCGCCGCCCATCGCCAGCCACAGCAGCGCCGAGGCGTAGCGCACCAGGGTGCCGGTATGCGGCAGGTAGGCCAGGAACAGCACACCGCAGACGCTGGCCAGCACGATCGCCAACGCCGCCGCCGCGCGCGCCATGCATGCCGGCCAGCGCCGCTGCGCGGCG
>NZ_CAPJ01000130.1 GCF_000331775.1 Xanthomonas translucens pv. translucens DSM 18974
TCCCGCCGCCGCGGCGAGCCAGGCGCCGACCGAGCGGTAATCCGCGTTTTCCGCGTACGCCAGCGCCACGCGCCGGCTGGCGTCGTCGGGTTGCTGCACCCACGACTGGGCCAGGCGCAGTCCCTCGCTGTCGTCCGCCTGCAGCGCATGCCGGCGCACGCACTGGCATAGCCACGCGACCACATAGGGACGCGGCGCCAGCCGCAGCGCCAGCGCCAGCGCATCGCTTGCGGCCTGCCCGTGCAGCAGCGCATGCACCGCCGGCGCTGGCGCCTGAATCTCGGCCAGCAATGCCTGCGCAGCCGGCGATATCTGCATCTGCCGGGCGGCTTCGATGATCTGCGGCATGACGTGCCTCATGGGACGACCAGCGAAGACCCGACGGTCGTCGGGGTCCCTTTGAGCGTCGCCGGCCCCGATGCATTCAGCACCAGCGCGGCGTTGGCGCGCACCGTTGCCACCGCGTTGGACTGGATCAGCACCGAGGCATTGGCGCGCATCAGCAGGCTGGCCTGCGCCACCACTTCGACGTTGGCCCCGGCATTGATTGCCACTGCGATGCGGCCATCGAGGGTGATGCGGGTGCCGCTGATCACCACTTCGCCGGTCCGCCGGAGCTGCAGCCGCGCCGGCCCGCACACCAGGTCGATCTCGGTCCCGGCCTCGATCCGCAGCGAACGGCCGACATCGAGACGGTCGTTGCGGCCCACCTTCTGGCTGCGGTCGTTGCCGGTCTCGCCGATTTCGTCGTGTTCGGCCTCGTGGCGCAGGTCGCGCTGCGCATGCAGCAGCAGCTCCTCTTTACCCTTGCGGTCCTCGAAGCAGATCTCGTTGTAGTCCTGGGCGCCGCCGTTGGGATGGCTGCGGCTGCGCACACCGCTCTGGGTGCGGTTGGCGGGCAGCGCGTAGGGCGGCGGGTTGTCGGCGTTGTAGACGCTACCAATGATCAGCGGACGGTCCGGATTGCCTTCGAGGAAGCTCACCACCACCTCGTGGCCCACGCGCGGAATCTGCTGCGCGCCCCAGCGTTTGCCGGCCCACGATTGCGCCACGCGCACCGGGCACGAGCAGTCCGCGTTAGGCGTCCCCGGCGGGCTCCAGAAGAAGTTCACCTGCACCCGGCCGTGCTGGTCCACCGCGATGTCCTCGGCCCTGGTGCCCTCGACCACCGCGGTCTGCAGGCCGGCGATGGTCGGCCGCGGCGTGGTCTGCGCCGTGCGGAACGGCTGGCGGCTGCGCAGCGCGCGGAACGCGCACGAGAACGGCTCGGCGACCTCCTCGCCGCCGGAGACGTAGTCCACCTCGACCAGCTCGGTGTCCGCGCCAACCACCAGATATTCCTGATTGTGCTCGGCCTGCGGGAAATCGCGCAGCTTGAACAGCGCGCCGACCTGCAGCCCACAGGCATCGGTCAGGCCCTGGTACTGCGCCTGCGCGACGTTCAGCGCCTCGGCGCGGACCTGCGCATGGCGGCGGCCGGTCGCGACATCGAGGTGCTCGCCCGGATAATCGAACACGTCCAGGTCGCCGAGCGCGGCGCCGGCGCTTTCGGCCGGCGTCTCATTGGCCCGCAGCGAGGTCTTCGGTTTCAGATAATCGTAGTCGTCCAGGCGTACCCGGGTGCTGCGCGCGGTGCGCGCCAGCGACCAGTCGGTGATCGCATCCTTCATCCGGCTGCCCTTCTGCCCCGGCGGGCAGTACGGGATGCGCGCGAACGGCGCCACCGCCACGTGCGCGCCAAGTCCGTCGGCCAGTACCATGGTGTGGGTACTGGCGGTGTGCTCGAAGTAGTAGTAGATGCCCTCCTGCTCCATCAGCCGGCTGATGAAGTCCAGGCCGCTCTCGCGGTACTGCACGCAGTACTCGCGCGGCGCGTAGCTGGCGCTCAGGCGCAGCTTCACGTCGCTGTAGCCGACATCGGCGAGCAACGCGCGCACCAGTTGCGGCACGCTCTTGTTCTTGTAGATGCGGCAGTCGCGGCGCTGGCCCAGCAGCCACAGTTTCGGCACCAGGCTGAACGCGTAGGTGGAGTAGCGCAGCCCCTCGATCTGCTCGAAGCCGGTCTGCTCCGCCGCACAGACGATGCCGTGGTAGTGGCGCTTGTCGCCCTGCGGCGAGACCAGCTTCACCGCCATCGGCTTGCCGAGCAGCCCGCGCAGATCGATCGCGACATCGCGGCTGATGCCGTGCAGCGCGAACGCGTAAGGCCGTCCCAGTTCCTCGCGCGCGCTCATGCGCACGAAGCGCAGCGACTTGCCGAGGGGCGATTGCAGAGTGATCGCGTGGGCCATGGTCAAGCCCCCGGAGCGGTCAGACTGAGCGGCGAGGAGATCGTCGATTGCATGCGCTCACTCTGCCCGCGAGCGACGCACTGGCTGAAATCCAAAATCGCTATGCCAGGCATGCCGCCGGAAAATAGGTCCGGCATGCCCGTGCCGGAGAGGTTCAACGGTCGCGATCGCTGCTGACGCCCGTCAACTCAGGCGGCGCCATGCCTGCATAGCACGTCTCTGCGACGGTTTAGGGCAGCTACAGTCTGGCCGACAGGAATACGCATGCCCGCGCAGCTGTCCGGCATTGCCCGAACTCGCGCCAGGTATCATCCCGGAGCAATCCATTCGCCTCGGTTCGGTGTGCTGTGCGTGGTCGAGTAGACGATGCCACGTTTATCGAGTTCGACGGCGCACTCCGAGCAACAAGGCTTCGACACTCCCAGCGATATGCCCTGCATCTGCCTGTTATAATCTATAAAATATTTCACAATCTTCATTTCAGCATGCATGTTCTTCACTTCGGCATACCTATCGGCCAGGTCATTGGCTATGGCGACCGTCATGCTCCTAGGTATGCTTCCGTCTAACGTGTTCAACGCACGCCGCACCATCTCATCCGTCAACTTGACGGTATTCGAGGCGACGATGAACTCGCTGCGTGACATATAGACTGCGACGCAATCCATCTGGATAAGACGCTGAGAATCGGGGGTCTGGGCTCTTGAGCCAGAATATGCGATTTGAAGAATGGCGACAGCGAGGAGATCTGCATTCGTCATCCGCTCCAACTGCTCGTGATGGTAATCGGCATCTCGTCGATTGACTTGCATTTCATTTTCTCCATTGAATCCACAGTGCGCATGAATTAAATTCTTATGGATAACGAGACTCTTAAGGCTACTGTTTATTCGACAGAATTTCTTCTCTATTGCCCGAAAATTCGGATACGCGCCTCTTGCTTAGAGGCTCGACTAAGAGCAAAGATTTTCAGCCAAACCGCAGTGCGACCAGAGATCACCGATTTACGGTGCACGCAGCCCAGAATATCTGCGCCCCTTCTTGCCGGTATTGTTCGCAGATAGTTCTAAGCGTCACCGGATTCCCTATGCTTGCGGAGTACGAACCTGGCTGAGGCGGGGTGATAGCGTCCATTCCAGGTTCGTTGTGTGCGTACAGGGTCAGATCGGGACATAACTCATTGACGCGGTAAATCCTTCGACCCGGCGTATTAACCCTAACCGCACCGCCTGCTGAAGAGGTATCGTATTCGGAACTCTGAGGATCCCATTCGGTGGGCAACCTGGCTGGCAATGCACGGCTCTTTCCTATGGCGACTCCGTGTTCATCGTCGAGACCCATTCCCATTCCAAAGATGACGATCTCTATGCCCGCTGGCACCCGGAACCTTGGATTTACTCCCGAGCTTGACTGAATCAACTCGCCATGTCCTTCGCATACCACCACACGGAGCCCATGTGGATTCGCTGGCCGCGAGGGACGTTCGCTGCTTCTTTGAACTCGAGTATGACCTGATGGGACGAACATTATTTATCCTCCATCGAATATTTATTTAATATCTGCATTTACGACATGCAAGACGCTCGTATCCGCTGCACGTGTCGCCATCGTCACCTTCGATTCCGTAGTCACGGCATCAAACCGATAAGCAAGCGTTCCCTCCGCCGTGGAAACCGTAATAGCCGCAAGTTCATCCGGATGCCCTGAGCCTAGAAGCAACTCGCGACTGATCTCCGGCAACATCGAATTGGTCAGAATCGCATCGATCATGCGCCCGCCCGATTCGCTCTCGGTGCAGCGGCTCACCACCAGTTCGACCACCGACGCGTCGTAATCGAAGGGGATCCGGTAGCGCTCCTCGACGCGCCGCTTGATCCGGTCCAACTGCAACCGCACGATCTGCGCCAGCATCTCGGAGTTCAACGGGTAATACGGAATCGCCACCAGCCGGCCGAGCAGCGCCGGCGGGAACACCTGCAACAGCGGCGTACGCAGCGCCTTGGCCATGGCGTCCGGGTCCGGCAGCAGTTCCGGGTCGGCGCACAGGCTGGCGATCAGTTCGGTACCGACGTTGCTGGTCAGCAGGATCAAGGTGTTGCGGAAGTCGATGCGGCGGCCTTCGCCGTCCTCCATCCAGCCCTTGTCGAACACCTGGAAGAACAGTTCGTGCACGTCCGGGTGCGCTTTTTCGACCTCGTCCAGCAGCACCACCGAGTACGGCCGGCGCCGCACCGCCTCGGTCAGCACGCCGCCTTCGCCATAGCCGACGTAGCCGGGCGGCGCACCCTTCAGCGAGGACACGGTGTGCGCTTCCTGGTACTCGCTCATGTTCAGCGCGATCAGGTTCTGCTCGCCGCCGTACAGCGCCTCGGCCAGGGCCAGCGCGGTCTCGGTCTTGCCGACCCCGGAAGTGCCAGCGAGCAGGAACACCCCGACCGGCTTGTCCGGGTTGTCCAGGCCGGCGCGGCTGGTCTGGATGCGCCGGGCGATCGTCTGCATGGCGTGATCCTGGCCGATCACGCGGCGGCCGAGCAGTTCCGGCAGGCGCAGCACGGTGTCGATCTCGTTGCGCGCCATGCGCCCGACCGGGATGCCGGTCCAGTCGGCGACCACCGCGGCCACCGCCTGGTAGTCCACCGTCGGCAGGATCAGCGGCGACTCGCCCTGCAGCGCAGCCAGTTCGTCCTGCACCTGGCGCAGCCGCGCCAGCAGCGCGGCGCGGGCATCGTCCGCCAGCGCGGCGCGGCCGGCATCCTGCATCTGCTGCGCGGCGGTGGTTTCCAGCGCGCTGCCGGTGCCTTCGACCGGCGCGGCGCCACTGCGCAGTTGCGCACGCAGCGCCAGCAACGCGTCCACCAAGGCCTTTTCCTGGCTCCAGCGCGTTTCCAGCGCGTCCAGGCGCTGCTGTTCGTCAGCCAGGGACTGGGTGCAGGCGGCGGCACGGGTATCGACGGCGATGCCGATCGTGCGTTCGCGTTCGATGATGTCCAGTTCGGTGCGCAGCGATTCCAGCCGCCGCCGGCTGTCGTCGACCTCTGCCGGCACCGCGTGCAAACTCACCGCGACCCGCGCGCAGGCGGTGTCGAGCAGGCTCACCGACTTGTCCGGCAACTGCCGCGCGGGGATGTAGCGGTGGCCGAGTGCGACCGCTGCCTCCAGCGCCTCGTCGAGGATCTGTACCTGGTGGTGCCGCTCCATGGTCGAGGCCACCCCACGCATCATCCGCACCGCCCTGGCCTCGTCCGGCTCGGCGACCTGCACCGCCTGGAAGCGCCGGGTCAGCGCCGGGTCCTTTTCGATATGCCGGCGGTATTCGGCGAAGGTGGTGGCGCCCACGGTGCGCAGGGTGCCGCGCGCCAGCGCCGGCTTGAGCAGGTTGGCGGCATCGCCGGTGCCGGCCGCGCCGCCGGCGCCGGCGCCGACCAGGGTGTGGGTCTCGTCGACGAACAGAATGATCGGCTTGGGACTGGCCTGGACCTCGTCGATCACCGCGCGCAGGCGTTGCTCGAATTCGCCCTTCATGCTCGCCCCGGCCTGCAGCAGGCCGATGTCGAGCACGCGCAGCTGCACCTCGCGCAGCGCCGGCGGCACGTCGCCGCGGGCGATGCGCTGGGCCAGGCCCTCGACCACCGCGGTCTTGCCGACGCCGGCCTCGCCGACCAGGATCGGGTTGTTCTGGCGGCGCCGCATCAGGATGTCCACGACCTGGCGGATCTCCTCGTCGCGGCCGACGATCGGATCGAGCGCGCCCTCGCGCGCCTGCGCGGTGAGGTCGGTGGTGAACCGCGCCAGC
>NZ_CAPJ01000129.1 GCF_000331775.1 Xanthomonas translucens pv. translucens DSM 18974
CATGTCAGTTCCTCACCGCCCACAGTTCCAGTTCCAGGCCGGGGAAGCCGCCGCCGAAATGCAGCGCCATACCGCCGGAGCTGCGCAGCGACTTCCACAGCGGTGCCTGGCGGTCGAGTTCGAAATAGGTGCAGCCGGCGTGGTACGGCACCTGTCGCGGCGCCACCGCCATTGGCGCCACGCCGATGCCCGGCAGTTGCAGGTTGACCAGATCGCGGATCTTCTCCACCGGCCCGATCTTGGATTCGCCTGGCAGGCGCTTGCGCAACTCCTCGCCGCGCAGATCGGCCTTCACCGCCAGCACGAACGCCGCCGTGTCCAGCAGGCTCGGGTCCGGCAACAGGCCCACCCAGACGCCATACTTGCGCTGCTGCAGCGGCACCGCGATCGCCGACTGCTCCAGCACCGCACTCAGGCTCTGGCGCAGCGCCAGCACCACCGGCTCGAAGCTCTCGCGCAGCGCCTCGTGGCGGTAGGCCGGGAACGTGCCGCTGCGACGGCTGGCATGGGTGAAAGTGGCCAGTTCACCGGCCATCTCCAGCAGCAATCGATACAGGCGCTCGGGATGCTCCAGCGGCGCGGCGGCCCAGTGCGCGACCAGCGGCTGGTAGCGGTTGACCACCTGCAGCATCAGCACGTCGGAGATCTCGGCCACACCGCCGCGCTCGCTGCCGCCGACGCGCCCGGCCAGCGCCTGACCGCGTTGATGCAGCAGGCCGAGCAGTTCGGACAGGAAGGTGGTCAGCCAGACCGCGGCCTCGATGCGGCTGGCGCTGGGGATGAAGCCGTCGTCGAGGATCACCCGGCGGTCGGCGCGACATTCGACGATGCGCGCCATCGGCACCTCGACCAGGCCATCGCCCGGCTGCGACTGCAGGCGCAGCCGGCTGGCCATCGCGCCGACCTCCAGCCGCACCGTGCCGGGGACACCGCCGGAGGCGTCGCCGACCTCGGCTTCGTCGACCCGATAGCGCACCAGCCGCGCCGGGCCGGTGTCGGGCCACTCGCTGTCGGGCTGCGCGCTGGCGCGCAGCGGCAGGGCCAGGCTGACCACCTGGTCGCGGCAGTCGCCGGGCACCTCCAGCGGCGGCGGCGACGGATCGCGGTCGGGGATCGAGAACGGGGTGCCGTCGGGAAAACAGCCGCGGGCGCGGCGGATCGCCAGCTTGCCGATCGACAGCAACGCCTGCTCCAGCTCCAGTTCGGCGAAGCCCCAGGCATGCGGACGCAACGCGCCGGCGCGCAGTTCGACGAAGCGCTCGAAGTAGCGCTCCTGCTGCTGCATGTGCTGCGGACGCAGGAACAGTCCTTCGCTCCAGATCACCTTGTTGTACGGTGTCATGTCCGCTCCCGATGCGGTGGCGATACGGCGTCGCGCGCGCGCAGCAACTGGTCTTCGTAGGCATGCGCGAATGCGTCGCCGAACAGGCGGCGGAAGCGCTCGTCGGGGTCGGCCTGTAGCCCGCGATACTCCTGCACGTAGCGCCGCCACGGGCGCCCGGTCCAGCCCGCCAACGCGCCCTGCGCGCCGGACTCGGCCTCGAACCGGGCCGGGTCGAAGTGCGCGAACGCATGCTCGAACGCGGCGCGCATGCCGGCCATCAGCGCCAACTGGTGCTGGCCGACGTCGTGCATCGCATCGTCGATCGCCGTGGTCCCGCCCAGATAGGCCGGATCGGGCGGACCGAGCAGCCGCGCCACCGCTTCCTCGGCGGTGGCGGCAAACTTCAGCGGATTGTTCTCGCTGCGGCGGATCAGCGTGGCCGGCAGGCGCAGGCTGTTCTTCATTTCCGCGCGGGCGCGCAGCACGTCCATCAGCCCGGCGACCAGCGCGATCAGCAACGTGCGTGCGTGGGCATCGGTCGGCGCCGATGGCGCTGCCGGCGGCAGGATGGGAGCCGCTGTCAGGCTCGCAGTCGGGCCGGGCGTCGGCGTCGGCGTCGGCACCGCAGTCGATGTCGATGTCGACGCAGGCGGTGCTGCGCCCGCCGCCGACGTGGCGGGCGCCGGTACGGCAGACGGCGCGACCGGCAGGGCGGCGGCGAACTCGCTACGGGTCCGGTCCCAGTGTTCGGGTAGCAGCGCCTCCGGCATCGGTCCCGGCACGTTGGCGCGCGCGCGATAGCCGTCTGCCAGCGCCGGCGAATGGTTCCAGTCCGGTGCGGCATGCGCCGGCGTCGCGCCGCTCATGGTGTACGACGTGGCGAACAGGGCCAGCGGATCGACCACCGTGGCCGATACCGGCGCCGGCGTCAGGGCGGCGAAGGCATCGTCGCTGGCATCGGTCGTCACTACCGGTGGCGGCAGCGCCAACGCCGCCGACGGCGCTACGGCGCCGGTCCCCATCGCCTCGCCGGACGCGGCCGGCAGCAGCGTTACCGCGATCTCGAACAGGTCGATCTGCACCCGATCGCCATCGCGCAGCGCCGCCGGGAAGCCCGGGCGCAGCGGCGCACCGTTGTGCAGCAAGCCGTTGGTGCTGTGATCCTCCAGAAAGTAAACCCCATCGAGATGGCGCACGCTGGCATGCAGCCGCGATACGCCGGCGGCGTCCAACTGCCAGTGGCAGTCGGCGCCGCGGCCGATGCTGGCACCGTTGCCCTCCAGTTCGATGCGCGTGCGCGTCCCGGCGGCCACGTCGCGCTCACCGCGCAGGTCCAGCAGCAAACGCGGCGCCACGGCGGTCGCTGGCACGCTCATGCGGCGTGCTCCTGGCCATGCGGCAACAGTAACCGGGCGACCTCCGCCGCCCAGTCCGCCAACGTGGCGTCGAAAACGTCCGGCGTGCGCGCCGCCAACTGCAGCAGCGCCGCCAGCGCGGCCGTGGCGGTGAGGTGCTCGGCCGCC
>NZ_CAPJ01000128.1 GCF_000331775.1 Xanthomonas translucens pv. translucens DSM 18974
GCCGTCGGCGACCAGCGCCCGGCTCTGCCCGGCCAGCGCCGCTACCCAACCCTGCAGCGGCGGCGGCAGTTGCCCGGCCTGTTGCGCGGCGATCAGCAGCGCGGGATCGTTCTGGTCGGCGCCGCCCACGCCGGCAGTCAGCAAGCTACGGCTCATCTGGTTGAGCGTGGCCAGGGCCTGATCCAAGGCGCCGCCGGAGGTCGGATCGGAGAGCCGGTTCAATGCCTCGAAGTGGCGCTCGATCGGTTCGGCCTCGGCGCGCGGGGACGGGTCGGCCGCCGTCTCCTGGCCGTGCGCCAGCTGCACGCCCAACGCGGTGGTGTGTTCGCGCAGCAGGCTCAGCAAGGCCTTCAGCGGCGACCCAGGGCCGCCAAGCTTGGCCGCCACCGCGCTGGCCTGTGCGGTGGTGGCGACCGGCCGCAGTTGCAGATCGTCCATCAGCCCCTGCCAGGCGGCGATGTAGTCGCGCTGGTAGAGCGCCAGCACGCCACGCGCCAACTGCGAACGCGCGAGCGGATCGAGCGGTGCGCTGCCCAGCACCCAGTCGTCGGCGGCGAACTGGCGGACCGCCTGGTCGATGCCGCCGTCGATCTGGCCCTGGAAGGCCTCGCGGGTGAATAACGCCGGCAGCGGTTCGGACAGCGGTACCCCGCTGCGACGCTGGAACACGTCGCCGAGCAGGCCCAGACGGCGGTCCAGGCGTGGCGCCTGCGCGCCGCGTCCGGCCTGTGCCAACGACAAGCCTCCATAGACCAGCGCCGGCAGTTGCGCGGTACGCAGGCTGGCGCGGGTGCGCTCGACCTGCGCCCGGTCCAGCGGCAACGCGCGCGCGCCGGCGCTGGCGCTCAGCAGCGCACGCAGGTGGGTGTCCAGCGCCGCGCGCAACGCCGGATCCTGCGGGAACAGACCGCGCCATTGCTGCATCGCCAGACTGGCCAGTTGCCCGACTTGGCGTCGCGCCGGCTCGCCGAGCATCAGGTAGCCCTTGAGGAGCTGGTACAGCCGCTGCGGGGCATTGCCTGCCTCGTCCAGCCCGTCGCGCAGGGCCTCGCCCAGCGCCGGCAACAACAGTGCGTTGAGATCGCGCAGATAGGCGCGTTGCACGTCCTGCGCCAGCGCCGCGCCCTGGTACAACCCCACGCGCCGCGACCACGGCACCGCTCGGCCGGGGGGCAGCGCGGTATCGCGCGCTTTGACCAGGATATCGAAGCGTTGCAGCGCGGCGACGTAATAGCCCTGTTCGGTGTCGGCCTCGCGTCGCGCGTCGGCGGGGTATTGCTGCAGTACCGCGCGCACGTCGGCGATCAATTGCGCATTGTGCGCGTAGCTGCCGGCCAGGAGCGACAACAGCAGCAACGTGGAGACGCTGAGACCGACCCATGCCGCCAGTTGCAGCACCCGCCAGCGCCGGCCGCCGCGCGCGTGTCCGCCGGCCAGCCCGGCCTCGGCGAAGATCACCTCCTCGAGCAGGCGGGCGACGAAGTAGGTGCGCGGCTTGTCCAACGCTGGCGGCAGCGAGGCCATGGCCAGGCCGAAGTGTCCGGCCACCGCCGACATCACCCGATCCATCGCATGCCCCTGCTGGGTCCCGGACGTGAGGTACATGCCGCGCAGCCACGGTTGCGCGCCGTAGCCGTGAGCGCCGAACGCGGACTGCACGACGTCGGCCAGCGCCGGCTGCAGCAGCCGCAACTGCTGCGGAAACGACAGCATCGTCGCGCGCCGGTACGGATCGCGTGCATCGCGCAGACGGTCGATGACGCGCGCATCGATGCGTTCCAGCAAGCGCTCCAGCTCGACCGGGAACAGCGTCGTCGGATCGGGGCCGGCGGCGGCGCGCGGCGCCGGCAGGGTCAATCCCCACACCTGGGCACGTCCGGGCGCATCGAGGTCGGCGAAGAAATCGGTAAAACCGGCGATCAGGTCGCACTTGGTCAGCACCAGGTAGACCGGCACGGTAGCGCGCAGGCGCTCGCCGAGTTCGTCCAGCCGGCGGCGCAGCGTCCGCGCGTGCTGCGCGCGGCGGGCGTCGTCGGGGTCGAGCAGGTCGCTGGCGCTGACCGCGACGATCACGCCGTTCAGCGGCTGCCGGCGATGACGCCGCAGCAGGCCGAGAAATCCTTGCCAGGCGGCGGCATCGGCAGTGGCGTCGGACTCCTGCGTGGTCCAGCGCCCGGCGCTGTCGAGAAACACCGCACGATCGGCGAACCACCAGTCGCACGAGCGGGTGCCGCCGACCCCCGCCAGCGGCTGCGAGCCGAACTGCTGCTGCAACGGGAAGTTCTGGCCGGAGTGCTCCAGCAAGGTGCTCTTGCCCGATCCCGGCGCGCCGATCAGCAAGTACCACGGCAGCACGTCGAGGCCGTGCCCTTCGCGGCGGCGGCGGCGCAGCAGCTTCATCGCCTCGGCGAACCGCCCGCGCAGGCGCGCCTGTTCCTCATCGGCGCGGGTCTGGCTGTCACCGCCCCCATCCGCCAGCGCATCGGCCATGCGCCGTTGCCGCAGCTTGGCCCGCCATTGCCGTAGCCAGCGCCACACTGCCCAGCCGACCACCACCAAGGCGATCGCCAGCAGCCGTGCGGGCACGCTGCGCAGCGGCTGCCACTGCCCGAGGCCGAGATACGGGCCGCCGACCCAGACCAGCGTCGCCAGCGCCAGCAGCAGCGCCGCGTCGGACAAGCCGCGCAGGCGGGTGAAATCGGAAAGGTGCGGCATCGTTCAGCCCTCGGGGATCAGCACGATCTCCACGCGCCGGTTGCGCGCGCGGTTTTCGGCCAGCTGCGGCGGCGTGGCCAGCGGTTGCGAGTCGCCCGCGCCGCTGGTCTCGATCCGGCGCGGATCGGACAGGCCGGCGGCGAGCAGGGCACCGACGTTTTCGGCACGCAACGTAGAGAGCGCGTAGTTGTCCTTGATCCGCAGCGAGCGCACCGGCTGGTCGTCGGTGTGCCCGATCACCAACACCCTGCCCGGCACGCGCTGCAGCGCCGCGGCGATCCGCCGTAGCAGCCCGTGCTGGCGGGGATCGACCTCGGTCCCGCCGGAAACGAACATCGCCGCGCTGGAAATGCGGATGGTGGAGCGCCCGTCCGCATCGGTGCTGACGGTCAGCAGCCCGGCGCGCTGCTCCGGCTCGAGGAACGGCACAAGCGACACCGGCGCGGCCGGATGCGCCGGCGCGCGCGGCAGGGTCGCGCGCTCCATGCCGATCCCGGCCAACTGCGCGCTGATCGGCGCGGCCATCCGGTTGAGCCGCGCGTACAGCAGCAGGAACACCACGGCCACCAGGCACAGCGACACCACCGTGGCGATCGCCAGCGGCATCAGCGCCGAACCGCGTTCGAGCGGCGCATCGGCGCCGCGCCACTGCGGCGACAGCTCTGCCGGCAGCGGCGCGCGCTGGCGCTGGATCAGCCGGTGCAGTTCGGCCTGGCGGTCGGCCAGCCGCGCCTGGCCGCCCGGCTCGACCAGATAGCGCCCGCCGAATCCCAGCGCCAGCGCCAGGAACAGCAACTCCAGCAGCTCCAGGTGGCGTGCCGGGTCGCGGACCAGGCGGTCGAGCAGGTCGAACACCTTGGCGCCGCCATAGGTTTCGCCATGGAAGGTCACCAGCAGGGTGCGCTGCGACCAGCCGCTGACCTCGCCCCACGGCGAGGCCAGCACCGCCTCGTCCAGCAGCGTGCACAGCGCGTAGCGCGCCGCCAGCGCCGCTTTCGGATCGGCGCCCTGGCGGCAGGCGTCGTCCTCGAAACGGTGCAGGCGCTCGCAGCAACCCTCGCGCAGCGCGGCGATGTCCGGCGCCTGCAGCGAGTGCCGCAGTTGCACCGCGAGCAACAGCAACGGCGTGGCCACGCGCACCAGCGCGTTGCCGCGCATCGCGCCGGGAACGGCCTGCATCGCCGCATCGA
>NZ_CAPJ01000127.1 GCF_000331775.1 Xanthomonas translucens pv. translucens DSM 18974
GGCCGCCGTCGCCGGCGGGGGCGATGCCGTACCGCTGCCGTACCCTGCCGGCAAGCGGCTGCGCGGGGCCCATTGGGTGTACCTGAGGCGTCATTCCGGCGGCGGCACGGCGATGTTGTGCCTGCAACGCAATGAGCGACACGGCGGCTTCCCGCGCAATTCAGAATTGTTTCCGTTGCTGTACAGCGCGCTGGACATGCTGGCCGAGGCGGTGATCCGGCGCAGGCTCGAGAACGAAGCCAACGCACTGGAGAGACGCCTGGAGCAGGCAAGACGCATGGAGACCATCGGCGCCATGGCCAGCGGCATCTCGCACAACTTCAACAACATCGTCGGTGCGATCCGCGCCAACGCGGAGATGGCGCTGTCCGCCCTGTCGCCCGGCGCGCATGCGCGTTCCCACCTGGTGGCGATCGAGCGGGCCACCGGCCACGCCAGCAATCTGATCGAGGCGATCCTGGATTTCGGCCGCGCGCAAAAACACAATGTGCAACTGGTCGATCTGGCTGCGCTGCTGCGGGAGACACAGACGCTGTTGCGTGTGTCGTTCTCCGGCGCGGTAAGGCTAGACGTGCGGATCGACGACCGGCCGCTGTATGTGCATGGCAATGCCTCGCAATTGCAGCAGGTGATCCTCAATCTGGTCCACAACGCGGTGCGGGCCATGCGCCGGCGGGGCATCGTGTCGATCCGGCTAAGCGTCGGCACCGACCAACGGACGCTGCGCCTGAGCGTCGCCGACCGCGGCATCGGCATTCCCGCCGATCGCCTCGAGCGCATTTTCTATCCGTTCTACACCACCCGTGCCGGCGGCAACGGATTGGGCCTGGCGACGGTCAAGCAAATCGTCGGCAACCACGATGGCCGGATCGAGGTGCACAGCCAGGTCGGCACCGGGACTACGTTCGTCATCGAATTGCCGCTCTGCCTGCCCTGCACCGCGCAAGTACAGCAGTCCGTCCAGCCCGGCCATCGTCGACTGCTGCTGCTGTGCGCGGATCGCGCCGCGCTCGAACGCTTGGAAGAGATGCTGGCCGCGCTCGGCCACGAGCCTGTCGGGCATCTGCAAGCCGCCGCGGCGTGCCGCATGCTGCTCGACGAGCCAGACAGGTTCGACGGACTGGTCGTGCAATGCGACGAGGCCGATGCCGCCGACCAGGCTATCCACGCCCTGAACGCCGTCGCCCCGCAGTTGCCGCTGCTGCTGATCCAGGCCGGGCAGCCGCCCGCCGCGGCGGCACGCGCTGGCAGCGACTACCAGATGCTACGGACGCCTTATTCACCAGGATCGCTGGCGCAGGCGCTGGAACGGACATTGCGGGCGCAGGCGCCGGCATTTTCCACGACGCCAAAGCCTGTGTGACAAATGAAACAAAGCGGCGCCGATCTGAAACCCCGACGTAGCCGGGCAGGCCTATCGTGAAGTCCGGCCGGACGCGGTACCGGTCCCCTCATCCGAACCACGAGGCGCTCATGGATCTGCGACCCACCGATCTTCCTTTGCTCGTGTCGCTCGACACGCTCCTGGAACTGAAGAACGTCACCCGTGCCGCACAGCGGCTGCACATGAGCCAGCCTGCGCTGTCTTCGCAACTGGCACGCTTGCGTGTGCTGTTCAAGGACCCATTGCTCACGCCATCGGAAACCGGGCGCGGCATGGTCGCCACGCCGATGGCGCTGGCGCTGGAGGCGCCGCTGCGCGACGCGATCGGGCGGCTGAGCCTGTTGGGAAAACACGGCAACGCGTTCGATCCGTCCACCGCAGAGATCACCTTCCGCATCGCCGGCAGCGCCTACGCATTCGCCACGCTGGCCGCGAGCCTGGTCTGTCGGGTGCACGCCTGCGGCAATCCGGCGATCGGCTTGAGTTTCGTACACGTTGCCGGCCAGGCGGCGCTGGAGGCGTTCGAAAACGGCGACATCGATGTGCTGCTGGACGGCGCCCATGCCATTCATCCGTCCCTGCGCATGCGCAGTCTGTCAGACGACCGCTATGTGATGGCGCAGCGCCACGGCCACCCGCGCGGCTCGCTGCCGCCGGCACTGGAAGAATATTGCGCACTGCAGCACGTGCAACTGGTCCACTCTCCGGGCAACGACGTGATCGATGTGGAACTGCAGGCGCTGGGACTGACCCGCCAGATCGCGGTGACGGCCGCGAACCACGGCATGCTGCTGGACATCCTGGCCCATACCGACATGGTCGCCACCGTTCCGGCCTGCCTGCTGACGGCTGCTGCCGAGGCGGAGGTGGCGCATTTCGAGTTGCCTTTCGCGCTCCCCGATGCGGCGCTGGCGATGGCTTGGCATCGACGCAGCGACGGCCACAGCCCGCACCGCTGGTTGCGCGAGTGCGTTCTGGCTGTCGCGGAAGCGACGTCGTCCGGGCCGGGCTGGCCCGCTGCCCACGCGCACGCCACGTCCTGCCAGCCTCCGGCGAGCCAGGCATGACCATGACCGAAGAGATCGAACGCCTGCTGCAGCCGATCGACAGCGCCGAGCCAGCCGGACCGAACCTGGAATACGACGCACAGTTCCAGGCCCTGGAAGAGGTGGCGCGACCGCGCCCGGAACGCGCGCTGGGTGCCGGGGTGATCGCGTCGGAGCAGCCGCCGTGGCGGCAAGTGGCCGAGCAGGCCACTGCGTTGCTGCTGCGCGCGAAGGATCTGCGCGTGGTCACCCACCTGTGCACGGCGCGCCTTCATCTGGACGGGTTCGCCGGCTGGGCGGACGGGCTGACCTTGCTCAGCCAGCTGCTGGAACGCTATTGGGACGCTGTCCACCCGCGCCTGGACGCCGACGCCGACCCCATCGAACGCGTCAATGCCCTCGCCTCGCTGGTCGATCACGCGACGCTGCACACCGTGCGCTCCACCCGATTGTTGCAAGGCCTGCATCCGGCGCATTTCTCGCTGCGCGACCTGCGCCTGGCGCAAGGCGTGCAACGCGAGGCCGATGGCGTCGACGAGGAGCGCCCCGGGCTAGGCGCGATCGATACCTGCCTGCGCGAGATTCCGCTGCAGGCGCTGGTCGATCTGGACGCGACGCTGCTGCGCGCAGAAGAGGCGCTGGCCGCGATCATCCGACTGTTCACCGAGCGGACGCCGGGCAGCGGTCCGGCGCTGGACCCCGCCTTGCGCGACGTGCACGAACTGCGCGCATTCCTGGCCGCGTATCTGCTCGAACGCAACGCGTCCATGGAGCAATCCCCCGCCGACACCGCCAGCGACGGCAAGCGTGCCGTCGGCGTCGCCAGAGCGGGCAACGGGGCGATCGAGCGCCGCGAGGACGTGATGCGCGCACTGGAACAGCTCTGCGACTACTACGCAAGGCGCGAACCATCGAGCCCGGTGCCGCTGCTGCTGCGCCGCGCGCAACGCCTGGTCGGGCTGGACTTCGCGGCGCTGCTGCGCGACCTCGCCCCCGGCGGCATTGCCGAATTGCAGGTGATCTCGGGCGATCCGCACGACGCCTGAACGCGGCCGCCGGTCAGAGGGAGCTGGAGGACCAATAGACCGCCATCGCGCCGAGCAGCATGCAAGCGCCCCACAACGGCAGTTTCCACCAGCCCGCCATCGCCGCACGACGACGGCGCCGCGTCATCGCGGGGGATGTTGCGAATGCCGTTGCGGGCGGCGCGACCGCGCCACGGCCATGCAACAACGCATCGCACAGCAGCGCGCGCCGGCGCGCGCGGTACTCGTCCGGCGCCATGCGCCGCGTTGCCTGGGCGTCGTTGAGCATGCCCAACACCCGGTTGACCCGCTGCTCCCACTCGGTCACTTCACGTCCCTCACCAGGCGCGCGCCGATGCCGCGAGCGGCGTTGCCATCGCCTGCCTTGCCGCCGCTGCCGGCGCACGCATCTTTATCGCCTTCGCCACCGCGCACGCGGATGCTCGCTCCGTCGCGGACCCATTCGCCAACCCCGCCGGCCATGTTGAGCAAGCCCCAGCGGTTGGATACCGCTTTCTCGCAGGCGCCGGAGCTACCGCCAGCGAGTGCGGCATGCAGCCATTGCGCGTCGCGCGGCAGGCGATAGGTGTAGCCGCTGGCCTCGCTCAGCCAGCGCGCGTACCGCTCCACCAGATCGATCGACATGCGCTCGGCGGCCGCCTGCGGCCGGGCCTGCCGCGGCAGCTTGCAGCCCTGCGTGGCACTGCAGAACGCTGCGATGTCGGCGACGCTGATCTCGTTGCGCATCATCGCCAGCGCGCCCCCCGATGGCGACGGCAACACGACCAGCGCCGGTCCGCGTCCCTGCGCGCCGAGATCATCCGCACAGGCACGTCCGCTGCCGACGATGCCAGGAATGCGGCACGCATCGGCGGTATTCCGCTGCGTCTGCGGCTCGGCCTGCTGCAGACGCGCCAGCAGCGCGGCGGCGGCACGCGAGCGCGCCTGGCCGGCGAGATCGGTGGCGAAGCGGCGGTAGCCGGCCGCATCCTGCGCCCGTAGCCGCCTGGCGCGTGCGCGCAGTGCCGGCATCGCCGCTGCGTCCGGCGTGGCGGCCACACGCAGCAGATCGACCGCGAACGCATAGCGCGCGTCGGCCTGGCGCAGAGACGGCGCCGGCGCCACCGACACCCCCTCCCGGGTCGTCGCCGCCGCAGCGTCCCAGCGTCCCTCCAGCGCCAATGCGCGAGCGCGGCCGAGATAGGCATCCACCAGCATCTGCCGGCCCGCGCCGGCGAGCAGCGGATGATCGGGCCGCAGCGCCGCGATCTGCGCGAGCAGATCGCGAACCTTCGCCACATCGTGCGCCGCGGCGGCGGTACGCATCGACTCGATCCGCGACGCCACCTCGGCCTCGGCCAGCGCCTTGCCATCGCGTGCAACGGCCCTGGTCGGCGCGGCGCCGACACTGAGCTGGGCGGCATACGCCGGCAACCGCGTCGATGCGGGAAACGCCTTGCGCCCGCTGTCCAGCCAGCGCCGCGCGGCGGTGCGGTCGCCGCGCTCGAGCGCGTCCTCCAGCGCACGCTCGTAGCGCAGTTCCAGTTCGGGTTGCCGCGCCAGGCCGCTGTCCGGCGCGAGCGCACGGATGCGCGTCATCAGCATCACGACGTTGTCGGGCTGGTCCTCGGACAACCGGCCCTCGGCGACGGCCCGGCTCAACCGCGTGTCCAGGGCGTTGAGCAGCAGATCGCGCTGCTGCCGGATGCCGGCGCGACGCGCCTCCAACTGCGGCGAGAACAGCCTCCAGCGCTCGCGCAATGCGAACAGCCGCTGTGCGCTGGCGTAGTCGAGCCGCCCCTGCCCTGGTTGCCAATAGGCGTCGAGCCGGGCGAGCAGAAAGGCTTCGAGCGCCGCGCTGTGGTCGAGGATCAGACGCTGGCGCTCGTCGCTGTCCAGCGCCGCCAGCGCGCGCGCGGCCCGGGTCTCGTCGACGAACCGCTGGGCCGAACCCGGCGCAAGCCCGTCCAGCACCTGCGCGACCTGCTGCCGTTGCCGTTGCAGATGCAGCACGGCCGCCACCACCACCACCAGTGCGAGCGCCAGCAAACCGACGCCGGCCCGACGCAACCAGCGCTCGCGGCGCGTGCGCGGGCGCAACTGCGCCAGCAGCGTGGCCATGTCCGGACGCTGGCGCGCGTCGAAGGCCAGCGCACGCCGCAGTGCGCGGTTGCCGCGCCGGTCCAGGCCGGGCAGCGGCGCCGGCTGCAGCCCCTGTTCGCGGGCCTGCGCACCGGTGCGCTTGTCGAACGGATGGCGTCCGGCGAGCAGTTCGTAGACCACGCAGCCGAATGCGTAGACGTCGTCGGCGAACGCCGGCTCGCGTCCGTCCAGCATCTCCGGGCTGGCATAGGCCGGCGTCATCGCACCGAGCGAAGTGGCGTCGAACAGGGTGCGGTCGTCGCTGGCATCGGCGCCGGCCAGCTTGGCCGCACGGGCGATGCCGAAATCGAACACTTTGGCGACGGTGTTCTCGTCGACCATCACGTTGCCGGGCTTGAAGTCCGAATGCACGATGCCGGCGGCATGCGCGCGCCGCAGCGCCTGGCCCATGCCTGCGATCAGCGGCCAGGCCTGCGCCATCGGCAGGCCGTTGCCGTGCCGGGCGCGGATCAGGCTGCGCAAGTCGCTGCCCTGGACGTACTCCATCGTCATGAAGACGATGGCGCCGTCCTTGTCGAAGTCGTAGACGCGCACGATGTGGTCGTGCGCCAGGTGCTGCGCGCGGCGCGACTCGCGCTGCAGCGCGATCAGCGCGTGCGGATGCTGGCGGAACTCGTCGTTGAGCACCTTCACCGCGATGTACGGGTCGCGGTCGCGGGCCTCGACCTTGCGCTCGTCGCGGGCCAGGTAGACCACTCCCATGCCGCCGCGCCCGATCTCGCGTTCCAGCAGGAAACGGCCCTTCAGCATCGTGCCGATGCCGACCACGGCGTCGCCCGGCAGCCGTCCCAGGCGCTGCCAACTGGAGTGGGTGGCGCTGTCGGGCACGCTGGGCTCGACGCTGATCGGAGCGACCCGGGTGGCGTCGGGATCGTCGGCAACGCCTTCGGACCCGACATGCGCGGCGGCATCGACGGGCTCGCGGCGCGTGCTCAGCGGCGCGACCCGGGTCGCATCTGTGGCCGCACCGCGCGGGCCTGCGAACGCGGCGTCGTCGGGCTCGGTCATGGCGCCGCTGCATCGTCCAGGCGCAACACGATCGCCGAGACGTTGTCGCGGCCGGCGCGCGCCAGTGCGCTGTCGAACAGGCGGGCCACCAGCGTGTGCGGATCCGCCGCGCGACGGCAGTGCGCGGCGATTTCCGTATCGTCCAGCTCCTTGTTGATGCCGTCGGAACACAGCAACACGCACTGTCCGGGGCGACGCTGCAACACCATCCAGTCCACGCACAGCAGGTCGTCGGCGCCGATGGCACGGGTCAGCACGCCCGACGCCGGCGCATGCCGACCGGAGCGCGCAGCGCCGTCGTCGCAGCCGGCGACATGGTCGCGGGTGAGCGGATGCAGCACGCCGGACTCGAACAGATAGGCACGGCTATCGCCGACCCAGCCGCACAGCAACAGATCGGCGTCGTGCACCAGCATCACCACGGTGGACCCGATCACGTCCACGCTGCGGCGGCGGGCCAGTGCGCGCAGTTCGGCGTTGACCTCGCCCAGCGCGGCGTCGATGCCTTCGACGAAATCGACCACGCCGCCGCGCCGGGGCAACGCGCCGAGGCGCTCGATCACCATGTGGCTGGCCACCTCGCCGGCGCTGTGTCCGCCCAGACCATCGGCCACCGCCCACAAGCCCACATCCTCGCGCAGCAGGATCGCATCCTGGTTCTGGCGGCGCACGTTGCCCGCCGCGGTACGCCCTGCGCAGACGTAGCTGGCGCTCATCGCACCGGCTCCGACGCCGCCTCGCCCTGGCCCAGCAGCATGGCCGCCTGTTGCGGCCCCGGCAGGCCGTCGGTGGCGACCCAGACGCCGCTGTGGCCATGGTCGCGGCTGCTCCACCACAACGCACCGGCGCGCAGAGGCGGCGGCCATTGCGCATTCGGCACCGTTGCGGTCGCGGCGAGCGCCTGGCAGGCACGATCGAAGCTGTCGACGTCGTCGATCGCCGATGCCGATTCGAGCAGCGCCGCAGCCGCGGCCAGCCACGGCGGATGACGCGCACCCACCGGCAGCGCGGCGGCGATGGTCATCGGGAAACGGCGGCCGACCCGATCGCGGCTGGCGACCAGCGCGCCTGCCCAGGCGCAGGCGCCGCACAACCCCGGCGCGAGCACGAAGTTCCAGACAGGCGCGGCCGGCGCCTGATCGCGCACCTGCCATTGCAGGCGCTGCATCGTCGCATCCCACGGGGCGACGAACGTCGCCGGCAAGCGCCGTTGCACGAAGTCCCCCGCACAGGGCAGTTTGCCGTGGAAACCCGGATGCGCGAGGACCGACGTCATGGACAACGGAACTGCTGCAGCGTGGTATCGGCGAACGGATGCCGCAGGCTCGCCGGACGAAGTTCCAGGCGCACCTCGCCCTGGCCGGAGGGGTACTGCGCCGCGTAGCGCATGTCGCCGGTCGGGCGCAGCGCGCCGGCCTGCAGCAGACGGAACCAGGCCCAGGCGCCGCGGTACTCGACCGGCGGCAGCGGACGCCCGGCAATGTCCCAGGCGGACAGCCGCGCCATGCCCGGCTGTGGTCCCGGCCAACGCATCGACTGGCTGGCGGCGGCGCCGGCCTGAGTTTCCACACGTTGTCCGTCCACTTCCAGCAGCAGCCGCCCCACCCCCGACTGCGCCGGCAGCACGACCTCGAAGTCGACCCGCGGCTGCGCGCCGCCGGCGAAGAACATCTGCTGGATGCGCGCGGCCAGTTGCGCGCGCTGCAACACGTCGTCGGCGCCGACCTGCGGCGTCGCCTCGTTCCAGCGCCAGTTGCGCGTGCCGGTATCGGCCTTGTCGGCGATCGACTGCTGGAAGAATCGATCAAGGCGCCCGCCCGGCGCGAACAGTTCGGCGAAATCGCGCAGCGGGATCTCGGCAGCGGCCTGCGCCACGAACGGGAAGCGGCCGCGCACGAACAGGGCGCAGTCCTGC
>NZ_CAPJ01000126.1 GCF_000331775.1 Xanthomonas translucens pv. translucens DSM 18974
TGCCGACGCCGCCGCACAGTTCGCCTGGCATGGCGCGACGCTGCGCGGCTGGCGCGATGCGCTGTACGCCGAGCGCGATCCGCCACCGCTGCCCGCAGACTGGCAGGCGCAATGGGACGGCCGCGCGCCGCTGGCACTGCCCGACGGCCGCCGGCTGCGCCTGCTCGCCGACGCGCCGCTGGTGTTCGACGCCCCGCTGCTGGTGCGCTTGCGCCAGGGCGGCGAACGCGTTCTGCTGCCCGGACGCGTGCACTCTCAGGCGCTCAAGCAGGTCCTGCAGGAAGCCGCGGTCCCACCCTGGCAACGCGCACGCCTGCCGCTGCTGTTCGACGCCGAGCGGCTGCTCGCCGCCGGCGCGGACATCGTCGCCGCGCCGCTGCACGCCTGGTTGCAGGCGCGCAACGCGCGGCTGGCGCTGGACGCTGCGGCCACGCCATCGTCACCTGCCTCGCATTGACCCTGCCGCCGACGCCGCGCACACTTCCGCGATGCCCAAGAAGTCCCTAGAAGAAGCCTCCCCGGTCGCCCGCTTCGAGCAATCGCTCGAGGAACTGGAAGTGCTGGTGGAGAAGATGGAAACCGGCGACCTGAGCCTGGAGCAGTCGCTGAGCGCCTACGAGCGCGGCGTCGGCCTGTACCGGCAGTGCCAGCAGGCGCTGGAACAGGCCGAACTGCGTGTGCGCCTGCTCAGCGATCCGGAGCAGCCGGATACCGCCGTGCCGTTCGATCCCGCCCCGCTCCATGGCGGCTGACGCCGCGTTCGCGCGCTGGCGCCAGCGCGTGGAAGCCGGCCTGGACCTGCACCTGCCCAGCGCCGCGGCCGCACCGCAGCGCCTGCACGCGGCGATGCGCCACGCCACCCTCGGCGGCGGCAAGCGCATGCGCCCGCTGCTGGTCTACGCCAGCGGCGCGCTGTTCGCCGTCGACGCAGCGCGACTGGATGCGCCGGCGCTGGCGGTGGAACTGATCCACGCCTATTCGCTGGTGCACGACGATCTGCCGGCGATGGACGACGACGCCTTGCGCCGCGGCCAGCCCACCGTGCACATCGCCTTCGACGAGGCCACCGCGATCCTCGCCGGCGACGCGCTGCAGAGCCTGGCCTTCTCGCTGTTGGCCGGCGCCGACGCGGCCGATGCGGCATTGCGCGTGCGCTGGCTGCAGACCCTGGCCGAGGCCGCGGGCGCGGCCGGCATGTGCGGCGGCCAGGCCCTGGACATCGACGCCACCGGCACGGTGCAACCACTGGCCGACCTGCAGCGCATGCATGCATTGAAGACCGGGGCGCTGATCCGCGCCAGCGTGCGCCTGGGTGCGCTGGCCGGCGGCGCCGACGCCGCCGCGCTGGCGCAGTTGGATGCCTTCGCCAGCGCGCTGGGCCTGGCGTTTCAGGTGCGCGACGACATCCTCGACATCGAAGCCAGTTCCGAACAGCTCGGCAAGACCGCCGGCAAGGACGCGGCGCAGGCCAAGTCCACCTACCCGGCGCTGCTCGGCATGGAGGGCGCCAAGGCCAAGCTCACCGAACTGGCGGCAACGATGCGCGACAGCCTGCACGGCCACGGCGCCCGCGCCGACGCGCTGGCGGCGCTGGCGCGGCTGGCGGTGGATCGCTCGCACTGAAGCGATCCGCGCGATGCCCTTGTAGGACTTCAGCCGCGACGGGCATGACCGGTGCGATCTGGCCAGAACCACGTGGAGGGGTGATCCGCGTCGGCCGATCGCGCGCACGATGCTCCGAATGCAGACACGCAAAAACGCGGTCCGGCGTAGCAGCCAACGGATGCGGTCGCCGGCGGCCGCGCTGGCGGTGGTCGGCGCATCACCCTGGATACGATTGAAGCAGCGGCGATCCAGCCGGGGCGCTCCTGCCGCAGGTACCCGATCGCCGGTTCCAGCGCCTGCCGGCATTCGATCCTGCGCCACTGCCGGCGCACGAGCGACCCGGGCTTGCCCAGACGCCGGCGCTGGCCGCCGGCCACTACGCGCGCGCCGACGCCACCACTGCAGAGAGTTGCCCGCGAAGCGCCCACGATCCAGCGGTCGTCCATCAACGTGGCGGCGCTCAGGCGGCGCTGGTGGCGATATCCCACGCATTGCCGGCAAGCCAAGCGACAGCGTCGCGAGAAATCGCGTCAATGAACCCGGCTCTTTCCCGTAGACAAGTTCGCCGCCCTTCCGTAGACCATTTAAAAATGGTGGCATGGCGAGAACGGCAAAAAAGCGCCGGAAGCCGAAAAATGCACGACGCACGCAAAGCGCCGAAAGCCAAACGGAAGGTAAAGAGACACCGGCATGGCGGACCGGATCTTTGACTTTTCTCACATGGCGCACTGAAATGTAAACTCTAATACGCCCTCATCCTGAGGGGGCAGCGCATGTCGAAGACAAGTACAAGCACCTACATGCCAAGGGTGCTGGTATTAGACGACGATTCGGCAATGGCGCAGGTCGTCGTCGATCATCTGCGCATGCAAAGCATGGAAGCATCCGCGGTCAGTACCAGCGCCGCCATGAAGCAACAGCTCCGCACACAGCAGCCGGATATTCTGCTGCTCGATCTGATGCTACAGGATGAGGACGGACTGAATCTTCTGCGTGAATTGCGCCGCGATTCGGATATTCCCGTGATAATCATCACAGGTCACAGGCACGACGAGATCGATCGCGTGGTCGGCCTGGAATTGGGCGCCGACGACTATCTGCCCAAGCCGTTCGGTCTGCACGAGCTCACCGCGCGCGTCCGCGCAGTCCTGCGCCGGCATTCTCTTGCGCGCTCCGCACCGGCCCATGCATCCGATGAGGGCGGCTACGCATTCGGCGACTGGCATTTCGACCTGAATGCGCGCACGGTGACCGCCGTCGGTAACCAGCCCATCGCGTTGACCAAGGGCGAGTATGCGCTGCTGCGGGCCTTCGCCGATGCGCCGGGAAGGCCACTCAGCCGCGAGCATCTGCTGCGGGCCACACGCCTGCATGACGATGTCTTCGATCGCAGCATCGACGTCCAGATCCTGCGGCTGCGCCGCAAATTGGAACGCGACCCCAGGTCTCCGGAGCTGATCGTCACCATCCGCGGTGTGGGCTATGTCTTCACACCGCAGGTGGAGCGGACGCGGTGATCCGACGCGCGCGTACGGCCTTCTTGCGGAATATCCTGACTGTGCTGAGCGCATGCGCCAGCCCCGCAGCCATGACCGCACAGAGCGAACGCGCGTCGAACGAACCGATCCATCCGCTACCCGCGCCGACCGGATTGGATCCGGCCAGGGTCGCGCTGGGCGCGCGCCTGTTCCGCGCCCCGCGCCTGTCCGGCGATGGCCGGCTGTCGTGGCAGTCCTGCCACGACATCGCCAGCAATGGTGCCGGCCATCGAGCGCTGAACGAGGTCGACGGCAGGCCCCCGCCCGTGTTCAACACTCCCACCGTGTTCAATGCCACGCTGTCCTTCCGCCTGAACCGGGGAGGGAAATTGCGCACGCTGCACGAACAGGCGCTGGCGTCGCTGCAGAATCCACGGGAAATGCGGGCCGATGTGGCAACGCTCGTACGACGATTGCGCGGCGATGCCGGGTCCGTCCGCGATTTCGAACGTGCCTACCGACGCCCCCCAGACCGCGTGACGCTGCTCGATGCGATCGCCAGCGACGAACGCGCGCTCACCACGCCCGGCAGCCGCTTCGATCGCTGGCTGCAAGGCGACGACGACGCGCTGACAGCGCAGGAGCTGCGTGGCTACCGCAGTTGCACATCGGTGGGCTGCATCGCCTGCCATCAGGGCCGCGGCGTAGGCGGGAACCTGTTCCAGCGTAGTGGGGTGTTTTCTCCAGCCGCCCGCCACAGCGTGGCCAGGTTGCGCGTTCCGAGCCTGCGCAATGTCGCCGCGACCGCGCCCTATTTCCATGATGGCAGCGCACCGACCCTGGAGTGCGCTATCGACGCAATGGCGCGGGCGCAGCTCGCCGTGGTGCTGCGCCGCGAGGAGATCGCCGACATCGCCGCGTTCTTGCGGGCGCTCACCGGCAACCATGACGGACACCCGGTCACGGATCGAACGCGATGAAGACCGTCATCGCCATGTCCACCATCCTGCTGGTCGCGATGGCGACCGTCGAAACAGTCACCCGCCTGCTCGACGAGCAGGCCCATCGTTACGACTTGGCCATGAGCACCCTGGATGCGCTGAACATCGCCGACACCTGCATGCATAAGGGCGTACTGGAGTTGCGTGCGGGCCTGCTGCACGACGACGACCGCATCGTCGACGACAACCGGCACGCCTGGAAAGCGCTGCAGCAACTGCATGGATTGGCGCAATCCGACGAACCGCTGATCGCGGCGATCCGCGCGCTCGAGCGAGACTATCGGTCCAAGTCGGCGCAACTGGAACTGTTCAAGACGCAGAACGCGCTGCTCGGAAATTCGCTGGCGTACTTCTGGCGCGAGAGCGACGCACGCATGCGCGACAGCCTCGACCGGGCCGAGCTGCGACGGCTCGGCGCGCTGGGCAGCGCGATGCACCGCCTCAGCATGGACAACAGCGCGGACATCCAGGCGCTGGCGCGCGCGCGACTGGAGGCCGCCACGCACGGTCGCGGACCATCCCCCTTGCTGACGCACGGACGCATGCTGCTGGAGCTGCTGCCGGCGACCGAGGCCAGCATCGAACGTATGCGTCCCGTCACTGAACTGGCGTCCTACCGCCGCGTGCGCGGCGACCTCCAACAGCGCATGCTCGCGCTCGATACGCTGCGCGGAACGCTGCGCCTGTGCATGCTGGCGATGGCCGCGATCATGGTCGCGATGCTGGTGCACCTGACCCTGCTGCTACGCCGCCGTGCGAGCACGCTGCGCCGGCGCGCCGAGTTCGGCCGCATCATGGTGTCGATCTCGCGCGAGCTGATCGGCAGCGATCGCGCGCGGATCGACCACGCCATCACCGCGGCGGCCGGACGTATCGCGGCCTGGCTCGATCTGCCGTATTCGGCCCTGATCCTCGACAGCGGCGCCGCGCCGACCTCGACCTGGCCGGAACCGCGCGATGCCCGCGTACATGCGGCCACCGCAGCGGCGCTGGCGCTGCC
>NZ_CAPJ01000125.1 GCF_000331775.1 Xanthomonas translucens pv. translucens DSM 18974
CTCCAACCGCGCCATCGTGCCCGGCTGCAGCGTCGCGGCCGACGGGCGCCTGCGGCTTTCGCCGCAGACGGCGCAACGCTTGCAGTTCGACGCCGATGGGCTTTCTGTGCTGACCGTGGGCGACCAGTTCTACTACGTGCGCGCCGATGGCAGCAGCCTGCCGGTGATTCTCTGGGACAGCGGCCCGGACTATTTCGCCGAAGGCCTCACCCGCGGCATCGTCCATGGCCGCATCGGCTTCTACGACCGGCAACTGCGCGAAGTGATCCCGCAGGTCCACGACTTCGCCTGGCCGTTCGAGAACGGCGTGGCCCGGGTCTGCGACGGCTGCCGCCGCGGCACGCCCGATGGCGACGGGCATACACCGATGGAGGGCGGACGCTGGTACGCCATCGACCGCAACAACCGCGAAGTGCCCGAACCGCGGCCCTGAGCGCATCCGTAGCGGGGCGACCGCGTCGGCCTACCGACAACGCAGGCAGCGGACTGCGCCCCTGTCTCCTGTGCAGTGCCCGCGCCGCCGACGCGGAGCGAAGGTTGCGGCGAGGCCGCCGCGTACCGTCGAACGAGACAGGAGCCGCAACCCGCCACGGCGCGCAGACGCGGCGCTACGGTACGGCACCGAGCGCCTGCTTCAGGCGCTCGGCAGCTGGCAGCCGGCCGCAGTTGCAGTTGCAGTTGCAGTTGCAGTCTTCCACAGGATCGACTGCAGGCTCCTGCCGACACGGACACCGACAGCGCGTGGATACGCCGCATGCCGAGCGCGGCCGCATCGCGCCGGCGATACAAGCAAATGATCGCGATTCAAGCCCCCCTTCGCCGCCACCTCCAGCGCAATCCGCTGCGCGACCGCGACGTACCGCTCGCAACACGCTTCGCGGCCACGCCGCCAACCTCTAAAGTGGCGCGATGAAGCCCCATTCGGATATCGCATCGTCCTGCGCCGTGAGCGCCGCCCTGCCCGACCCGGCGCCGGCGGCGGTCCTGGTCGCGCTCAGTGGCGGGCTGGATTCCAGCGTGCTGCTGCACGCGCTGGCGCACCAGCCGCACTACCGCCGCGCCGGGCTGCGCGCGCTGCACGTGCACCACGGCCTGCATGCCGACGCCGACGCCTGGGCCGACCACTGCGCCGGGTTCTGCGCCGCCCTGGCGATCCCGCTGCAGGTGTTGCGCGTGCAGGTCCCGCGCGACAGCGGCCACGGCCTGGAGGCGGCCGCGCGGCAGGCGCGACGCGCGGCCTTCGCCCAGGTGCTGGGCGAAGGCGAGTGGCTGGCACTGGCGCAGCACCGCGACGACCAGGCCGAGACCTTCCTGCTGCGCGCGCTGCGTGCCTCCGGCCCGGACGGACTGGCGGCGATGCAGGGCCTGCGCAGCTTCGCCCAGGGCATGCTGTGGCGGCCGCTGCTGGCCCTGCCGCGCAGCGCATTGCACGCCTATGCGCAGCGGCACGCGCTGCACTGGATCGAAGACCCGAGCAATGCCGACCCCGGCTTCGACCGCAACTTCCTGCGCCTGCAGGTGGTGCCGCTGCTGCGCCAGCGCTGGCCGCATGCCGATGCCGCGCTGGCGCGCAGCGCGCAGCTGTGCGGCGAGGCCGGCGCGCTGCTGGAGGAC
>NZ_CAPJ01000124.1 GCF_000331775.1 Xanthomonas translucens pv. translucens DSM 18974
CAGCGACTGCACCCGGCAGTGTTCCTCGATCGTCGCCCCGCGCTCGCGCAGCGCACGCGCCAGTTCGGCGGTATAGCGGTCAGGGCGCAGATGCGCATCGCCGGGAAAATGCACCGCGCCGACCACCACGTCGCGGAACGCCGGCTGCTGGCGCAGGTAGTCGGCGCCGTCGATCACCTGGGTGCGGATGCCGAGCCGTTCCAGCGCCACGCATTCTTCGGCGTAGTGCTCGAAGTTGCGCCGATCGCCGAACACGTAGTCCAGCCCGTCCGCCTTGAATTCGCAGTCCAGTCCATAACGCTCGATCCAGGCGACCAGGCGCGTGCGCGCATCGTCGAGCAGCGCCGCGCGCGCCTGCGCGCTGGCCAGCCAGTCGCGCGCGTTGCAGCGCGCGCGAAAGCGCAGCAGCCACTGCCATAGCGCCGGATCCAGGCGCGGGCGGATGTACAGCGGCGCATCCGGGCGCAGCATCCAGCGCAATGCACGCCACGGCACGCCGGGCGCGGCCAGCGGCGGCGCGTGGCTGGGGGTGATGGTGCCGCAGTTGCCGTGGGAGGTCGCAGCGCCCACGCCGCCCGCGTCCAGGATCCGCACCTGGCGGCCAGCCTCCAGCAGCGCCAGGCCGGTAGCCAGCCCGATCGCGCCGGCGCCGACGATCAGCACGTCGTCTTGCGGGAGCGCCTTCATTGCGCCGCCGCGGCCGTGTCACGGCGGCGCAGCGGCTGCCAGCGCAGGTAGGTCGCCGAGCGCCACAGCCATTCCACCGGGCCGAAGCGGAACTGCCGCAACCACAGCTGCGACAGCGCCACCTGCAGCACGAACAGCGCGAACGCGAACGGAATCTGCCAGGCCCGCGGCAGGCGTTCGAAATAGCCCAGGCCGTAGCCGTAGAACAGCGTGGTGCACAGCAGCGACTGCAGCAGATAGTTGCTCAACGCCATGCGCCCGGCCGGCGCCAGCCAGCGCAGCGCCGGGGCCAAGCGCACCAGCCAGGCGGCGTAGCCCAGCGCCATCATGCCGCTGGCCAGCGTGGCCAAGGCGAAGGCGCTGCCCAGGCGCAGGTCCAGGCGTGCCGGATCCATCCACGGCTCCAGCCGAAAGCTCAGCAGCATCAGCGCCGTACCCAGCGGCAGCACACCCCAGCGCAGCGCCGCCAGCAACCGCGGGCGCCGTTGCGGCTGCTGCGCCAGGCCGCTGCGCACGCACCACGCGCCGAGCAGGAACATGCCGAAGATGGTCGGCGCATTGAACACCAGCATGCCCAACGCATCGAACAGATCGCGTAGGCGCTGCGCGGTGGCCTCGGCGTAGCTGCCATGGCCGAAGACCTGGCGGTGCTGCGCCAGCGCCGCCGCCAGTTGCGCCTGTTCCGCCATGTCCTGGTGCCAGCGTGCGGCAGCGTGCGGATCGGCCTGCGCCACCGAACCGCTCGCGCCGGCCAGCAGCGACAGCAGCGGCGAACACAGATAGACCGCCAGCGCCATCCACGGCAACCAGCGCGTGGGCGCGTCGCGGAAGGCCAGCAGCATGAACCCCAGCAGCGCATAGCTGACCAGGATGTCGCCGGACCACAGCAACAGCGCATGCAGCACGCCGATCAGCAACAGCACCGCGCTGCGACGCAGGAAGAAGCCGCCGAACGCGCGCCGTGCCGCCTCGGCGCGCTGCGCCATCACCGCAAAACCCATACCGAACAGCAACGCGAACAAGATGTAGAACTTACCCTGCACCAGCAGGTAGACCGCCGCATCGGCGATGCGGTCGGCACCGCGCAGCAGCGGGTCCAGCCCGGTCGTCGCCGTATCCAGCGGCCCGACGAAGCCCTCGATGTTCATCAGCAGGATGCCGAGCAGCGCGAAACCGCGCAGCACGTCCAGGGTGACGAGACGTTCGGCGGGTGCGACGGGCTGCAGCACGGGAGCGGAGGAAGCCAAGGCGTGGCACCGGGCGAAAGAGCGGCGATTATCCATCGCCGCGGCACCCTTGCGCCGGGGCGCAGGGGCAAATCCATATCGGGAGCAACGGCACGCGCGCGGCGCCGTCCGGCATGGCCAATCCATCAGGCAACCCGCACGGCGCAGACGGATCCCGCGAACGCGATCCGTGTCGCACTCGATCAGTGCTGGTGACCGCCCTCGCCGTGCACGTGGCCGTGCTCGATCTCTTCCGGCCTGGCCTCGCGCACCTCGAGGATCTCCACGTCGAAATGCAGGTCCTTGCCCGCCATCGGGTGGTTCAGATCGACATCGACCACGCTCATGCCGACCTTCTGCACGGTCACCGCGCGCGGGCCGAAGTTGGTCTGCAGCACGACCTGGCTGCCCGGCTGCAGCTTGGCCGCGCCGAAATGCTTTTTCGGCACGCGCTGGGTCAAACCTTCGCGATAGTCGCCGTAGGCGTCCTTGGCGGCCACGTCCACGCCGAAACTGGCGCCGGCTTCCTGCTCCAGCATCGCGTTTTCCAGGCCAGGGATGATGTTGCCGTGGCCGATCAGGATCACCAGCGGATCGCGCTCCTTGGACGTCTCGATCGGCGCCTGGCCGGCTTCGGAGACGGTGTAGTGGAAACGGACGACGCGGTCTTTTTCGATCTTCATGTGCAACTCTGCGCTATGGCTGCCGATGGCAGACGGTATGAACGGCTTGTCGGCCGACGGGAGCGCCGCCATGATGGCGGCCATCTGAGGTTTCACATTATCCCGGCTCCATGCACAACACGCCAGTTTCAACGTCCGCGCGGCGCCGTCTTCCCTGCTGGGCGGCCCTGCTGTGCATGGCCGTGCTGGCCGCCTGCGGGCGCCACGAGGTGCGCCCGTCGCGTCCGCCGCCACCGGTGGCGATGCGCAGCTGGCCGCAGGTGGCACCGGCCGATCCGGCCGCGGCCAACGCCGTGCTGATGCGTGCGCTGGGCCTGGTCGGCACGCCCTACCGCTACGGCGGCAATACCCCCGACTCCGGCTTCGACTGCAGCGGCCTGGTCGCCTACGTCTACCGCGACATGCTCGATCTGCAGTTGCCGCGCACCTCGCGCGAACTGGCTGCGGTGCAGGGGCCGCGGATCGATCCGCAGCGCCTGAGCACCGGCGACCTGGTGTTCTTCGGCAGCGGCGGCAGCGTCAGCCATGTCGGCATCTATGTCGGCGAAGGCCGCTTCGTGCACGCCCCCAGCACCGGCGGAACGGTCCGCCTGGACTATCTGGACGGTGCCTATTGGCGCGATCACTACACCGGCGCCAAGCGGGTCCTGCACTGAATTGTGGCTGCCCTCACATTCATAATTACGAAATATTAACGCTATTTGAACTTCCTCTTGCTGTCTACAAGGCATCATCCCACATCGTTTAAATTGTGATCGAAGCGTGACGACTGAAGCCAAGACCTTTCCAGGCAAGACAACCGTCCCCCGCCGGGCCGCTCTCCGTCTCATCTGCACCGCCTCGCTCTGCCTCTCGGCCGTTCCGGCCCTGGCCCAGTCGGCTCCTGCCGACAGCGTGATCCCCGAAGCGATCGCCACCGTCGCCGCCACACCGGCTCCGGTGAGCGCCACCGGCACCACGGGTACCCCTGCCAACACTGCGCAGCCCGCGACCGCCAGACAGGCCGTCGTGCAGGCTCAGGCTCCGGCGCGCAGCAAGGCCGACGCCGCCGCCACCGCCACCCTGGCCGCCCTGCTCCCGCACCTGGCCGCCAACGACACCATTCCGCTGATGGACCGTTCGGCGATGTTCGCCGGCGACATCAGCCGCCTGCTGGCCAACTACGACGTCTCCCAGGCCCCGCTGCACGAAGGCGTTGTCCCGGGCGGCGACAAGGTGCAGTCGGTGCTCAAGCGCGCGATGGCGCTGCTGGGCACTCCGTACCGCTGGGGCGGCGAGGACACCGAAGGCTTCGATTGCAGCGGCCTGGTCGGCTACGTGTTCCGTAATGCGCTGGGCATCGAGCTGCCGCGCGTGTCGCGCGAGATGGCGCGCGAGGCCAATGCCGAACTGATCAAGGACCGCTACGCGCTGGCTCCGGGCGACCTGGTGTTCTTCGGCCGCAAGGGCCGCGTCGACCACGTTGGCCTGTACGTCGGCGAAGGCCGCTTCCTGCACGCGCCGAGCCGCGGCAAGGACGTACGCGTGGATACGCTGACCAGCGGCTACTGGAGTGAGAAGTTCGTGCAGGCGCGGCGCGTGGCGATGTAAAGCTCACGGCGCATGCCGGCAACACCGAGGGCCGCTGGAGACAGCGGCCTTTTTCTTTGCGCATGGACGGGGGCGGCGCCAATCCCTGCGCACGGGGCTCAGGCGGTGGCGACCAGGCGCACGCCCTTGTCGATCCTGAACACCCCGTCCGCCTGCGCGAACGCGGCATGGACGGCACTGCGCAACGCCGACAGTGACCGCTTGCGGCGGCAGCGGCAGGCTCTCCACATAGGCGATCACGTCGGCAGGATCGGTACACAGCAGCGTATCGTCGAAGCGCTCGACCTCGACTCGCGCGAAATGCGCGGCGAAGACCTGCGCGCCGTGCGCGGCGTCCAGGCGCAACGTGGACGGGTCGCGACCGGGACCGCCAGCTGCGCCAGTTGGCGCATGTTGCCGACACTGTTGAGCGCCGCCAGCACCCTGCCCCCGGGCCGGGTGATGCGCCGCAGTTCGCGCACCCCCGCCTCCGGATCGGGCCAGCGACCTCGCCCCACAGCTGCCCGGTCCCGCAGCCGATATCGGTCACACGCGCTTGTGCGGCCGGTTGCATCCGCTCCAGCACCCATGGAGACCAGTCCGGCCGGCCGTATCTGGCATGCAACGACATCCGGCGGCTGAGCCGGTCGTCGCACCATACTGGCGCTGAAGCTCCTCGCCACTCGTCTGTGTGTCCATGGATATGCCCCCGTCGCATCATTGCGACCAGCACGATCCCCTTGCCGGCGCACAGGATCGACGCCAGGGCCGCGACCGGCGCGGCAGCGTACCGGCCGCTCCGCGGACACCGTGGTCCGCCCCCTCCAGCGCGACAGGCATCCCGATGAACCCGCCCCCCTCGCCGAGACAAGCCCTGGCCATCGCACGCACCGTGCTCGCCTCGCGCTACGCCGATGCGGCGTACGCCTTCGCCGCCGGCTCGATCCTGCGCGGCGAAGGCACACACGGTTCCGACATCGACCTGGTGGTGTACGACCGGCTGCCGGCGGCGCGGCGCGAAGCCTTCGTCGCGCAAGGCGTTCCGATCGAGGCTTTCGTCCATGACCAGGGCACGCTGGCATGGTTCGTCGATGACGACGTGGCACGCGGCCGCCCCAGCCTGCCGCACATGATCGCCGAAGGCAGCATCCTCGGCGCCGCGGTGGAACGCGCGCAGGCCATGCAGCGCAACGCCTCCGAGCGCCTGCGCGCAGGACCGCCGCCGCTGTCGCCGGCGCAGTTGCAGGCCCTGCGCTACGAGATCACCGACCTGGTCGACGACCTGCAAGGCGAACGCAGCGCCGCGCAGATCATCGCGATCGGCGCCACGCTGTATCCACGGCTGGTGGAACTGGCCCTGCGCGGACGCGGGTGCTGGCACGGCACCGGCAAGTGGGTGCCGCGCCTGCTGGCGCGGGCCGATGCCGACCTGGCCGCACGCTTCGAGCATGCCTTTGCTGCGTTGTTCGCGACGTCCGCGTGCGCCCCGGCCATCGCGCTGGCGCTGCAGGAGATGGCCCCACACGGTGGCCGCCTGTTCGATGGCGACTGCCGCACGGCGCCTGCACATTGGCGCCGCTAGTGCGCGGCCGGCCCTGCGTAGCGACCGCGGGCCGGCCTGCCCTTGGCCAGCCCCCTTGCCAGGCCAAGGGCCACGTCGGCCTCAGGCCTGGTAGTGGGAGATGGTGTCCTCGATGCCCTTGCTCAGCTCCATCACCTTCAGCGCGTACTCGGACAGGCGGTGGTCTTCCGGCGTGTCCGGCTGCCACGACGGCACCGGTGTCGGCCTGCCTTCCACCCCGTCCAGAGCCACGAACACGATGATGCAATGGGTGCACAGCCGCGAGTCGCCGCCCATCGGATCGCGCGCGCGCACGTCGATCGCGAAATGCATGCTGGTGCTGCCGGTATAGACCAGCTTGGCGGTGACGGTGACCATGTCGCTGATCCGGATCGGCGAGACGAAGCGGATCCCGCCCACCGCCACGGTCACGCTGTAGCGCCCGCTCCAACCCACCGCGGCGGCGTAGCCGACCTGGTCGATCCACTTCATCACCACCCCACCGTGAACCTTGCCGCCGTAGTTGACGTCGATCGGCTCGGCCAGGAAGCGGAAGGTCAGTTCGCGTTGCGTGCCGCTCATCGGGGCTCCAGGGAAGGGAAAGACGCGGAAGTCTGCCACGTCCCGATGCAGCAGGCCCCGCACCGCCGCAACGCGCGCATCGGCGGTTCAGTGCCGGCAACGGCGCAACCCAGGAAGCGCAAATGCCATGCGCCCTTGCCTCGCCGGCGACTCAGCCTCGCGATCGCGACGGCTTAGCCAGCCGCCAATGCGGGGTTGTCGCGCTTGCGGATGCACAGCCAAGGAAAGTGCGGCTGCCGCCAGCGCAGCGCGCGCAGGCTACGGGCGCGCAGGCTGCGTGGATCGAACAACACGCGCAGCGCGATGCCGTCGAGCGCGGCCCAGGTGTGCTGGTGATACTGGCCGGCCAGTTCCGCGCAGCCCAGGCCGGCGAAGTAGCGCTGGCTGCGCGCGGCGCTGGCCTGCGCCTGCGCGGCATCGGCGTAGAACGGGCTGTCGATCACGTGCAGTTCGCCGTCGTGCTGCAGCAGGCCGAGCAGGTGCGCGATCAGCGCGCGCGGGTCGGCGAAGTACTGGATGCAGGCAGGCAGTACGATCGCGTCGAAGCGCTGCGGCGGCAGCGGCAGGGTGTGGATGTCGCCGGCGACCAAGCTCAGCCGCGGGTTGGCCGCGAACACGCGAGCGGCCTGCGCCAGTTCGGCGCGGTTGACATCCACGCCGCAGACCTCGCGCTGCAGGTCCGCGGCCAGCCGCTGCGACAGCCAGCCGTTGCCGCAGCCCAGTTCGAGCAGCGGCCCGCTGCCGCCGCGCGCGCGCAGGTGGCGCAACAGGCGCCGGCACGATTCGGCGCGCACCCGCCACTCGTGGCTGGTGGCCAGCGCGCCGCCGGGATGCGGCAGCGTGCGCAGCTGCGCGTCGCTGTAGATGCGGCCTTCCTGCTGCCTGACCGCAAGGTACTGGCGTTCGAACGGATCGGCGGCCAGCGCCTGCTGCACCAGCACCCCGTCGATCGGGGTCAGGCCGGGCAGCGCTTGCAGTTGCGCGCGCAAGCGCGTTGCGGACGTGCTCACCGTGCGCTCAACGCACCTGCCCGGAACCATCGGCCGGCGGATCGTCCAGGCCGACGTTGCTCGACGCCGCCTCGTACACGCTGCGGTCGAGCAGGCCGGTTTCCTTGGCCACCAGCACCGGCACCAGCATCTGCCCGGTGACGTTGGTCATGGTGCGCATCATGTCCAGCACGCGGTCGATCGCGTACAGGTAGCCGATCACCTCCAGCGGCAGGTTGGCCGCGCTCAGCACCACCGTGGCCATCACCACCGCGGTGCCGGGCACGCCGGCGGTACCGAAGCTGCCCAGCACCGAGGCGATCAGCACCACGAAATACTGGTTGGCGGTCAGCGGCACCCCGGTGTACTGGGCGATGAACACCGCGCACAGCGCCGGGAAGATCGCGCCGCAGCCGTCCATCTTGATGCTGGCGCCCAGCGGCACCGCGAACGCGGCGTAGTCCTTGTTGACGCCGAGGTTGTGGGTGATCGAGCGCAGCGCCACCGGCATCGCGGCGAAGCTGGAGGAACTGACGAAGGCCACCTGCATGCCCGGCGCGGCGCCGCGGAAGAACTTCCACGGGTTCAGCCCGTGCGCCAGCAGCAGGCCGCTGTACACCACCAGGATATGGATCGCGCAGGCCAGGTACAGCGCCAGCACGAAGTTGCCGAACGGCAGCAGCTTATCGAAGCCATAAGTGCCGACCAGCGAGGCGATCAGGCCGAAGGTGCCGAGCGGGGTCATCTCCAGCACGAAGCGGGTGACCTGGATCATGATCTCGCTCATCTGCGCGGCGAGCTTGCGCGCCTACGCCACGCGCTCGCCGAGCTTGACCATCGCAAAGCCGAGCAGGCCGGCGAAGAAGATCACCGGCAGGATCGAGCCGCGCCCGGCCGCCAGCACGGTCTCGCCGGCCGCATTGGTCTTGGTGCCGATGCCGGTCAGCGCGTAGAACGGATTGGACGGCACCACGTCCAGCAGCACCTGGATCGGCCTGGGCACGTCGCGCGGCGTCCAGGCGCTGTCCACGCTCAGGCCGAAGTGGCCGGCGCCCGGCTGCAGCAGCGTGCCCACGCCCAGGCCGACACCGACCGCCAGTGCGGCGGTGAGCACGAACCACAGGAAGGTGCGCCCGCCGAGCTTGGCCACCGATTGCTGGCCGTGCAACGAGGAGATCGCGTTGATCACCGCGAAGAACACCAGCGGCACCGCGATCATCTTGATCAGGGTCACGTACAGGTCGCCGAGCGGCCCGAACCAGGTGCCCGCCGCCGGCCCCAGCGCCCAGCCGGCCAGCGCACCGAGCACGAAGCCGGCGACCACGCGCTGCCAGAACGGAATGCGCAACCAGGCGCTCACCAATGTCATCGAGGCTATCCAGAAAATCCCGGGATCCTGCACCATAGCGCAAGCCGGCGCGAACGACGATGCCATGGCTGGAAAGGCGCGATGTCATCGGCGCGCCTTGTCGCAACCGGCATAATGCGCGGGACTTCGTGCCCAGGGGCTGTTCCTCGCATGCGCTACCTCGTTCCCGCCTTCGCCGCCGCCTCCACCCTGCTGCTGGCGGCCTGCGCCAGCGCGCCGCGCGCGCCTGCCGGCGCCGCCAGCGCGCCCATCGTGGTGCCCGCCGTCGCCCATCCCGGCGGCGAGACGCCGGACTGGTGGTACCGCAGCGGCGCGGCCAAGGCCGCCAACAACGGCGCGATGCGCGGCAAGGCCAAGAACGTGATCCTGTTCCTCGGCGACGGCATGAGCCTGACCACGGTCGCCGCCGCGCGCATCCTCGACGGCCAGCGCAAGGGCGCCTCCGGCGAGGAGAACCAGCTGTCGTGGGAGGCGTTCCCGGCCACCGCGCTGAGCAAGACCTACAACACCGACTCGCAGACCCCCGACTCGGCCGGCACCATGACCTCGATCACCACCGGGGTGAAGACCCACATGGGCGGCATCGGCGTGTCCTCCGGCAAGCGCGAGGCCTGCGCCGACAGCCTCGGCAAGCGCTTGCTGACCTGGCTGGAACTGGCCGACAGCGCCGGCCTCAACACCGGCATCGTCACCACCACCCGGCTGACCCACGCCACCCCCGCCGCGACCTACGCGCACACCCCCGAACGCAATTGGGAAAGCGACACCGACCTGCCGGAGAAGGCGGTGGCCGAAGGCTGCCGCGACATCGCCCAGCAGATGGTCAGCGCGCACTACGGCCGTGGCCCGCAGGTGATGCTGGCCGGCGGCCGCAGCCAGTTCACCACGGTCGAGCAGCGCGATCCGGAATACGACGACAAGGTCGGCCTGCGCCTGGACGGCCGCGACCTGATCGGCGAATGGCGCCAGCGCCACCCGCAGGGCGCCTATGTCTGGAACCGCGGGCAGCTGGAAGCGGCGCAGAACGCGCCGGCGCTGCTCGGCCTGTTCGAGCCGGACCACATGCAGTTCGACCACGACCGCGACCACGGCGCCGCCGGCGACCCGAGCCTGGCCGAGATGACCCGCGCCGCGATCCGTACCCTGTCGCGCGGCAAGGACGGCTACGTGCTGATGGTCGAAGGCGGCCGCATCGACCACGCCCACCACGCCGGCAACGCCTATCGCGCGCTGGACGAGACCATCGCCCTGTCGCAGGCGGTGCGGGCCGCGGCGGAGGCGACCTCGGCCGAGGACACGCTGATCATCGTCACCGCCGACCATTCGCACACGCTGAACTTCGTCGGCTACCCGCAGCGCGGCAATCCGATCCTGGGCAAGGTACGCGGCACCAGCGGCGAAGACGCCAATACCGGCGAGCTGGCACTGGACGGCAACGGCCAGCCGTACGCCACGCTCAGCTACGCCAACGGCCCCGGCTACACCGGTGCCAGCAACCAGCAACCGGCCGGCGCCAAGCAGTTCCCGCACGCGCCGAGCAGCTTCGAGCCGGTCAAGGGCCGCCCCGACCTGACCCACGTCGATACCGAGCGCCCGGACTTCATGCAGGAAGCGCTGGTGCCGACCAAGGCCGAGACCCACGGTGGCGACGACGTCGGCATCTGGGCGCGCGGTCCCGGCAGCGACGCCTTCCGCGGCAGCCTGGAGGAGAACGTGATCTACCACGTGATCGTGCAGGCCACGCCGAAGCTGCGCGGGCGCCTGTGCCAAGCCGGCACCTGCAATGGCGACGGCGTACCGGTGCAGTTGCCGAAGCCGGACGCGTTCGTGGCCGAGGCTGCGAGCGCCACCGCAAAGTGAGCTTGGGGCGGCAGCGGCACACGATGCTGGCAAGGCGGCGGCAGCGGCGCTGGTCGCACTGGCTGCGCTCGCGGCGGCGCCAGCGGCCTGGGCGCAGGCGGACGGCGCGTGCCGG
>NZ_CAPJ01000123.1 GCF_000331775.1 Xanthomonas translucens pv. translucens DSM 18974
GGAATCGCGCGGATCGTCGCCAGGATGCGGGCCTGAGCCAGCGCCGATGCCGCGGCGTCGGGTGCGGCGCGGCGCCCGCTCATGCCGGCAGCGTCCGCGCCGGCCGCGTAACCAGCAGCACCCCGCCCAGCACTAGCAGCGTGCCGGCGATCTGCCACGGCCCCATCGCCTCGCCCAGCAGCAGCACGCTGAGCACGATGGTCGAGACCGGGCCGAGCATGCCGATCTGCGCGGCCAGTCCCGAGCCGATCCGCTGCAGCGCCAGCATCGTCGCCAGCACCGGCAGCGCCGTGCACACCGTGCCGTTGAGCAGCGACAGCGCATACACCGGCGTCGGCAGCAGCAAGCCGTGCAACGGCCGCAGCAGCAGGAACTGGGCGATGCACAGCACGCAGGCGACCAGGCTGGCGTAGGCGGTCAGCCGCACCGCGCCGATCCGCGCCACCATCTGCCCGCTACCGACCAGGTACAGCGCATAGGCCATCGCGCTGCCGAACACCAGCAGGCTGCCCCAGGCGGTGCGCGCGCCGCCGACCCGCAGGTCGTGGCCGAAGGCGAGCAGCACGCCGAGATAGCTCAGCACCAGCGCCCACAGCTGGCGGCGCTGCGGCCGGCGACGGAAGACCAGCACGGCGATCAGCAGCACCAGGGTCGGGGTCAGGTACAGGATCAGCCGCTCCAGCGTGGCGGTGATGTAGGCCAGGCCGAGGAAATCCAGATAGCTCGCCAGGTAGTAGCCAAGCACGCCGAGCGCGCAGATGCGCCAGCGGTCGCCGCGCTGCAACGGCGGCGCGCGGCGTGCGGCCCACAGCGCCATCGCCACGAAGCACGGCAGCGCCACCAGCATGCGCAGCGCCAGCAGGGTCACCGCGTCCACACCGTAGCGATAGCCGAGCTTGACGATGATCGCCTTGCCGGAAAACCCGATCGCGCCGGCAGCAGCGAGCAGCACGCCGCGCAGGTCGGCGGGCACGCTCGCCAGCGGGGCGGCAGTCGAGCGTCCAAGCGCGCTCATCGCCCGCCGGCGCCCAGGTGGAAGCGGACATCGTGCATGCCGCCAGTCTAAGGCCGCCGCGCCTTGTCCGCTGGCGCGGACGCTGAGCGCAGGCGACGTCGATGCGGCGGCCGCGGAGCGCGTGCGGGCCAGCACCGACAATGCGCTCTCGCTCTAGCCATCGTCATCGTCATCGCACGGTATTGGCGCCACCGTGACAACGGCACGCGCCAGCCCTGCCGCTGCAATCGCGCGTACCGATAACTGCATGCCTGCCAACTTCCTATAACGCGCCATGATTTCGCACCGGCAGGCCCTGATGCCAGCGTCGTCCTTAAGATCACTTCAATGGCGTGTCATTCATGTTTCAGCAAGGTGCACGCCATGGTTGCGCATGCACCGCGGACAATAGATCGCCAGACATGACGTTCATGCCTGGCGCTGGCATCGGCGGGAATGCACCCCCTGCTGCAGGCGAGCCGAAACGCCCGACGCAGCGCAATCGGCGTTGCTGGCATGCACCCGACCGCCGCACTCGCCTACGGCTTTTTCACCGTCCTGTGATTTCACAGCCCTGCCCCTCCCCCAAGGTTCAATGCAGAGGATCCTCTTCACATGCACACCAAACCCGTTACCGCATCGACCAGCCCCCCGCTACCCGAGGTTTCCGCCGAAGCAGCGCCCGCAACGCCCCGTGTAGAAACGACGGCGCCGCCAGCCGAGGTGCCCATATCCGGCGTTTTGGGAGAGCGGGCGCCACGCCGTAATAGCAACGATGCCGACAGCCCCGCCGCGCCGACGACCGCTGAGCAAACGGCTGCGCACGCGGAATCTGCGACGCCCCAGGACAGCGGCGATCAAGCCGCTGCTTCGTCCCTGGTATATGCCCGCACTTTGCTGGCGGCAGGTGCGCAGCGGGTCACCGGCGCCGCTTCGCATGCGGCCCAACTGGCCAGGTCGGCATTCGAGAGTGGCAAGTCCGGCATCGCATCGGCAGCCGAGCAGGTGTGGACGATGAGCGACCTGCGCACCATGCTGCAAGTGCAGGCGAATGATCCGGCATTCCTGAGAATTCTGCGTGGCATCGATCCGGAGGAGCCAGCCGACTACACCTTGGCCTCGTGCCGCCAGCAAATGCAACAGCTGAGAACTCTGTGCAATGATTCGACTGATCTGCCGCAGCATCTGCGCAGCGCGATTCTGAGCGATATCCGCGAGGTAGAGCAGGCGTTGGATCCGCTCGAAAATGGCACACCGGCCACGGGCCGGGCACTGAAGGCCTTGGCCAACGTGGTCAATGCCTGGCCGGTGCTGGTTCCCAGCCCGCTGCTGGCCAATCAGGCCAAGACGTTCGCCTACACGATCGCTGGCGTCACCAAGGGCGTCCTTGGGCTGTCGATGTCGGCATTGCGCTCGACCGCCGATGGCCTGCCTTTTCCGTTGGGGGGCGGCCAATTGGGCCGGGAAGCCAACGAAGTGCATTTCTATGTGGCGCTACTCAATGGCATCTTTCTTGCCACCGCGCTGCCGAAGAAATTTGGCTCGGAATCGTTGAAGCAGAAGGCCGAAGCGATCGACGACAGTCTCTACTTCCGTTCGGGTGGCGTCGTCGCTGCCGCTGCCGTGCTGTTGACTCCGTTCGTATGGAACAACGTCAAACAGCTTGCCGGCCAGGCCCGCGATGGCGCCATGCGCATGGCCGCCAATAGTTTGGAACGGGCAGGTCGAAGCGATTGGGCAAAGCCGTTGCACGACCGGCTCGATCCCGTCCGGGTCAGCGAAGAACTGCACAATAGCTTGAACCATATCTGGCTGCAGCTGGAGAACGGACGTGCGGCATTCGAGCAAAGCCGCCGCGACTTCACCGCGCCAGGCAGCGGGCGCGAACTCACCCGCACGCTGAATTCCCAGTGCACCCATCTGCTGGAAACCTTGCACAACTGCACCGAGCGCTTCAGTGGCGCGCTGGGACTGGATCGCACACAGGAGGGAATCGCGTCGCAGCGGACGAGGAACTCCGATTTTGCTTCCAAACTGGCATTGACCATCCTGGCTGCCAGCGTCACCGGATCCACTGCCTTCTTGATCCAGCCCGACAAGATCGGCACCGCGGATGTGGTGGCCGATGCGCTGGTGGTGACCGCGGTCATGGCGCAATCGGCCTGGAACAAGCAGGCCACCCGGCAAGATGCGATGGAACGCTTCAAGACGATGAACGCGGTCAGCATGGTGATGGTTCTCGCGCTGGGTGCGGACAAGTTCTCCAAGATCTTCACCCCCGAGGGCTTGGTCGAGTCGTCCCCGAACTCGCCTTATTACGCAGGGCTGGTGATGGCGCTCATGTCGATGACGATGCCCGGCCCGATGGCGCGCGGCGCCGAGTTGGCGATGAACTGGGCCGCTGGCAAGATGCTCGGCCGGTGCACGGATGCGAACGGCACCACCCTGGTCACACGCGAAGCGGAAACTATCCAAGAGTTGCAGGAACACGTGGCCAGCGTGCAGGAGCACGTCGCCAGCCTGAATCCCGAAGAGCTAGAGCAGTACGAGGAACTGGTCGCCGCCAACGTGCAAAATCTCATGGCCAACGCTGGCGCAGCGCGGCAGCCGGCACAAACGTCCGGTGTGACGATCAGCGAAATCGAAGAAGAAGACGCGACGCCGCCCGCACACGACACCGGCGTCGAACCAGCGGCTAAGCACAGCCCTTCGCCTAGTGCATCCCAACCTAGCTGAAGCACGCGCCCGCCCAGCCCAGCGCCGGGCGACGCGCAACGCATCAACACCACCTTCGCAAAGAGGAAAAGGCGAAAGACGGGCTCATGCGTGACCATGCCCGCGAGTTCCGCCTTTACGCGATGTGCCACCGCGCAATCCTGGCGCCGCCGCAACAACGTCACGAGCCAGGGGCGACCGCTGCAATCGCGCGTACCGATACGCGTAGCGATAACTGCATGCCAGCGAAATTTTTATAAAGCGCGATGATTTCCCTATAACGCGACATTATTATGCACCGACGAGGCATTGCACCAAAAATGGTTCTTAAGATCATTTCAAGGGATTTTCATTCATCGTGCAGCAAGGCTGCACGCCATGGTTGCGCATGCACCACGCGGACAATCGATCGCCGGACATGGCCTTCAGGCCTCGCGCGGCAGCGCCGGGATGCAATACCTGCTTCACGCAATCTACGTGATGGCGCATCCCCGATCGCCGCACTCGCACGCGGCTTTTTCACCGCCCTGTGGTTTCACAGCCCTGCCCTCCCCCCCCCAGGTTCAATGCAGAGGATCCTATTCACATGTACACCAAATCCGTTAGCGCATCGTTCGGCACCTCACCACCGGAAATTCCCACCGAAGCAGCGCACGCAGCGCCTCATGCAACAACGGCGCCGCCAGCCGAGGCGCCCGTGGCCGGCCTTTTGGCGGAGCGGGCGCCTCGTCGTAGTGGCAGCGATGCCGAAAGACCCGCCAACGCGCCGGCGACACCTGCGCAAACGGCTGCGCACGCAGAACCTGCGACGCCCCAGGACAGCGGCGATCAAGCGGCGGCTTCGTCCCTGTTTCATGCACGCGCCTTACTGGCGGCGGGTGCGCAGCGGGTCACCGGCGCCGCTTCGCATGCGGCCCAACTGGCCCGGTCGGCATTCGAGAGCGGCAAGTCCGGCATCGTCTCGGCAGCCAAGCAGGTGTGGACGATGAGCGACCTGCGCACCATGCTGCAGGTGCACGCGCATGATCCGGAATTCCTGAGAATTCTGCGTGGCAGCGATCCGGAGCAGCCATCGGCCCACACCCTGGCCTCGTGCCGCGAGCAAATGCAGCAACTGAGAACACTGTGCAATGCGTCGCCTGATATGCCGCAGCATCTGCGCAGCGCAATTCTGAGCGATATCCAAGCGGTGGAGAAGGCGCTGGATCCGCTCGAAAAGGGCACGCCGGCGGCGGGCCGGGCGCTGAAGTCCTTGGTCAACCTGGTCAATGCCTGGCCATTGCTGGTTCCCAGCCCGCTGCTGGCAAATCAGGCCAAGACGTTCGCCTACTCGATCGCTGGCGCCACCAAGGGCGTCCTCGGGCTGTCGATGTCGGCATTGCGCTCGACCGCCGATGGCCTGCCTTTTCCGCTGGCGGGCGGCCAGTTGGGCCGCGAAGCCAACGAAATGCACTTCTATGCAGCGCTGCTCAACGGCATCTTTCTTGCCACCGAACTGCCGAAGAAATTTGGCTCGGAATCGGTGAAGCAGAAGGCCGAAGCGATCGACAACAGCCTCTACTTCCGTTCGGGCGCCGCCGTCGCTGCTGCCGCCGTACTGGTGACTCCGTTCGTATGGAACAACGTTAAACAGATCGCCGGCCGGGCGCGCGATGGTGCGATGCGCATGGCCGCCAATGGTGCGGAACTGGTCGGCCGAAGCGATTGGGCCAAGCCGTTGCACGACCGGCTCGATCCCGTCCAGGTCAGCGAAGAACTGCGCACCAGCTTGAACCAGATCTGGCTGCAGTTGGAGAACGGGCGCGCGGCATTCGAGCAAAGCCGTCGCAATTTCACCGAAGACGGCGGGCGCGAACTCACCAGCACGCTCAATTCCCAGTGCACCCATTTGCTGGAAACCCTGCACAACTGCACCGAGCGCTTCAGTGGCGCGCTGGGACTGGATCACGCGGAGGCGGGCATCGCGCCACGGGGGGCGAAGAACTCCGATTTCTCTTCCAAACTGGCGTTGACCCTCCTCGGTGCCGGCGTCACCGGCTCCACCGTGTTCTTTATCCAGCCAGACAAGATCGGCACCGCGGATCTGGTGGCCGATTCGCTGGTGGTGACCACGGTCATGGCGCAATCGGCCTGGAACAAGCAGGCCACCCGGCAAGACGCGATGGAACGCTTCAAGGCGATGAGCGCGGTCAGCATGGTGATGGCGCTCGCGCTGGGAGCGGACAAGTTCTCCAAGGCATTCACGCCCAACGGCATCATCGAGTCGTCCCAGAACTCGCCGTATTACGCAGGGCTGGTGATGACGCTCATGTCGATGACGATGCCCGGCCCGGTGGCGCGAGGCGCCGAGTTGGCGATGAACTGGGTCGGTGGCAAGATCCTGGGCCAGTGCACGGACGCGAACGGCACCACCCTGGTCACACGCGAAGCGGAAACTATCCAAGAGTTGCAGGAACACGTGGCCAGCGTGCAGGAGCACGTCGCCGGCCTGAATCCCGAAGAGCTAGAGGCCTACACACAAGTGGTAGCCAACAACATGGAGAATCTCATCGCCAACGCTGGCGCACCGCAGCAGGCGACCCGAACGTCTGGCGTGACGATCACCGAAATCGAAGAAGAAGAACCGACCCCGCCCGCGCACGACACGGGCGGCGAACCAGCGGCCACGCACAGCCCCGCGCATGGCGCATCCCAACCTGACTGAAGCCGGCGCAATCACCGGCACGCGTTCGCCCGGCCCAGCGCCGGGCGACGCTCAGTGCATCAACACCACTTCCTCGGCGGAAGTCGGATGGATCGCCACCGTGTCCTCCAGCTGACGCTTTGTCACGCCCAGCTTCAGCGCCACCGCGAAGCCCTGCAGGATTTCGTCGGCACCGTCGCCGAGCAGGTGGAAGCCGACCACCCGTTGGTCTTCGCCGACGCAAACCAGCTTGAACAGGCTGCGCTGCGGCGAGCCGGCCAGTGCATGCAGCATCGGCCGGAAATGGCTGCGGTACACCGTCACCGCCGCGCCATAGCGCGCCCGCGCCTGCTCTTCGCCCAGGCCGACCTGGCCCAGCGGCGGATGCGAAAACACCACGCTGGGCACGTTGTCGTAGTCCAGCCGCGCCTGCGGCCGGTCGCCGAACAGGCGCTCCATCAGCTTGCGCCCGGCGGCGATCGCCACCGGGGTCAGGCCGACCTTGCCGGCCACGTCGCCGATCGCGTACAGCCCAGGCACGTCGGTGTTCTGGTAGTCATCGACCACGATCTCGCGCTTGTCGCCGAGCCGCACGCCCAGCGCTTCCAGGCCAAGATCCTGGCTGTTCGGGCGGCGGCCGATGGCGAAGAATACCTGGTCGAACGTCTCGCTAGGCTGCGTATGCGCGGCGTGCAGCTGTATGCCGTCCGCCGCGCGGCGCAAGGCGCTGGCGCGATAGCCGAAATGCAGGCGCACGCCCTGGTGACGCAGGTTCTCGCCGAGCTGCAGGGCCAGTTCCGCATCGAAGCGCTCCAGCAGGCGCTCGCCCTGCACGAACAACGCGACGCGGCTGCCCAGCGCCTGCAGCAGGCCGGCCAGCTCCACCGCGATATAGCCGCCGCCGACGATCGCCACCCGCGGCGGCGGCTCGCACAGATTGAAGAAATCGTCCGACACCCGGCCCAACTCGGCGCCCTCGATCGGCGGCCGCAGCGCGTGCGCGCCGGTGGCGATCACCACATGGGCGGCGCTGACCCGCACGCCGTCGCCGCATTCCACCGTATGCGCGTCCAGCAGCCGGCCGCGCTGCGGAATCAGCACCACGCCGTCGGCATCCAGGCGCCGCCGGTAGCTGGCGTGGATGTTGCCGATATAGCCCTGGCGATGCGCCACCAGCTGCGGCCACGACAGAGTGGAACTGGGAATGGAGAAGCCGATGTCGCGCGCCAGATCGATGCGCCCGACCAGGTCGGCGGCCAGCCACATCGCCTTCTTCGGCACGCAGCCGATGTTGACGCAGGTGCCGCCGAGCGCGCCCGGCTCCAGGATCGCCACGCGCGCGCCCAGGCCGGCAGCGCGGAACGCGGTGGCCAGGCCGCCGGAACCGCCGCCGAGCACCAGCAGGTCGTAGTCGTGGACGGCAGCGCTCACCGGAAACGCTCCACGCGGTACGGCGTGGGATCGATGGCGGGCGCCTGCCCGCAGATCAGGTCGGCCATCAGTTGTCCTGTCGCGCTGCTCATGCTGATGCCGAGCATGCCATGGCCGGCCGCCAGCCAGACGTGAGGATGCCGCGGCGAACGCCCCAGCGCCGGCAGGTCGTCCCAGGTCATCGGCCGCCAGCCGTACCAGCGCTCGCGCAGCTGCGGGCCTTCCGGTTCGTGCAGGTAATGCCGCGCGGCGCGTTGCAACGCTGCCAGGCGCACTGCGTTCAAGCGCGTGTCGTGGCCGGAGAATTCCATCGTGCTGCCGAGCCGGAAACCGCTGCCCCAGGTGGTGACGCAGACCAGCGGATCCTTCAGCACCACCGGCCGCGTCGGCGCCAGCGTCGGCCGCGTGTAGGTGATCGAATAGCCCTTGCCGGCCTGGATCGGCAGGCGCACTCCCAGCAGCGCCGCCAGTGCCGGCGACCATGGCCCGGCCGCCAGCACCAGGTCGCGCGCACGCCGCGGGCCGTGCGCAGTCTCCACGCGCACGCCGTCGG
>NZ_CAPJ01000122.1 GCF_000331775.1 Xanthomonas translucens pv. translucens DSM 18974
CGCACCGGCGCGGCGGGTGCGGTCGGCGCTGCAGGCGTCGGCGTGCTGGCGGCTGGCGCCGACGGCTCGCGACGCGCAATGCGGTTGGACGGTACCGCGGCGGCCGGTGCATCGATCGCCGGCGCGTCGATCGCCGCGGCGGTGTTGGGCGCATCCAGCAACGCCGAATATTCGCGGATCAACCGGCCCTGGCCCCAATCGACCTCGATCAGGAAGCTCAGCGACGGCACCTCCACCGGCATGCTGCTGCTGACGCGGATCACCGCGCGGCGCTGGCTGGTCTGCGCGAAGCGGAACTGCAGGCTGCCGACCAAGCCGTCCGGTCGCTGCAGTCCAACCCGGGCGAAGGTCGCTGGCGAGGCCAGCGCCACGCGCGCGTTCTCCAGTTCGCCCGGTTCGTTGGAGATCACCGGGATCTCGGCCAGGAACGGCTGACCGGGCTTGGACAGCACGCGGATGTCGCCCAGCCCCAGCGCCAGCGCGGCCTGGCTGCAGGCCAGTAACAGCAGCGCGCACGCTGCGCGGCAAGCGCGGCTCAGCCCGGATGCAGACGCGGCATGGCGACGCAGACGATGGGGAATACGTGGTTGTAGGCGCATTACGCCCCTGCCCTTGGTGTCATGGCGTGCAATATATATGAAGCCGGGACTCGGGACTGGGGACTCGGGACCCGGAACAGCAAAAGCCAACGGCAAGAGCATGCTCGCTCTTGCCGTTGCACACGGCCTGTCGCCAGTGAAGCCGGGACTCGGGACCGGGGACTCGGGACCCGGAACAGCAAAAGCCAACGGCAAGAACATGCTCCCTCTTGCCGTTGCACACGGCCTGTCGTCAGTGAAGCCGGGACTCGGGACTGGGGACTCGGGACCCGGAACAGCAAAAGCCAACGGCAAGAACATGCTCCCTCTTGCCGTTGCACACGGCCTGTCGTCAGGGGCGATCTCCAAGCCAGCGTCGGCTTCCGGGTCCCGAGTCCCGGCTGTCTCAGCCTTCCTGCGCCACCAACTCGGCCAGTTGCACCGCGTTGAGCGCGGCGCCCTTGCGGATGTTGTCGGAGACGATCCACAGGTTCAACCCGCGCGGATGCGAGATGTCCTCGCGGATGCGGCCGACGTAGACGGCGTCGGTGCCGGAGGCGTGGGTGACCGGGGTCGGATAGCCGCCGGGCTTGCGCTCGTCGACCACTTCCACGCCCGGCGCCGCGGCCAGCAGCGCGCGCGCCTGCTCGGCGCTGACCTTGCGCGTGGTCTCGATCGCGACCGCTTCGGAGTGGCCGTAGAACACCGGCACGCGCACCGCGGTCGGGTTCACCTGGATGCTGTCGTCGCCGAGGATCTTGCGCGTCTCCCAGACCAGCTTCATCTCCTCCTTGGTGAAGCCGTTTTCCAGGAAGTCGTCGATGTGCGGGATCAGGTTGAAGGCGATCTGTACCTGGAACTTCTTCGGCTCGATGTCCTGGAACGCCAGCAACTGCGCGGTCTGCTTGCCCAGTTCCTCCATGCCCGAACGGCCGCCGCCGGACACCGACTGGTAGGTGGCCACGTTGATGCGCTCGATGTTGTACGCGCGGTGCAGCGGCGCCAGCGCCACCAGCATCTGCATGGTGGAGCAGTTGGGATTGGCGATGATGCCGCGCGGGCGCTGCTTCAGCGCTTCCGGGTTCACTTCCGATACCACCAGCGGCACATCGTCGTCGTAGCGGAACGCCGAGGAGTTGTCGATCACCACCGCACCGGCGGCGGCGAACTTCGGCGCGTATTCCTTGGAGATGCCACCGCCGGCAGAGAACAGCGCGATGTCCACGCCGGTCGGGTCGAAGCTGGCCAGGTCGAGCACGGCGACCTTCTGGCCCTTGAACTCGATCTGGCCGCCGGCGGAGCGCTCGGAGGCCAGCGGGTACAGGGTAGCGATGGGGAAATCGCGCTCGGCGAGGATGGCCAGCATGGTTTCGCCGACAGCGCCGGTGGCGCCGACGACGGCGACGTTGAAACGACGGGATTCGTTGCTCATGGGAGATGGTTCGATCGGGTAGGAGAAAGGGGGAAAAGCCGCACTGCCAGCTGGATTCGGGGAACCTCCCGAGCGCGCCGCTCAGGTCGCCGGAGGTTCCCTATCGTTTTTTGCCCGCGATGCCGCCGTCGCCATTGCCGGCGCCCGCGATCGCATCCAGGTTCAACGCATTCGGCGGACGCCCGGCGTCGGCGCCGACACCCAGCGCGGCCAGCAGATTGTCCACCGCCAGCGCCACCATCGCGCGGCGGGTCGCGGCGCTGGCGCTGCCGATATGCGGGGTCAGTACCACGTTGCGCAGCGCCAGCAGCTCGGGGCGCACCGCCGGCTCGCCTTCGTACACGTCCAGCCCGGCCGCGGCCAGGCGCCCGTGCGCGAGCGCATCGGCCAGCGCCAGTTCGTCGATCAGGCCGCCGCGGGCGATGTTCACCAGCGTGGCGCCAGGCTTCATCTGCGCCAGCGCGGCGGTATCCAGGATGTGGTGCGACTGCGGCGAATACGGCAGCACCAGCAGCAGGTGATCGGCGCGCGCCAGCAGGGCGTTGAAGCCGACGTACTCGGCGGCGTGCGCACGCTCCACCTCGGCCGGCAGGCGGCTGCGGTTGTGGTACAGCACGCGCATCGAGAAGCCGGCGGCGCGGCGCGCGATGGCCTGGCCGATGCGGCCCATGCCGAGGATGCCCAGGGTGCTGCCGTGCACGTCGGCGCCGAGCATGGTCTGGAACGACCATTGCTGCCACTGCCCCTCGCGCAACCAGCGCTCGGACTCGGTGATGCGCCGCGCGGCGGCCATCAGCAGCGCGAAGCCGAGGTCGGCGGTGGTTTCGGTGAGCACGTCGGGGGTGTTGCTGGCGACGATGCCGGCCGCGCTGAGCGCGTCCAGGTCGAGGTTGTTGTAGCCGACGCCGACATTGGCGATGGCGCGCAGTCGCGGCGCACCGGCGATTTCGGCCGCGCCGATGCGCTCGTTGAGGGTCACCAGCGCGCCGTCCAGCGGCGCCAGCGCCGCGGCCAGGTCTTGCTGCGAATACTTGGTCACGTCCGCGGTGGTGGTCAGCGCGCAATGCGCGCCCAGCCGTGCGACGACATCGTCGAACAGCGGTTGGCTGACCCACACCCGTGGCCGCGACTCAGCCATCGCCACCGCCTGGGATGTGCGGGGCGACGCTGCCGACGTCGCCGCACTGCGCGCGGTGGCGCAGCGCCTGATCCATCAGCACCAGCGCCATCATCGCCTCGGCGATCGGGGTGGCGCGGATGCCGACGCAGGGGTCGTGGCGGCCGGTGGTGATGACGTCCACCGCCTGCCCGTCCACGTCCACCGTGGCGCCGGGCAGGCGCAGGCTGGAGGTGGGCTTGAACGCCAGCGAGGCGACGATCGGCTGGCCGGTGGCGATGCCGCCGAGCACGCCGCCGGCGTGGTTGGACTGGAAGCCGTCCGGCGCGATCAGGTCGCGGTGCTCGGTGCCCTTCTGCGCCACCACGGCGAAGCCGTCGCCGATCTCCACGCCCTTGACCGCGTTGATGCTCATCAGCGCCGCGGCCAGTTCGCCATCGAGCTTGCCGTAGATCGGCTCGCCCCAGCCCGGCGGCACGCCGTCGGCGACCACGGTGACCTTGGCGCCGATCGAATCGCCGGACTTGCGCAGCGCATCCATGTAACTTTCCAGCTCCGGCACCTGCGCCGCGTGCGGCCAGAAGAACGCGTTGTCCTCCACCGCGTCCCAGGCGAAACCCTGCGGCAGCACCGGCCCCAGTTGCGCCAGGTAGCCGCGCACGCGCACGCCGTAGCGCTGCGCCAGCCACTTCTTGGCGATCACGCCGGCGGCCACGCGCATCGTGGTCTCGCGCGCCGAGGAGCGGCCGCCGCCACGCGGATCGCGGATGCCGTACTTCTGCCAGTAGCTGTAGTCGGCATGGCCCGGGCGGAACTGGCGGGCGATGTCGGTGTAGTCCTTGCTGCGCTGGTCGGTGTTGCGGATCAGCAAGCCGATCGGGGTGCCGGTGGTGCGGCCTTCGTAGACCCCGGACAGGATCTCGATCTCGTCGGCCTCGCGCCGCGCCGAGGTGTGGCGGCTCTTGCCGCTGGCGCGGCGCTGCAGGTCGTGGGCGAATTCGGCCGCGTCCAGTTCCAGCCCAGGCGGGCAACCGTCGATCACGCAGCCGATCGCCGGCCCGTGCGATTCGCCGAAGGTGGTGACGGTCAGCAGGGTGCCGAAGCTGTTCGCGCTCATGGCCGCCCGCTCACCGGCTCGCCGCCAGGTCGGCGATGCGCGCGTGGTGCGCGACCAGCGCGCTGGCTTCCACCGCGAAGATGCCCATCTGCCCGACCTTGAACTCGACCCAGGCGAAATCCACGTCCGGCAGCAGTTGCACCAGCGCGCGCTCGGATTCGCCGACTTCGCAGATCAGCAGGCCGTCCTCGCTGAGGTGCGCCGGCGCGTCGCGCAGGATCTTCAGCGCCAGGTCCAGGCCGTCAACGCCGGCGCGCAGGCCCAGTTCCGGCTCGTGCGCGTATTCGGGCGGCAGCGCGTCGGTCTCGGCGTGGGTGACGTACGGCGGATTGGTGACGATCAGCTCGTAGCGGCGCCCGCCCAGCCCGGCGAACAGGTCGGACTTGACCAGCTCGACGTTGTCGGCCAGCAGCCGCGCCTTGTTCTCCGCGGCCAGCGCCAGCGCGTCGTCGCTGATATCGACCGCGTCCACCTGCCAGTTCGGGTTGTAGTGGCCCATCGCGATGGCGATGCAGCCCGAGCCGGTGCACAGGTCCAGCGCGCGGCTCACCTCGCGCCCGGCCAACCACGGCTCGAAGCCGGCCTCGATCAGCTCGGCGATCGGCGAGCGCGGCACCAGCGCGCGCGCGTCGCTCTTGAAGCTGAGCCCGGCGAACCAGGCCTCGCCGGTCAGGTAGGCGGCGGGGATGCGCTCGGCGATGCGGCGCTCGAACAGCGCCAGCACCTGCGCCTTTTCCGGCGTGGTCACGCGCGCGCCGCCATAGGCCGGGCCCAGGTCGTGCGGCAGGTGCAACGCGTGCAGCACCAGTTGCGTGGCTTCGTCCAGAGCGTTGTCGTAGCTGTGGCCGAAGCTCAGTTCGGCCGCATTGAAACGGCTGGTGCCGTAGCGGATCAGGTCGATGATCGTGTGGAGTTCGGCGGCCGCGTCGGCAGTCATGGCAACATGCAAGGCAATTCGGCCCCTGATTATAGAGGCCCGGCCGCTATCATGAGCGTTCGTTGCAAGGGAAATCAGTATGTTCAATCGCAACTTCGGCATCGTCCTGGTGGTCGCGCTGGCCGCCGGCCTGGGCCTGCTGCTGGCCCAGAAGTACTTCGGCGGCGGCGCTTCGGCGTGGCCCGAGACCCGCAGCGTGCGCCTGTACCCGCAGCCGCGCGCCCTGTCCGCCTTCCACCTGCGCCAATCCGACGGCACGCCGCTGGTGCCCGGCGAGCTGAAAGGCCACTGGACGCTGGTGTTCCTGGGCTTCACCGCCTGCCCGGACGTGTGCCCGACCACCCTGGCCGACCTGGCCCGTGCGCAGCAGCAGTGGCAATCGATCCCGGACACGCTGCGCCCACGGGTACTGTTCGTCTCGGTCGATCCCGAACGCGACACCCCGGCGCGGCTGGGCGCCTACGCGCACGGCTTCCACAAGGACACCCTGGCCGCTACCGCCGACGTGCCGGAGCTGGAACGCTTCGCCACCGCGCTGGGCTTCGTGTTCCAGAAGGTGCCCGGCAAGCATTTCCAGGAAAACCCCAACGACTACAGCATGGACCACTCGGCCGCGATCGCCGTGCTCGACCCGCAGGGCCGCCAGGCCGGGCTGATCCGCCCGCCGTTCGAGCCGGCGGCGATCGCCGCCGACCTGGAGGCGCTGACCAAGGCAACCGCGCCATGAGCCTGCTGACCACGCTGACCTACGTGCTGCCGCACCGGCTGCTGTCCTCGCTGGCGCGGCGCCTGGCCTACTCGTCGCGACCGGGGCTGAAGCAATGGCTGATCGACACCGTGGTGCGCCGCTTCGGGGTGGATCTGGCCGAGGCCGCCGAACCCGATCCGCGCGCCTACCCGACCTTCAATGCCTTCTTCACCCGCGCGCTGAAGCCCGGCGCGCGCGTCGCCGATCCCGATCCGCAGGCGCTGCTGATGCCGGCCGACGGCCGCATCAGCCAGCTCGGCCCGATCCAGGACGGGCGCATCTTCCAGGCCAAGGGCCAGTCGTTCACCGCCGCCGAGCTGCTCGGCGACGCCGCAGCGGCCGCACCGTTCGCCAACGGCCTGTACGCCACCGTGTACCTGTCGCCGCGCGACTACCACCGCGTGCACATGCCGTGGACCGGCACCCTGCGCGAGACCGTGCACGTGCCGGGACGCCTGTTCAGCGTCGGCCCGGACGCGGTGCGCCACGTGCCACGGCTGTTCGCGCGCAACGAGCGCCTGGTCTGCCATTTCGATACCGCCTTCGGACCGATGGCCTCGGTGATGGTCGGCGCGCTGCTGGTCAGCGGCGTGGAGACGGTATGGAGCGGCGTGGAAATCCCGCGCTACGGCGACCGCATCACCCGCAAGGACTGGCGCGGCAAGGGCATCGTGCTGCAGCGGTTCGCGGAGATGGCGCGTTTCAATTACGGTTCGACCGTGATCGTGCTGTTGCCGCCGGGCGTGGCGACACTCGACCCGGCACTGGCGGCGGAAACGCCGGTTCGGCTCGGCCAGGCGCTCGCCAGGCGGCTGCAAGGCTGACGCGCGTAAGGAACCGCAGCGCGCTTCGACCGGCCCCGCGCTTCCTGTAGGAGGGGCTTCAACCCCTCCTGCAAAAACTTCGGCTGCCCCTTGTGGGAGGGACTTCAGTCCCGACGCCTTGCCCGCAGGCAGAACGCGGACCACGCCCGCGTCGATGCCGCTCATCGCTTGCCTGGCAATCGCCTACTTGTCGCAGCCGGCCATCTTCAACGACTGGCCCGGCTTCAACGCATAGCCGGGCGCGCGCAGGCCGTTGGCCTTGGCCAACTGCTTGATGTCGCAGCTGTAGCGGTCGGCGATGCGGCCCAGCGTGTCGCCCTTGGCCACGCGGTAGCTGCGCACCTGCCTGGGCTTAGGCTTGACTGGCGCCGGGCGTCCGGTGGCGATGGTGGTCGGCACCCCAGCCACCGGGGTCACGTCGCCCACCGCCACGTTGCCGGTGGGATCAGCCACCACGGGCGTGTTGCTGCGGATCGCCGCGTTGACGTCGGCGGTGATCAGCGCACGCGCCAGGTCGGCACGTGGGCCACTCACGCAATAGCGGTTGTACAGGCCGACGATCTTGGTGGTGGCATTGATGCTGGCCCCGGCTGGGATCCAGCCATCGGGTTCGTAGCGCGGGTTGAGGTTGCGCAGCGCGCGCATGTAGCCGTCGCGGGTAGCGTCGCTGCCCAGGCAGATGGTCAGCTCGTAGATCGTGGTGGACTTGGCCAGGCGCAGCGTCGCCGGCTGCGCGTTGATCTTCGGGAACGCTACGCCGTACTGCTGCGGGTGCAGGAAGATCCACGCCGCGGCGATCACCATCGGCACATAGTCCTTGGTCTCGGCCGGGAACTGGTTGTACACCGAGGCGTCCCAGAAGCTGCGCCCCTGCATCTGGTTGTACACGCGCGCGGCGCGGCCCTCGCCGCCGTTGTAGCCGGCCAGCGACAGCTCGATGCTGCGGTTGAGTTCGGCCATGCGCTCGTTGATGTACACCGCGCTGGCCTCGGCGGCGCTGCGCGCGTCGTAGCGGGTATCGAAGCCGGTGCCGTCCGGGCCAAGCCCGAAGCGGCGCCCGGTGGCCGGCATGAACTGCATCAGCCCGGCGGCGCCGACCCGCGAATTGGCGTGCACGCGGCCATTGGATTCCTTGGCGATGATGCCGAACAGCAGCGCTTCCGGCAGCCCGCGCTTCTCCCATTCCGGCCACATGATCGCGCGCAGGTTCTGGTAGTTCTCGTAGCTGTTCATCAGCGACGGGCGCATGTCGGTGAGCCAGCGGCGGATGCCGGCCTGCACCGCCGGGTTGTATTCGACCATCGCGTCGAAGGCATGCCGCTGGTCGTTGAGCAGGCTGGCCGCGCGCGCCGCTTCCGGCACATTGGCGGCCAGCGGACGGATGTGGTCCGGATCGGCCTGCAGCGGCGCGGTGTCGTCGTCGGTCGCATCGGCATCGGTCGCCGCGCCCTGCGCGTCGGCCTTGGCCTTGAGCAGGCGCTTGTACGCGCCCAGGTAGGTGCCGACCTCGCAGCCGCGCTGCTTGATGCAGGCATCGACCACGTCTTCGATGTCCTCCAGCGCCGCGTCGCTTTCCTGGGTGCCCTTGGGGTCGCTGTTGCCGACCAGCACCATCGCGTCGTTGTAGCGCTTCTCGGCCGCCGCCAGGCGCTGGTCGAGGACCGCGATGGCGGCCTTGTCGCGCGCGGAGACGCGTTCGGCGTGGGCAGACGGCACGGCGCAAGCCAGCGCCAAGGCAGCCACGGCGGGCCATCCATGGGTGATACGGAACGAAAGGGGCATGATGGGACGCAACGACGGAAAGGCCGCAGGGTAGCCGCCGCTGTCACATCGCGGCAAGGTCGGGCAAGGACCGGCACCCCGCCAGCCGGGCGTTCGTTCATCGCTGCAGCCGGGCAAACCCGGCTCATAGCGAGCGGGCGCCGGCGCGAACGCCTAGAATCCGCCCACCTCACCGCGGAGCTGTTCATGGACCCGATCCTGCTGGGCAAAGGCCTGACCGACGACATCGCGGTGCTGCTGCAGCCGCGCCTGGGCAATCGCCACGGCCTGGTCGCCGGCGCCACCGGCACCGGCAAGACCGTGACCCTGATGACCCTGGCCGAGGGCTTCTCGCGGATCGGCGTGCCGGTGTTCATGGCCGACGTGAAGGGCGACGTGGCCGGGCTGGCGGTGGCCGGCGACGGCAGCCAGAACGTGCTGCAGCGCGCCAAGGAGATCGGCGTGGCCGACTACGCCCCGGCCGCCAACCCGGTGGTGTTCTGGGACCTGTACGGCCAGCTCGGCCACCCGGTGCGCACCACCGTCAGCGAGATGGGGCCGACCCTGCTGGCGCGGATCCTGGAACTCAACGACACCCAGGCCGGCGTGCTCGACATCGTGTTCAAGCTGGCCGACGACCGCGGCCTGCTGCTGCTCGACCTGGACGACCTGCGCGCGCTGCTGGCGCTGGTGGTGGAGCAGCGCAAGGACATCTCCACCGAATACGGCCTAGTCAGCGCGCCGTCGGTGGCGGCGATCCAGCGCGCGCTGCTGCGCCTGGCGCAGGACGGCGGCGAAGGCTTCTTCGGCGAGCCGGCGCTGGACCTGGCCGAGCTGATGCGGGTCGGCAGCGACGGCCGCGGCGTGATCGGCATCCTCGCCGCCGCGCAACTGGTGCTCAAGCCGCGCCTGTACTCGACCTTCCTGCTGTGGCTGCTGTCGGAACTGTTCGAGCGGCTGCCGGAAGTGGGCGACCTGGACAAGCCCAAGCTGGTGTTCGTGTTCGACGAGGCGCACCTGCTGTTCGACGACGCGCCGCCGGCGCTGGTGCAGCGCATCGAGCAGGTGGTGCGGCTGATCCGCTCCAAGGGCGTGGGCGTGTACTTCTGCTCGCAGTTCCCCGACGACGTGCCGGACAACATCCTCGGCCAGCTCGGCAACCGCGTGCAGCACGCGCTGCGCGCCTATACCCCGCGCGACCAGAAGGCGGTGCGCACCGCCGCCGAGACCTTCGTCGCCAATCCCAAGCTGGACGTGGCCAAGGCCATCTCCCAGCTCGGCACCGGCGAGGCCCTGGTCTCCACGCTGCAGGACCAGGGCGTGCCGATGCCGGTGCAGCAGACCCTGATCGCGCCGCCACGCTGCCGGATGGGCGCGATCTCCGACGCCGAGCGCGCGCAGGTACGCGCCGCCAGCGTGGTCGGCACCCGCTACGACACCGCGGTCAACCGCGACTCGGCGGCGGAAATGCTGGCGCGCCGGGTCGAGCAGGTGGCCGAGAAGACCGCCGCGCCGGCAGCACGCACCCGCGAGCAGGACGACGCGCAGGACAGCGGCTTCGGCCAGGCGGTCAAGGACGCGGTGTTCGGCACCAAGCGCCGCCAGGGCATGCTCGAGGCGATGGCCAAGCAGACCTCGCGCAGCGTCGGCAACCGCATCGGCCAGCAGATCGTGCGCGGCATCTTCGGCAGCATCTTCGGCGGCAAGCGCTGAGCGTGGTGGATGGCGAAGGCAGGCGCGTGCCCACGGCACGGCAAACGCATTTTCGGCCTAGATGATGCACTTTTGTAGGAGCGGCTTCAGCCGCGACGGGCTCTACCGAGAGCGCCGATCGCGAGCGAAGCCGCTCCCGATGCGTAAAGGGCCGAAAGAAAAACCCTACCCCAGCACCCCATGCAGCTTGGCATACTGCAGTAGCATGATGGTCTTGCCGTCGGCGATCGCGCAGGATTCGATCATCGCCAGCGCGGTATCGAGCGTCAGTTCCAGCACCTCGATCTCCTCACCCTCTGCCGCGCCCCCGCCGCCCGCGCCGAGCTTGTCGCCGTCGAAATACTCGCCGACGAAGAAATACAGCCGCTCGGTCACCGAGCCCGGACTCATGAACGCCTCGAACACCTTGCGCACGTTCTCGATCCGGTAGCCGGTTTCCTCTTCGGTCTCCTTGCGGATGCAGGTCTGCGCATCGTGCTGGTCGAGCAGCCCGGCGCAGGCCTCGATCAGCATGCCGTCGGGATTGCCGTTGAGCAGCGTCGGCAGCCGGAACTGGCGGGTCAGCAGCACCGTCTGCTTGGCGCGGCTGTAGAGCAGGATGGTGGCGCCGTTGCCGCGGTCGTAGGCCTCGCGCGACAGCGTCTGCCAGCTGCCGTCGTTGCGCTGGAAATCGAAGCTGACCTTGCGCAGCACGTACCAGTTGTCCGACAGCACGGCGATGTCGCGGATGCGCACGCGCGGATTGCATGCAGGAAATGGATTCAAGCGGAAACTCCCTGTGATCGAATGGCGGCGCCGCCGCCTGCGCGCGGAGCGCACCGAAGCTGCCGCGACCAGGCCTGCACCGACGGCCATTCTATCGGCCGCAGCGCGGCGCCAGCGGACAGGGTGCGGCAGCAACCGGCACTGCATCGTTCCCCCGCCGGCAGCGGCGCAATCGGCATGCCCGCGCGCCCGATTGCATGCGCGCCCGGCGCGTCGCACAATCGGCGCACATCGAATGCAGGGGGCGTCATGGAAGACCGTCATCGCGCCGGCGCAAGCCGCGCGCGCCGCAGCACACCCGCACCTTTCTGGGCGCGCACCCGCGCCATCGCGCTGTATCCGCTGCGCGGCGGCGCACTGTTCGCGCTGATCGCGCTGACCCTGTGCCGCCTGCTCGGGATGTTACCGGGCATCGGCTGGATCCTCGGCATGGTCACCGCGCTGGCGATCTACAAATACGCCTTCGAGATCCTGCGGCATACCGCCGACGGCTACATGGAGGCGCCCGAGCGCGGCTTCGACATCGGCGACGGGGTGGTGCTGCGGCTGCTGGCGCTGATGATCGTGCTCGGCGCGGTGGTGGTCGCGGCGGCGCTGCTCGCCGGCCCGATCGCCGGCATGCTGACGCTGCTGGCGATGGTGCTGCTGCAGCCCGGTTTCCTGATCTCGCTGGCCATCGACGGCAGCCTGCGCCGCGCGCTGAATCCGGCCGTGTCGATCGGCCTGGCGCTGCGCATCGGCTGGCCGTACCTGGCCGCGTTCGGCCTGCTGTTCGTGATCCAGGCCAGCGCGCTGACCGCGGCCAACTGGTTGCAGCAGTACCTGCCGCCGTTGGCCAGCGATCTGGCGGTCGGCGTGGTCACGATCTGGGGCCTGTTCGCCGCCTTCCACCTGCTCGGCTATCTGGTCTACCAGTACCACGAGGTGCTGGGCTATGAACCGGCCGCCGCCGACGACGCGACGCATGCTCGCCACGATCCGGACCAACGCGTGCTCGACGAGGCCGAGCAGTTCGTGCGCGACGGCCATGCCGTCGAGGCGCTGCAGCTGCTGCGCGGCGAAGTGCGTTCGCGGGCAGTGAGCCTGGCGGTGCACGAACTGTACCAGCGCCTGTTGCGCAGCGGCGGGCGCGCCGACGACCTGCGCGAGCACAGCCGCCAGTACATCAACCGCCTGCTGCAGGAAAAGCAGGAACGGCGCGCATTGGCGCTGCTGCGCGAAGCCCTGGATGCCGATCCCGACTTCGCCCCGCTGCTGCCGGAACAGGCCTCGCTGCTGGCCGAGCGCGCGCAGTTGGCCGGGCAGTTCAAGCTCGCGCTCGATGGCCTGCTCGCCGCGCGGCGCGCCTGGCCCAAGGCGCCGGAATTTAGCGTCTGGTCGCTGGGCGCGGCGCTGTTGCTGGCCGAACGTTGCGGCGACGACGCGCAGGCGCGCACGCTGCTGCAGGACGCGCTCGCGCACTGCGAGGACGAGGCGCAACGCGGCAAGCTGCAGGCGGCGCTGAAGGCGCTGACCATCGCGCCGGCCTAGCGCCGGCGCGCGACAGGGCGGCCATGCCGCCGCCAACGGCACTCACGCGTTGGCGAGCAGGAACCGCGCCTTGTACGCCTGCGGCAAATCCGGGTAGCGCTCGATCACCGCGAGCAGCAGGCGGCGCCATTCGTCAGCGGCCTGTCGCTCGCCGTGGCCCAGCGCGAGCCGGAACCAGTGCTGCGCCTGTTCGCAGCGCGGCACCGCGGCCGCCTCCTGCAACAGCAGCGCTTCGGCATCGTGCAAGCGGCCCAGCGCCAGCCAGCGATCGAACAGCAGCGCACGCGTCGCCGCATCCACGGCGATGGCACCGGCTGTGCAGTCGCCGAGCAACGCCGCCTGCGCTTGCGCTTCCTGCGCCGTGGTCGCCGGCAGGCGCAGCAGTTCGATCGCGCGCGCCTGCGCGGCACGCGCATCGCCGGCATTGCGCGCGACCCGGTAGCGCGCCTGCGCCACGTCGAAGCGGCGCGGCTGCTCGGCGGCGAGTTCGTCGAGCAGGAACGCGGCCTCGCGGTTCTCCAAACGCCCCAGATGCCGCTGCGCGCGCTCCCAGCGGTCGTCCGCGGCGGCCACGGCTTCGTCTTGCATGAAGGCCTCGCGGGTCTGCCGCATCGCCACCAGCGCCGCGCCGAGCAGCGCGCCGACGACCAGGCCGCCGGCATGCGCATCGAAGCCGATCCCGGCATCGCCGTTGGCCAGCAGGTTGTACAGCTCCCAGCCCAGCCACAGCGGCAGCAACGCGATCGCCGGACCGCGCACGTAGTCGAACACCACCGCGAACCAGTAGAAGAAACGCACCGGCCGCCGCCCCCAGACCACGCAGAACGCCCCCATCAGCGCGGCGATGGCGCCGGACGCGCCGAGCCCGCCGCCGGCCTCGCCCCAGCGCCAGGCCAGGCTGACCGCGCTCGCCCCGAACGCGCCCAGCAGGTAGACCAGCAGGAACCGCCAGCGCCCGATCGCCCCTTCCAGCAAGGTGCCGAGCACGACCAGGAACAGCATGTTGCCGAACAGATGCAACCCATCGGCATGCAGGAACGCCGAGGACAGCATCCGCGCCGGCGACCATTCGGAACTGCGCTGCAGATGGCGCAAGGTGAACACCCGGTCCAGCAACGCGTCGTAGCGGGCGCGCAGTGGCGCCCAGGCCTGCTGCGCGGCCGGGTCCTCGAACGCCTCGCCGCTGCGCAGCGCCTGCACGAAACGCACGTCGTTGAGGCTGGCGCCACCGACGAACTCCGCCTGATGCGCAGCCGGCACGCGCTCGAACTGGGCGAGCGCATCTTCGCGCCCGCTGCGCCGCAGGTAGTGCGCGTAGGCCGGCGCTTCGTGGGCGCCGAGTCCGGAATCGAGGTAATAACGCTGCGCCTGTTGCAGCGGCACCGCGTCCTGGCGCTGCCAACCGAAATAGACCGCCGCGTTGAGCAGCACCAGCAGCAGCGTGACCAGCGGAAAATTCTCCCGCGACAGCGGCTTGTGCAACGGCAGGATCAGCATCGAACAACGTCCTTGTGGATGGCCGCGCCAGCTTCGGCCATCGCCCGCGGGTGCGCAAGCCGGGCGCACGCGCTAGCATCGCCACCCCGCTCCACCGCAGTGCGAATCGATGAGCCGCTGGCGTCCCCCTGCCGAAAAGAGCACCGCCCTGATCACCGCCGAAGGCCACGCCCGGCTCAAGGCCGAACTGGAGGAGCTGTGGCGCGTGCGCCGGCCGGAGGTGGTCAAGGCGCTGGCCGCGGCCGCGGCCGAGGGCGACCGCTCGGAAAACGCCGAGTACACCTACCGCAAGAAACAGCTGGGCGAGATCGACCGCCGCGTGCGCTACCTGAGCAAGCGCCTGGAAGCGCTGCGGGTGGTGGACACCGCGCCGTCCGATCCGCAGGCGGTGTTCTTCGGCGCGGTGGTCGAGCTGGAAGACGCCGACAGCGGCGAACTGCTGCGCTACCGCATCGTCGGCCCGGACGAGACCGATGCCGGCCGCGGCTGGATCAGCATCGACTCGCCGCTGGCGCGGGCGCTGTTGAAGAAGCGCATCGACGACGAGATCGAGGCGCAACTGCCCGGCGGCCGTCACAGCTTCGTGGTGGTGTCGGTGCACTACGCGACGCAGTGAGCGCCCGCCAGCGCCTGCACGGCACGACGACACGGCGAAGTTCGGGCCATCGCACAACGCCGGCAACCGCGCGCACCCGAACCGGTCGCAGGCGATCGGGCATCGCCGGCTGTCCTGGATCGCGTTAACGGGCCGCACCCGCCGGGCATGGATAATCGACGCCTCTCTCCCCGCCACAGGAACGCGCCATGGGCCACTGGACTACCCTCGATACCGCGCACGGCCAGGTCGCGGCCTGGCATGCCCTGCCGCAAGGCGCCCCGCGCGGCGGCCTGGTGCTCATCCAGGAGATCTTCGGCGTCACCGCCTACATCCGCGAGGTCGCCGACCACTACGCCGCGCAAGGCTACGAAGTGCTGGCGCCGGGCCTGTTCGATCCGGTGGAGAAGGACGCGCAGCTGAACTACGACCAAGACGGGGTGAACAAGGGCCTGGAACTGGTCGGCGCGCTCGGCTTCGACAAGGCGCTGGACATCGTGCAGGCCGCCGCCCAGGCGCTGGCGCCGGCCGGCAAGGTCGGCACCGTCGGCTATTGCTGGGGCGGCAGCCTCGCGCTGCTGGCGGCGATCAGGCTGGGGCTGCCGTCGGTCAGTTACTACGGCGGGCGCAACACCCAGTTCCTCGACGAGACGCCGAAGGCGCCGGTGCTGTTCCACTTCGGCGCGCGGGACAGCAGCATTCCGCCGGAAGCGGTGCAGCAGCATCGCGAGAAGCTGCCGCGGATGCAGACCTACGTGTATCCGGCCGGACACGGCTTCGACCGCCATGTCGATCCCAACCACTACGACGCCGACAGCGCCGACAGCGCGCGCCAGCGCAGCCTCGCCTTCCTCGCCGAACACCTGGGCTGAGCCGCGACGATGGCCGATTTCACGCTCGATCCGCGCTTGCAGGCCGATAGCGCGTTCGTCGCCGACGGCCCGCTGTCGCAGATGCGGCTGATGGACGACGCGCGCTTCCCGTGGCTGTTGCTGGTGCCGCGCGTGGCCGACGCCAGCGAGTGGATCGACCTGGACGGCGCCCAGCAGCGCCTGCTGCTGGCCGAGATCAACCAGCTCTCGCAGCTGCTGCGCGGCGAGCCGGGCGTGCACAAACTCAACATCGGCGCACTGGGCAACATCGTGCGCCAATTGCACGTGCACCTGATCGGGCGCCACCCAGGCGACGCGGCCTGGCCCGGGCCGGTGTGGGGCAGCGGCACGCCGCAGCGTCTGCCGGCCGATGTCCTGCAGACCCGTGTTGCGGCGTGGCGGCAACGGCTACGATAGGCGCCCTTTTTGACGGAAGCCGCGCCTCCATGAAATCCAATGTGATCGCCGCCATCGTGCTGATCGTGATCGGCCTGGTGTTCCTGGCCAACAACCTGGGCTGGACCAATCTCAGCCTGGGCCGGCTGATCGCTACCTGGTGGCCGGCGATCCTGGTCGCGGTAGGCGTCGGCATGCTGTTCGGCCGCGGCAAGTAGTCGCTGCCGGGATCGGCGATGCGGGATTGGCGATTGGATCCGGCGATCTCCACCTCCCGGCTGCCCGCGCCACGCGATCGGCCTTCGCAACCGGTTCCAGGCCTGGCGCAGGTCGGCGCGGCCGCGCCGTTACCGGCCGCCGATGCGCGGCGGCCGGCACGCCGTCTCAACGGCGGACGTTGACCACCTGGGTGCCGGCAATCAGGTCGTGCAGGCAGCGCTTGTCCTGGCGGAAGATGAACAGCGCATCCAGCAGCGCGTAGACGTTGCCTGCGACCGGTACCAGCGACAGCAGCTGGGTCGACAGGTAGCGCAGCACGATCAGCCTCCACAGCGGCGGTTGCCCGCCATGCAGATCGACGATGCGGATCGACAGCAGCTTCTTGCCCCAGGTCTGCCCGGTCCTGGTCAGCGGATAGCCCTGCACCACCACGAACGCCAGCGCCACATAGCCGGCCATGGCCAGCAACGATATCGCCTCGCCACCGCGCGCCGCCGCCATGACCTTGCCGAAATAGCCGGTGAGCGCGGCCAGCGGCATGAAGATCAGCAGCGAAATCACCCCGTCGATCAGCGATGCGCCGAGGCGCTCGCCGCGGCCGGCCAGCACATCGGCAGCGTTTAGCGCCAGCGGCGCGGACGGCAGCGGCGCTTCAGGCGCTTGGTAAGGATTGTGGTCGTTCATTGCGCGCTCCTTGTGCAATGGAAAAACTCAGGTCCTGGGCAGGGTCACGCCGGTCTGGCCCTGGTACTTGCCGCCGCGGTCCTTGTAGCTGGTCTGGCAGATGTCGTCGGCATCGGACTGGAAGAACAGCATCTGCGCCACGCCTTCGTTGGCGTAGATGCGCGCCGGCAACGGCGTGGTGTTGCTGAATTCCAGAGTGACGTGCCCTTCCCACTCCGGCTCCAGCGGCGTGACATTGACGATGATGCCGCAGCGCGCGTAAGTGCTCTTGCCCAGGCACACCACCAGCGTATCGCGCGGGATGCGGAAGAATTCCACCGTGCGCGCCAGGGCGAAGCTGTTGGGCGGGATGATGCATTCGTCGGCCTCGATGTCCACGAAGCTCTTCGGATCGAAGCGCTTGGGATCGACGATGGTCGAGTTGATGTTGGTGAACACCTTGAACTCGCGCGAGCAGCGCACGTCGTAGCCGTAGCTGGAGGTGCCGTAACTGACGATGCGCTCGCCGTTGACCTGCTTCACCTGGCCCGGCTCGTAGGGCGCGATCATGCCGTGTTGCTCGGACATGCGGCGGATCCAGCGGTCGCTCTTGATGCTCATACGTCTTCCTGATGCCTGTGGCGGCAGATCGAAACCTGCCCGCCGGGAGCGCGGCCGACGCCGGAGCGGGCCGCAGTGACCGGCGATTCTAGCCGGTCGCGGCGCGTTCGCGGCGGCCGTGGCAGCACTCAGAGCAGCGAGGCGGAAATCGGGATCGACGCGCGCGGCCGCTTGCGCAGTTCCTCGGTCAGGCGCTGCGCGGCGGCCAGATAGGCCTGCGCGGCGGCCGAGTCCGGGGCCGACGCCACGATCGGGGTGCCGGCGTCGCCCTGCTCGCGGATCGCGATCGCCAGCGGCAGCGACCCCAGCAGCGGCACGCCGTATTGCTGCGCCATGCGCTGGCCGCCACCTTCGCCGAACAGGTGCTCGACATGGCCGCATTGCGTACAGGTATGCACCGCCATGTTCTCGACGATGCCCAGCACCGGCACCTCGACCTTCTCGAACATCTTCAGCGCCTTTTTCGCATCCAGCGTGGCGATGTCCTGCGGCGTGGTCACGATCACCGCGCCGGCCACCGGGATCTTCTGCGCCAGGGTCAGCTGGATGTCGCCGGTGCCCGGCGGCAGGTCGATCAGCAGGTAATCCAGGTCGTCCCACAGCGTATCGGTGAACAGTTGGGTCAGCGCCGAGGTCGCCATCGGCCCGCGCCAGATCATCGGCGTATCCTGGTCCACCAGCAGCCCGATCGACATCGCCTCGATGCCGAACGCACGCATCGGCTCGATCGACTTGTTGTCGGGGCTGTCCGGACGGCCGCTCAGGCCGAGCATGGCCGGCACGCTCGGGCCATAGACATCGGCGTCCAGCACCCCGACCCGCGCGCCCTGGCGCTGCAGCGCCAGCGCCAGGTTCACCGCGGTGGTGGACTTGCCCACCCCGCCCTTGCCGGAGCCGATGGCGATGACGTTGCGGATCCGCGGCAGCGGCGCGAGGTTGGGCTGGACGGCATGGGCGGGAATGCGGGGGCGGGCGGTCATCGGGAACTCACGAACTAAGGAGGGGCGAACATCCGTGCAACGCACTGGCCAACGCTTCGGGGAAGGCAGGACCCTGCAAGGATGCACGCAGCCCTTCCTTTCGGTGGGCGCCACGACTATACAAGGACGCCGCTGACCGCTGGCCACGCAACGTGGCGGCTCCCAAGGCAATGCGCCTGTTCGCGGGCGGCAAAGCGCCATCGAACACATCCTGAGCGGCTTGCTCTGCTGCACGGCCACGATCCGGCCTGCGCTCCCATGATGGATCCGTGACTGCCGCAGCGGCATCACGTACCGGTACCGGCGCCGCGCAACGGCACTTTTTGACAGGCCGCCATGGCGCATAGCGTGCGCGAACACCAAGTCCTGGTATATTCATAAAAAGTTCATTTTGTGCGCCTGCGCAACGGTCCGTACTTCTCATCTCATCGTGGGGGATTTTGCATGACAAGGATTCGCTCGGCGCGGCCTCTGCGTGTCGCCACGGGGGCCGCCATGTTGCTGGCAAGCATCGCGGCCCACGCCATACAGCCCATTCCGATCGAGGATCTGGCGCGCCTGCCAGCGCTGCAGTCGATGACGATGAGCCCGGACGGCAAACACGTCGTGGGGCTCATCCCGTCTCCGCAGAATCCCGACGAAACAGCCCTGGCCACCTGGGATACCTCGTCGCTGTCCAAGGGCCCGACCGTCGTCACGCCATCCGGCGACAAGATGAAGTTCATCTCCGCCTATGCGCTCAAGGCAGACAAGATCCTGACCGTGGCGCGCCAGGAATGGACCGGGCGCCTTGGCGGCTGCGGAGAAGGAAACTCCACCGGTTCGACCCGCACGTTCGTCTCCAAGACCTATTTGACCGGCGACGATCAGAAGGACTTCAAGGAAGCCTTCGCGGACAACGCGCGCAAGATCGGCATTAGCGCCGATACGCAACTGTGCCTGGAACTGAGCGGTACTGCGTCGCTCGTGGACATGCTCCCGCTGGATCCGGACAGGGTGGTCATCCAGCAGCTGAGCGAGGTCAGCCTTTCGTCCAGCTATTACCTCTACAACCTCAAGACCGGGCAGACCGAACTGATCTTCCGCGGCGACTCGCGCGCGGTCCCGTCGCTGTTCGACCATCGCACCGGCAAGGTTCTGGCCAAGCAGCAGCTTGAAGGCGCAGGCAGCGATTTCGAACAGCAGGTCCTGCTGCTCGATCCAAAATCCGGACAGTTCGATCTCCATGCGCCGTTGACCACCAAGATCTCCGCGCGCAACGTGGTGGATGTCGTGGGCATCGACGACGCGACCGGAAAGTACTACGTGCTGACAGATCAATTCTCCGACAAGACCCAGGTGCGCCTGTACGACCCAGTACAGCGCAAATACGACCCGGATCCGGTGGTGGCCGATCAGAACTTCTCCATCGCCGGGCTGATCTTCGGCACGCAACCGAGCAACTTCAACAAGGTCGTCGGCTTCACCGTGGACGGCCCCTACCGTCAGTCCGTCTATGTGGACCCGACCCTGAAGTCCATCCAGGACGGTCTGAAAAAAGCCTTCCCGGGGCAGAACATCTCGCTCGGAACGTACACGGACGATTTCTCCAAGGTGTTTTTCACGGTACACAGTGCCGACCAGCCGCCGAGCTATCACCTGCTCATCGACAAAAAGACCGTCACGCCGTTGGGAAGCTCCAGGCCGTGGATCGGCAAGGGCGGCCTGGCCGTGGAAGAACGCTGGGTCACCTACACCGCGCGCGATGGGCGCAAGATCCCGGCCATCCTGGACCTTCCCGCCGGCTGGAAACAGGGCGATCCGCCTGGCCCGGCGATCGTCAATCCGCATGGCGGCCCTTGGGCGCGCGACTACATGGGCTGGGACGTGTCCGGCTGGGTGCCGCTCCTGACCTCGCGCGGTTACACGGTCCTGCGGCCGCAATACCGGGGAACCCAGGGTCTCGGACGCGACCTGTGGGTCGCCGGCGACCGCGAATGGGGCCAGAAGATGTCTGACGACAACGACGACGGCGCCGCATGGCTGGTATCGGAAGGCTATGCGTCCAGGGACCGCGTGGCGATCTTCGGCTATTCCTATGGGGGATTCGCTGCGGCCGCGGCCACCGTGCGCAAGCCATCGCCCTACCAGTGCGCCATCGCAGGTGCGCCGGTCACCAACCTGGGCAAGCTCAGCACCTCCTGGAGCGACAACCGCCTGCAACGCATCCTGCAAGGAAAGACCTTGAAAGGCATGGATCCGATGCAAAACACCGCCAACGCCACGATCCCGGTGCTACTGTTCGTCGGCGACAGAGACGTGCGCACTCCCTCCTTCCACGCCAAGGACTTCTACGAGGCGGTGAAGGACGTCGTTCCAGCCAAGTTCGTCATGATTCCCGACCAGCCGCACAGCCTGCCCTGGTATCCACGCCAGCAGCGGCAGACCCTGGACCTGATCGAGGGCTTCCTGAAGAACGACTGCGGCCCTGGCGGCCTTTGATCCGCAGTCGTTCGACATGTTCCGGGAAACCCTGCCGCAAGCTGGTCGAATGGAAGGTTTGAAGGTTTGAGCAACAGTTTCCGGCGCATGCCACGCATGCGCCGGGAGCGCACCCGCTTCGCACCGGCCCGGCACCAAGACTGCCCCAACATAAGCGGCGCCATGCCCCGAAAGATCTGGCCGGCCGCCGCACTGCCGCCGCTGACGCGACCGGCACCCAGCGCCTGCCGCGCGCGACGCCCCCTCCAGCCTCGCCGGCGGCAATGCGCATCGTACTCGCGCTGCTGCTGGCGCACGGCAAACGACGGGCAAGGCATGTCACGTTCATGGCGCAACGCGGCCAGGCACGCCAGTGACGCTCCATTCCCGTCCCGCGCAGTGGATCGTGATGTCGCAGCCTGCCAGGGCGCTTGCCGAAGCGAACCGATCCCGGCGTCGAACGCCTCGCAAGCGTGGCTAGGCCCGACCGAACCGGCGACCGGATCACGGCTGCAAAGTGCTGCTGCGGCGCCGCATCGGCGGCAGCGGACCGCATGCTGGGCGCGCCAGTTCGTGGGTGGCAGCCTGGCACCATGGCGAACGGCGACCTGAAGTCATTGAAAAAACGGATTTTTAAACAACTTTCGCAATTCGCCCGTACAGTAGCAATGTCGCGCAGGCATGACGCGAAATTGCTTGTTCAGCGGATGTTGCATGGACGGCGTCTTATCAGTACATTTGCTTAACCAGCTTGTAACAAATGTTTCACTTCCGTTGAATCAGGGGAGTAAAAAAGGAATGACAAAGTCCACGACCTATGGGCTGCGGCGCCTGCCGCTGGCGATCGCCGTTATCGCCGCTCTGCAAGCCGTACCCGCCTTTGCACAAGACAGTCTGGCCAGCGGCGACGCTGAGTCCGACGAGCAGGCAAAGGCCGCCGCCAAGTCAGAGGTGAACAAGACCAAGAATCTAGACGCCGTTTCGGTGACCGGCTCGCTGCTCAAGCGCCCCGAGTATGAAACCGCTTCGCCGGTCCAAGTGATCTCCATCGACAAGAGCACGGCCGCCGGCAAGTTCGACGTCGCCGACTTCCTGCAGACCTCGGCCGCCGCTGCCAGCTCCACCCAGATCAACAACCAATTCGGTGGGTTCGTCGTCGAAGGCGGCACCGGCGTGCAGACCGTTTCGCTACGTGGCCTCGGCGCCAACCGCACGCTGATCCTGCTCGATGGCCAGCGTCCCGGCCCGGCGGGCACGCGTGGGCAAGTCGGCTCGTTCGACCTGAATGTCATTCCAAAGGTGATCCTGCAGCGCATCGAGATCGTCAAGGACGGCTCCTCGTCCATCTACGGCTCCGATGCGGTCGCCGGCGCGGTCAACCTGATCACCCGCAAGAGCATCGACAAGCCGATCATGGACTACACTATGAGCGTGCCGCAGCACGGCGGAGGCGAACAGTTCTCGGCCTCGTTCGCTGCCGGCAAGGATTTCAGCAACGGCAGCATCATCGGCGCCGTGCAATGGGACCGCTTGAATGCCCTCACTTACGGCGACCGCGACTTCCTGAACTGCGCCCAGGACCGGATATGGGGGACGGACGGCAAACGCATCGACCGCGAGGATCGCTCGATCCTCGCCGGTACCAAGCTGGGCGGGTGTTCGACTGGCAACCTGTACGCCAACACCATCATCAACTATAACAACGCAGGCATCCGCTATGTGCCGTCGCCGGATGGCAGGACCGTGGGACCGTTCCCGGGTTACCGGCCGCGCCCGAATCCCTCCAGGAACTACTTGAACTCACCGCAAGCCTACTATGAGGATGTGCAGAACTTCCCGTTCTACAACACCGCGCAAGTCATCAATCAACGCGAGCGCATCAGCCTGTACGGGGCGAGCGACTTCGGGTTCGACAGCTTCAACTGGAAGACGCAGTGGTTGTACAACCGCCGCGAAACACGGACGCACGGCTACCGGCAGTTCTTCCCCGTCGTCGCCAACGAGACCGATGGGAACCGCTACCAGTCGATCATGCCCTACCGGGACGATCAGAAGATCGATGTCGATTATTTGTACGGCAGCACCAAGTTCGACGGCGCCTTCAAGGGAACCGATAGCTGGAGCTGGGAAATCAACGCCAGTTACTCGCGTTCGGACGGCGACTATCAGCACAACGACATTCAGACGTCCCGAACGGGCGATCTGTCGCTTGTCGATGGCGACGCACCGGTGAACTACTTCGATCCTGGCTTCCTCAGCGGCGAGCGGATGCGCGAGTTGGAAAACGCCATCGGGGTCAACACCAAGGGCAACACCATCTACGACCAGGCCGTCGTCAACGCCGTCGTCACCGGCAACCTGTTCGCACTTCCCGCGGGCGATGTCGGCGCCGCGTTCGGCGTCGAGTATCGGCATACCAAGATCGATGACGAACCCGATGCGCTGACCAAGTCGGGCGACATCTGGGGCTATAGTTCGGCGCAAAAGACCAAAGGCACGGACAATGTCCGCGAAGCCTTCATGGAATTGGACGTCCCGCTGCTCAAGAACAAGCCGGGCATAGAATCGCTCTCGGTCAACCTGTCCGGCCGCGCGTTCAAATACAACTCCGTCGCCGATTCTGACAAGGTGTGGAAGGCTGGCCTGAATTGGCAGATCATCCCGTCCCTGCGCGTGCGCGGCAGCATCGGCACTTCGTATCGCGCGCCGGGCCTGTACGAACTGTATCTGGGCGACCAGACCGGCTACTTTGCGCAGACGCAAATCGATCCTTGCATCCTGTGGGGTGAAAGCACAAACACCTTCATCATGCAGAACTGCGCGGCGGCCGGCATCCCTTCGGACTACGCGGGCGGCGGCGGGTCGGGGACGGCCTACAACCGTGGCGGCAAGGGCGTTCTGAAGCCGGAAACGTCAAAGGCCAAGACGCTTGGCATGGTCTGGACGCCCGAGTTCACGAACCTGAGCGTGGCGCTCGATTACTTCGACTACGACATCCGCGGCGAAATCGCGCAGCTCGACGAGCTCAAGATCATCAGCGGCTGCTACGGGTCGGCGGTGTATCCGAACGCGTTCTGCGACCAGTTCACCCGCAACAGTCCGACCGACCCGACCTCACCGAATACCATCACCACCATCTACAACAAGTACATCAACATCAACCGCGAGCGTACCCGCGGCTACGACTTGCAGATGAACTACGACAACGACTTCTCCTTCGGCAAGCTTTCCCTGGAAGCGCAGGTCACGTACACGATGGAAGACGTGCAACGGCTTTTTGATAGCGCGGCCGAGAGCGGACTCACCAACGACGATCAGGTCGGCTACATCGGACGTCCGAAGACGGTCGGCCTGTTGTTTGCAGACCTGAAGCGTGGCGACTGGACCTTCAGCTACCAGGCCAGCTACGTCAGCACCACTCGCAATCGCGATCTCGACCCGACCTACACGTACGCCGCTTACCAGAACGCAGCGCGCGACATCAAGGCCGGCTGGCAGGTCCTGCACAACGCATCCGTTACCTATGAACAAGGCGACTGGGGCATCATGGTCGGCGTGCGCAACCTGTTCGACAAGGCGCCGGACCTGATCTCCACCGGTGCCGGGGTGCGCTACGGCAATGCCCCTCTGTACGCCTCGCAGTATGACTGGTACGGGCGCACGGTCTTTGCCCGAGTTCAGTACAAGTTCTAAGCAGTCGTTCGTCAGCGATCGAAGGGGCGGCCATTGGTCGCCCCTTTTTCGTTTGGAACGCTCGTGCCGGAACCCCCCCGCGCAGATCTGGTGCGGCACGCCCTGCCGACCTGCGCAGCATGCCGAGCCGAACGCCGGCCAGCGCGCGCATGTGCCGCCGACAGGTGCCAGCGATCTGCTTTCATGACGTTTCCCCGCTGTGGTGCCCGTGTCCGCGCTTTACTCACGGCACGCGTGCTTTCGGCCAGTCGTCAGCCTGGCTCTTTGGCAGGCTTCACCGCCCCAGCAACTCCATCGCCGCATTGTGCCTGGGCGAGCAGGTCACGCCACCATCCGGATGGATCGCGGAGCCGCACAGGTACAGCCCGGAAATCGCGCCGCGGCAGTTGGCGTGGCTGAGCGCTGAACAACTGGTTGAGGCCCACGCGCCGGTGTTCCAGCCGCTCGCCATCACCTTGGCTCCATCATCGCACCGGATTCGCACACGCCACCTTGCCAGGCGGCGCCCCTTCACGCGAACTCCTTCAAAAGGAAAATACCTGCAGCCGCCGCGGACGCGCCGTGCCGGAAGGCAACTGTTTGCGGATATCTGTTCGCGGATGCAGACAAATGCATTCAGTGCCCGAAACCGCAGACAGGTCCGCATAACCCGGGAGTGAGTTCCTGTACGTTGCGCCGCTTGCGAGATGCGCCCACTTAAGGCATGCGTCGCGGAACGAGATCCATTGGCTCTTCTTCATATTGTTTTTCCGGGAATTCAAAAAAAGATGATGATGACTGCAGGTCAAGCACGTAGCTTCAATCGCAGCCGTCTGAGCGCTGCGCTGATGACCGCCATGGTCGTCCCGGCCGCGTTCAGTGCCTTCGCGCAGGACAGCAGCCAGACCAAAGCGACCGAGCTGGAGAAAGTCACCGTCACCGGTTCGCTGATCCCGCAGAGCGAGATCGAGACCGCCACGCCGATCACCACCATCACCGCCGAGGACATCAAGGCCCGAGGCTTCAACTCGGTGGCCGACGTACTGCAGAAGAGCTCGTTCGCGACCGGTGGCGTGCAGGGCGCACAGAGTTCCAACACCTTCACCCAGGGCGCCAAGACGGTCAGTCTGTTCGGCCTGCCACCGGGCTACGTGAAGTACCTGATCGACGGCAGGCCGATGTCGAACTACCCGGCGCTGTACGACGGCAGCGACACCTTCAACAACATCAGCGGCATCCCGATCGACCTGGTCGACCGCATCGAGATCCTGCCCGGCGGCCAGTCCTCGCTGTACGGCTCGGACGCGATCGCCGGGGTGATCAACGTCATCCTCAAGAAGAAGATGGACGGCGCTGTGTTCAGCATCCGCGGCGGCGGTTACTCCGAAGGCGGCGGCAGCAACTTCCGCGCCACCTTCGCCGACGGCTGGACCTCCGCCGATGGCCGCACCAGCGTGATCGGCGGCGTGCAGTACGAAGAGAAGGATCCGATCTGGGCCTACCAGCGCGACCTGACCAAGCAGTACAACACGCAGGGCTACACGCCGCAGCTGGTCGGCCGCGCGTTCCTGGTCAACAGCTATCGCTCCAGTTACAAGTTCCTGGATCCGGCCAACTGCGGCAATGTCTCCGGCCTGTTCGGCGGCACCATGAACCTGCAGCGCCGGGTCGGTTTCGGCGACGAATACTATTGCGGCTCGCCGAACGTGGCGGGCTACCGCACCCTGAGCAACAGTCTCAAGTCAGGGCAGGCCTATGTGCACGGCACCTTCGACGTCAACGACAACGTCCAGCTCTACGGCGACGTGCTCTACAGCCACGAACAGACCAAATATCATTCCGGCGCCGAGCTGATCTGGTGGGGTAGCTCTGCAGATTTCGGCTATTACTACGACCCTAATGTTGGCGATCTGGTCAACCTGCAGCGCGTGTTCGCGCCAGAGGAAATGGGCATCAACGGAATCAAGGACACGATGTCGCGCGACAAGAGCGAATCGGTTCGCGTAACCTTCGGCGCGCAGGGTACGCTTGGCCAGTCGAACTGGGATTACGATGCCGGCGTGACCTACACGCAGTACAAGCTGGAGGAGCGCAATTTCGTTCGCTTCAAGGATCCGATCGACCAGTTCTTCCTCGACAGGGTGATGGGCCCGCAGCAGGAGGGCGTCGACCCCATCTTCAATTCCTACCCGGTGTACACCCCGGATTACGCCGCGTTCTATCAGCCCATCTCGCAGCAGGATTTCGCCAGCTTCACCGGACACGCGACAAACAAGAGCAAGACCTCCGATGGCATGATCCGCTTGCAGGCGACCAATGCAACGCTGTTCAGTCTTCCCGGCGGCGACGCCGGCCTGGCGATCGTCGGCGAGTACGGCAAGCAGAAGTGGGACTACGACCCGGACGCCAACCTGCTGAACGGCTCGATCTGGGGCTTGAGTTCTGTCGCCGGCGGCGGCGATCGCGATCGTTATGCATTGACCTCGGAACTGCGCATGCCGGTGTTCGAGCCGCTGACCATCACCTTGGCCGGCCGCTACGATGCGTTCAAGGCCAGCGGCCGCACCATCGACAAGCCGACCTACAGTATTGCGCTGGAGTACCGACCGTTCGAGTCGCTGCTGCTGCGTGGCAAGTACGGCACCGCGTTCCGTGCCCCGACGCTGTCCGACCTGTACCAGAGCAAGAGCGGCTACTACAGCAGCGTCATTGATTACTACCAGTGCGCGCAGCGCGGTTTCCTTCCAGGCAACACCGAAAAGTGCCCAAGCACATATTCCAGCCATCAGTTCAAGGGTACCCAGTCCGGCAATCTGGACTTGAAGCCGATCAACGCCGACGTATGGAGTGTCGGTTTGGTGTGGTCGCCTGTGGACCGCATGGCACTGACCGTCGACTACCTGAACTGGGACATCAGCGATGAAGTCACCCAGCAGAGCGCCGATGGCCTGAGCCTGCAGGACTACCGTTGCCGCGCCGGCATCGACGACATCAACTCCGCGCTGTGCGCCGCGACCGAAGCGCAAGTCACCCGCAACCAGGCCGGCCAGATCACCGGCATCTATACGCCGAAGATCAACGTCTCCAACCAGAAGTTGGAAGCGCTGACCGCCTCGTTCCGTTATGGCTACGACTTCGGCCGCTGGGGCGACCTCAGCACCGTGACCAGCTATACCGGCAACATCCGCCACAAGTACACCCGTTATGCTGGCGATACCGCGGTGGACCTGCTCAACAATCCCTACTGGAGCACGGACCCGAAGCGCAAGGCGGACACCGCACTGACCTGGGAAATCGGTAACTTCTCAACTACCTGGTTCGCCAGCTGGTTCGACAAAACTCCGAATTACGCATCCACCATCGACGTCAAGGGCTATGCCGCAGAGCGCGCCGGCAAGCTACCCTCGTACATCACTCACAACGCCAGCGTCACCTACAAGGCGTTCGAGGGCATGGAACTGTCGCTGATGGTCAACAACGTGTTCAACAAGATGCCGCCACTCGACGCCTCGTACAGCGGCGGAGCGAGCTGGGCTTACAACGAGTTGAACTTCGACGTGTTCGGCCGCGCGTACTACCTGGAAATGCGCTACAGCTTCGGCAAGTAGCCGGCTTCGCCGGCAAGCCGCGCCAAGGCCGCGCCCGCAATGGCGCGGCCTTGCCGTTTGATGCGTTCGCCGCACTCGTGCTCGGCGCGGCGACCGCGCCGTTTCAACGGCGGTCGCGCTCGCGCATCGCGCACGAGTGGGTCTGCAGCAACCGCTTCAGTTCGGCAAGATCCTCGCCGTAGCGCTGCCAACGCCCCATGTAGGCGCGCGTCATCGAGGTGCGTACCTGCACCACGCTGGCGGTGGCCACCGGCGCCTGATTGTGCTCGAAACGCAGGCAGGCCTCGTCCCACGGCAAGCCGCAGAACTCCAGCAGACGGCGCGTGGTCGGCTCCTGCTCCAGCACCAGGTCTTCGTAGTCGATTTCCAGCAGACGCTGCGGGAACAACCCGCGCCAATGCGCCAGCAAGCGCTCGAACATCAGGTAGTAGCGGCCGACGTCCATCAGGTCGAAGGAATAGTCGTAGTACGGCGAGGACAACGCGAACAGCTGGCGGAAGTTGCTAAGGCAGGTGTCCATCGGATCGCGCCGCAGGCACACGATGCGCGCGCTCGGCAACGCGCGCGCGATGTGCCCCACGTACAAGAAGTTGTGCGGCAGCTTGTCCACGAAGCGCGGCTTGCTGGCGGTGCCGGGGCGGGTGGATTCGACGTAGGCGCGGCCGAGTTCGCGCCAATCCAGGCCCTGCAGCCGGGTCAGCGTGGCCACGTCCAGGATCGCCGACGATGGCGTGCGCACCAGGCGCTTGAGCAGCGTCGGGAAATTCTGCAGCTCGCCGGCCGAGTGCACCTGCGGATGGCTGGACAGGATCCGATCCACCAGGGTGGTGCCGCTGCGCGGCATGCCGATCACGAAGATCGGCTCCGGGCTGTCGAAGCCGGATGTCGGCGCAGCGTCGGCACGGAACGCCTGCTGCAATGCCTCGAACAGCGCCGCATCGCGGTCGGACGTGTAGCCGCGCGCGCGCTTCTGCACCGCCTTGCCCTGCACATAGCCACGGAACGCGGCATGGTAGTCGCCGAGGTCCTCATGCTCCTTGGCCAGTGCCAGGTTGAGATACAGCACCGCCTCCGGCGCGTGGCCAGCCGAAGCCAGCGCCTGCTCCAGCGAGGCCAGGTTGTTCTCCTGCACGCTCCATGTGCGCAGCTGCGACAGCGACAGGTAGACCTTCCAGTAGCGCGGCTCCAGGGCCAGGCACGCCCGGTATTCCTGCTCGGCTTCCTGCACGCGCCCGGAGAACAGCAGCGAGGTGCCGAGGTTGTAGCGGAAGCTGGCCTGCTGCGGCGCCAGTTGCACCGCCTGGGTGAACGCCTCCAGTGCCGCGACGTGTTCGTTGACCTGGGTGTAGACCACGCCCAGCGTGTCCAGCGTATGCGCATCGCTCGGCCGCAATGCCATCGCCTGGTCGGCGAAGCGATGCGCCTCCTGCATGAACCGCCCCATCGCCAGCACCTTGGCCAGCTGCGTTGCATAGTCCGCACGTTGCGGATTCAACGTCGTCGCCTGATACAGGTGCGCCGCGGCAGGCTGCATCTGTTTCAGCTCCAGCGCTGCCACGCCGGCCACGAAATGCACGCCGGCATGTTGCGGCAACGACCGCAGCAACTGCTGCGCGAGCCGCTGCGCCTGGCTCCAATCGCGCTGGTTGAGCGCGGAGATGGCCTGGTTGTAGAGCTGAACCTGTTCGGTCATGGAGGGGCCTGATGGCGGAGGACGCCGCTGCCGGCGCGAGGACGCCACGGTTCGAGCGCGCGGCCAGCCATTATGCCCGGCGATCGGAACGCTGGTCTTGGAATGCAGGCGCAGCGCTATGTCGCATCGTGTGCACACACCGACACAGCGCGACGGCGGGAGCGAAGCCGCCTGACGAGCGAATGCAACGCCACCGCGGACCGGCACACGGCATCGCGCTCAGCGGCGCCCATCGCCCAGCAACGCCATCGCCGCATTGTGCCCCGGCGCGCCGGTCACGCCGCCGCCGGATGGGTGCCGGAGCCGCACAGGTACAGGCCGGGAATCGCGCCGCGGCAGTTGGCCCGGCCTTGTCTACGTGGCGACAGGCACTGGCGGTTTGCGCATTTCTGTGAAGCGAAATCAAGTCAAGCCGCCGAATTTGTACAAATTACCGCGCTTTCGATGCGGATGACGGCAGATCTACTCCAACCCTATTGCACCTGCCAGCACACCATTATTACGTTTGGGTTAAGGCCACTCATGGACGGACTGCCACCCCACTTCATCGAAGGTAAGCAATGAGCAACCGCCCCGATCGCAAGACATTCAAGCGCACCGCGCTGGCAATGATCCTCACCGCCTCGCTGGCCCAAGGCGCTGTCCACGCGCAAAGCACCACCGGCAGCATCTTCGGCTCCGCGCCGGCGCCCGGCACCAGCATCCTCATTCAAAGCGACACCGGCTTCAGCCGTACCGTGCCGATCGACAGCAACGGTCGCTATACCCTCGGCTCGCTGCCGATCGGCAATTACACCGTGATCCTGCGCCGTGGCGAGGAAACGATCGACACACGCAAGAACATTCAGCTGCACGTCGGCTCCGCCACGGAAGTGTCGTTTGCGACGGCCAACGCCACCACGCTGGAAGCGCTGACCGTCACGGCCGCCAACGTGCCGAAAATCGATGTGACCGGCACCTCTTCACGCTCGGTCATCACCTCCGAGCAGTTGGACACACTGCCGCTGGGCCGCAGTGCCGAGGCGATCGCACTACTCGCGCCGGGCACGGTTGCAGGTAGCGGCGCATTCACCAATGGCTCGCGCTCGGTCGTTTCCTTCGGCGGCTCCGGCGTGACCGAAAACGCCTACTACATCAACGGCTTCAACGTCAGCAATCCGCTCAACAACCTCGGCGGGGTAAGCCTGCCGTATGGCGCGATCGACCAGCAGGAAACCTATACCGGAGGCTACAGCGCCAAGTACGGACGCTCTACCGGCGGCGTGATCAACCAGGTCGGCAAGCGCGGCACCAACGATTGGCACTTCGGCTTCCAGACCACCTGGGCACCCAAGTCGCTTTCCGAATCGCCAAACAATATCTATTTCCCCAGCACGACGTTGCCGGAAGGCTACGCGTACACCAACCCCTCCCTGCCCGGCAGGCTATATCGCAGCCGCAAGGACGAAGGCGAAACCAATACCACCTACAGCGCCTATGCCGGCGGCCCGCTGATCCAGGACAAACTGTTCGTCTTCGTTGCTGGCGAGTCCGACAAGACCGATGGCGTGTCGACCAATGCGAGCGACACCACCTTGGCGCGGAACCACTACAACTACAGTGCGCCCAAGTTCTACGGCAAGATCGACTGGAACATCAACGACAGCAACATCCTCGAATACACCCGCATCCAAAATACCGACCGCCGCGCCGGCTATTACACGGCATTCGACTACGACACCCTGACCGAAGGCGAGCGTACCGGGGCTTACCCTAATACCTACAAGCTCACCGACACTTACGACATCTTCAAGTACACCGGCTACCTGACCGACAACCTGACCCTGAACGCAACATGGGGCCGGAGCCGCGAAAAGGACTACCAGACCAACCCGGTCACGTCCTCGTTGCCATACCTCTACAACGTCACCAACCAGGATCCGTCGATTGTCGGCAACCACTACATCTACAACAATCAGACGACCTCTTCGGCCAAGGCGGCTAACGCCCAGAACAAGACCCGCAACCTGCGCATCGAACTGGGGTATCAACTGGGCGACCACGACCTCACCGCCGGCGTGGACAACATGTACTACAACGCCTACAACGAGGGCCAGGGGATGAGCGGCCCGGGCTACGCCTGGATTTACAACAAGTCCTCACGCCCGACCAGCGAGATCGACCCGGAACTGGGCGTCGGCGCGCCCGGCGGCAATGGCTACTATGCGCAGAAATACATCTACTCCACGACCACCAGCATGGCGGTGAAGCAGAAGGCGTATTACCTCGAAGATCGCTGGCAGATCAACGACAACTGGCGGATGACCTTGGGCTTGCGCAACGACGAGTTCACCAACTTCAACAGCAGCCATGTGCCTTACGTGGAAAGCGGCGACCAGTGGGCGCCTCGCATGGGCGTGAGCTGGGACGTGTTCGGCGATTCTTCGTTCAAGCTGTTCGCCAACCTCGGCCGCTACTATCTCGCACTGCCCAACAGCGTCGCCATCCGTGGCGCTTCGGCCTCGACCTATACACGCGAGTACTCCACCTACACCGGAATCGATGCCAACGGCGAGCCCACCGGCCTGACCGCGCTTGGTCCCGGCCCCGTGTCCGCCGGTGGCGAATACGGCCAGGCGCCCGATCCCAATTCGTTCGCCCCTACCGACCTGAAGTCGCAGTACCAGGACGAACTGATCCTGGGCATGGAGAAGACGCTCGGCGAAAAGTGGAACAGTGGTGCGAAATTCACCTACCGCAAGCTGCAGTCCGCGATCGACGACGTCTGCGACAGAGACAGGGTCTCCGACAAGCTGACCGCGTCCGGCATTGACGCCGACTCCGTCCGCATCCCCGGTTGCGTGATGTTCAACCCGGGCCAGACCAACACCTACAAGCTGATCAACAACGACGGTTCGGGCTATACCACGGTGAAGATGTCGCAGTCCGATTGGGGCTTCACAGATGGCGCAAAACGCAACTATCTGGCGATCGACCTGTTCCTCGAACACCCATTGGACGAGAAGTGGTACGGCCGCGTCGACTACACCTGGTCGCGCAGCTACGGCAACACCGAGGGCCAGGTGAAGTCGGATATCGGCCAGACCGACGTGTCCAAGACCCAGGACTGGGACTCCGCTGCGCTGATGTACTACGCGGGCGGCGATCTGGCCAACGACCGCCGCCACCAGCTCAAGGCCTTCGGCGCTTATCAGTTCACGCCGGAGTGGATGCTGTCGGCCACCCTGAAGGTTGCCTCCGGCATGCCGAAGTCCTGCGTGGGCTACTTCGGCAGCGATGAATCGGATCCGACCAGCTACGGTTCGGCCTACCACTACTGCGGTGGCAACCCGTCCAGCCCCGGCCAGGCGGGCCGCCTGCCTTGGACCAAACTGGTGGACCTGGCCGTGACCTACCGCCCCGCCTTCGCCGATCACAAGCTGGCGTTCGGCTTGCAGGTCTTCAACGTGTTCAACGAAAACAAGCCCGTGCAGATCCACGCGACATACGAGGATGACCGCTACACCTTGTCCAATACTTACGGCATCGGCACCTACTACACCCAGCCGCGCTATCTGCGCCTGTCGGCGTCCTACGACTTTTGACGATCCCGCGGCGGAGCATCGCGGGATGCTCCGCCGCCATACAGCGCTTGTCTCTCTCCTGCCCCGGCTTGTCCGGGGCCTTTTTTTGTGCGCGGCGGCGCAGACGCCTCAACGCCCCAGCAACGCCATCGCCGCATTGTGCCCCGGCGCGCCGGTCACGCCGCCGCCCGGATGGGTGCCGGAACCGCACAGGTACAGGCCGGGAATCGCGCCGCGGTAGTTGGCCTGGCCGAGCATCGGGCGGGCGCTGAACAATTGGTTGAGGCTCAACGCGCCATGGAAGATGTCGCCGCCGATCAGGCCGAAGGTACGCTCCAGGTCCAGCGGGGTCAGCGCCTGCCGGCCCAGCACCGAGTCCGCGAAGCCCGGCGCGTAGCGTTCGACAGTGGCGATCATCAGTTCGGCGACCTCGTCGCGGTGCGCGTCCCAGCTGCGCCCATCCGGCAACTGCGGCGCCACGTGCTGGCAGAACAGGCTGGCCACGTGCTGGCCGGGCGGCGCCAGCCTATCGTCCAGCGTGCTGGGGATCAGCAGTTCGACGATGGGGTCGCGCGACCAACCGTGCTCGCGCGCATCGCGGTAGGCGCGGTCCATGTAGTCCAGGCTCGGCGCCAGAATGATGCCGGCGGTGAGGTGGTCGCCCGGCCCCGGCAATGCGCGGAAGTGCGGCAGCCGCGACAGCGCCACGTTCATCCGGAACGTGCCCGAGCCGCAGCGCCACTGCGCCATGCGTTCGCGGGTGGCAGCCGGGACGTGCGCCGGGTCGAGCAGGTGCTCGTACAGCAGCTTGGGGTTGACGTTGGCAACGACGCGCCGCGCGTACAGGCGCTCGCCGTGCTCGGTGACCACGCCGACCGCGCGCCCGTCCTCGACCAGGATCTCGCGCACGCCGGCGTCGGTGCGGATCTGCGCGCCTGCGGCGAGCGCGGCCTTGGCCATCGCCTGGGTGATCGCCCCCATGCCGCCGAGCGCATGGCCCCAGGCGCCCTTGACCCCGTTGCTCTCGCCGAACACGTGGTGCAGCAGCACGTAGGCCGAACCTGGCGTGTACGGGCTGGCGTAGTTGCCGACGATGCCGTCGAAGCCGAACAAGGCCTTGACCGGGTCGCTCTCGAACCAACGCTCCAGGTACTCGGCGGCAGAGATGCTGAACAGGTCCAGCAGTTCCTGGCGCAGGCCGGGACCCAGCGCATGCAGGCGGCGGCCGAGGCGGCCGGCACGCAGCAGTTCCGGCAGCGCCTGCCGCCAGCCGCCGTCGGTAACGTTCGGCGGCGGCTGTAACGCCAGCGCGCGCAGCACGTCGGCGATGCGCTCCAGCCGCGCCTCGTAGGCCGGCAGGCGTTCGGCGTCGCGCGCGGAGAACTTCGCCACCTGCGCCTGGGTGATGCCGGCGCCGGCCAGCAGGTAACGGTCGTCGGGCAGCGGCACGAAGTTGTTGCAGCGGCGCGGCACGATGCGCAGCCCGTGCGCAGCAAGATCCAGATCGGCGATCACCTTCGGCTGCAGCAGCGACACCGTGTAGGACGCCACCGAATTGCGGAAGCCCGGGTGGAATTCGTCGGTGACCGCGGCGCCGCCGACCACGCCGCGCCGCTCCAGCACCGTGACCTTCCAGCCGGCGCGCGCCAGGTAGGCGGCGCAGACCAGACCGTTGTGGCCGGCGCCGACGATCAGGGCATCGCAGGACGGTTCGCGCTTCATCCCGGGGATGATACCGGCCCGCTGGCCTCACGCCCGCTGAGCGCGAGCACCCGGCCCATGACCTTCGACACCCCTGAAACCCCGGGCAGCGGCGTACAGTCTCGCCACGGCCCCTCGGGCCATTCCGTTATCCACGCTGGCTTGGAGCTTCCTTGTGACCTTTCGCAATCCCCAGATGCTGCTGTTGACCCTGGCCGTGAGCGCCGCCCTGAGCGGCTGCAACAAGCCCGACGCGGCAGCGCCTGACGCCGACGCCGCCAAGACCGAGGCGGCCGCCGCGCCGGCGCCTGCCGCAACGCCGGCCGAGCTGAAGCTCGACGCCAGCAAGCTGCCGCCCTACAGCGCCTTCGCCGCCAGCGACCTGGATGCGAGCAAGGACGCCTGCAGCGACTTCGCCGGCTACGTCAACAGCAAGTGGCTGGCCGCCAACGAAATCCCCAAGGACCGCAGCAGTTGGGGCGCGTTCTCGATCCTGGACGAGCGCTCGGTCGCCGTGCAGCACCAGCTGGCCGAGCAGGCCGCTGCCGCCAATGGGCAGGGCGTGGAGAAGATCGTCGGCGATTTCTGGGCCTCGGGCATGGACGAAGCCAAGGTCAACACGCAGGGCATCGCGCCGCTGAAGGCCGATCTGGCCGCGATCGACGGCCTCAAGGACGGCCCGGCGGTAGCCGAGTACCTGCGCCAGAGCGCGGCCAAGGGCGAGAACGGCCTGTTCGGCTTCGGCGCCCAAGCCGATTTCAAGCATTCATCGATGAACATGGCCTACGCGATGCAGGGCGGCCTGGGCCTGCCGGACCGCGGCTACTATTTCGACGCCGACAAGAAGGACAAGCTCAACGCCTACCAGGCGCACGTGGCCAAGGTGCTGGAGCTGTCCGGGGTGCCGGCCGCCGATGCGGCCAAGCAGGCCAAGGACGTGGTGGCACTGGAAACGCGCCTGGCCAAGGTCTCCAAGTCCAGCGAACAGATGTCGCGCGACGCCGAGCTGGCCTACAACCCGATCACCCCCGCCGACGCCGACAAGCTGACCCCGAACTTCCCGTGGACCAAGTTCTTCGAGTCGCAGGGCGTGGCGGTGCCGGAGACGTTCTCGCTGGCGATCCCGGCGTTCCACCAGGAAGTGAGCAAGGCGCTGGGCGACACCGATCCATCGGTGTGGCACGCCTACCTGCGCTTCCACACCGTCGATAGCGCCTCGCCGTACCTGAGCGATGCGTTCGCGCAGGAGAGCTTCGCGTTCTACGGCAAGGAGCTCAACGGCCAGGCCGAGATGAAGCCGCGCTGGAAGCGCGTGCTCGGCAGCATCGAGGACGGCGCGGGCGAGGCGATGGGCCAGATGTACGTCAAGGTCGCCTTCTCGGCCGACGCCAAGGCCAAGATGCAGCAACTGGTGGACAACCTGCGCCAGGCGCTGAAGGCGCGCATCGAGCACGTCACCTGGATGAGCCCGGAGACCAAGGCCAAGGCGATCGCCAAGTGGGAGACCTTCACCCCGAAGATCGGCTACCCCGACAAGTGGCGCGACTACAGCAGCCTGAGCACGCAGCGCGACAGCTACCTGGACAACGTGCGCGCTGCCACCGCGTTCAACTACAAGTACAACCTGAGCAAGATCGGCAAGCCGGTGGACAAGACCGAATGGGACATGACCCCGCAGACGGTCAACGCCTACTACAACCCGCAGCAGAACGAGATCGTGTTCCCGGCCGCGATCCTGCAGCCGCCGTTCTACGATCCCACTGCCGACGACGCGTTCAACTACGGCGGCATCGGCGCGGTGATCGGCCATGAGATGACCCACGGCTACGACGACCAGGGCAGCCGTTTCGGACCCGACGGCAACTTCATCAAGGATCCTGGTTGGTGGACGCCGAAGGACCTGGCCGCGTTCAAGGGGCTGACCGGCAAGCTGGTCAAGCAGTTCGACGAGTACAAGGTGGACGGCAAGCCGGTCAACGGCAAGCTGACCCTCGGCGAGAACATCGCCGACCTGGGCGGCCTGTCCACCGCCTACGACGCGATGAAGAAGGCCACCGCGGGCAAGGACGATCCGAAGGTCGGCGGCATGACCCGCGACCAGAACTTCTTCCTCAACTGGGCCACCGTGTGGCGCACCAAGTACACCCCGCAGAACGCGATGGTGCGCCTGGTTACCGATGCGCACGCCCCGGCGCAGTTCCGCGCGATGGGTGCGCCGTCGAACCTGCCGGCCTTCGCCGCCGCGTTCCAGTGCAAGGCGGGTTCGCCGATGGTGCGCGCCGGCGACAGGCAGGTCGTGATCTGGTAAGCGCAGCAGCTCCGCTGCAACGCGAAAAGGCCCGGCATGTCCGGGCCTTTTCTTTGCGCGCTGCTTGTTCACCGACTGCGCGCGTCCAGCACGCGACCGCGCATCCTTCTGAACCGGTTAGGGGAAGTCACGCCACCCCATGACCACAGCTGCAGGCCGCACCTTGTTAAACTCCGCCGACTTTAATCCTGACCGGATTCGCTCCCGATGCTCACTGCCCGTCCGCTTGCCCTCGCTGTCGCCCTCGGCCTGATCGCCCTGGCGTCCACCGCCGATGCCGCGCCCAAGAAGAAGCGCGCCGCCGCCAAGGCGCCCGTCGTCAGCGCCGCCTGCACCGATTTCTACGACGACGCCAATGCCGATTGGCTGAAGAGCAACCCGCTGCCGCAGACCGGCGCGGTCACCGCCCTGGGCCAGTTGTCCGCGCGCGCGCAGCAACAGCAGCGCGACCTGCTCGATGCATCGATGCAGTCGCCGCAGAACGACGTGCAGAAGGCGCTAGGCGATTTCTGGGCCAGCGGCATGGACGAAGCGGCGGTGGAGAAGGACGGATCCAACCCGATCGCACCGCTGCTCAGCCGCATCGACGCGATCAAGAAGGCCAAGGAGGTGCCGGCCTCGATCGCCGCGCTGCACCAGATCGGCATCCCGGTGGCGTTCAACTTCGGCGCCGACGTCGACCTGAAGGCGCTGGACCGCCACATCGGCTACTTCATGCAGGGCGGCATGGGCCTGCCCGACCCGGCCTTCTACACCCGCACCGACGCCGACACCGTCGCGCTGATGGGCCGCTACCGCGCCTACGTCAAGCAGATCCTGACCCTGACCGGCACCCCGGCGGCCAAGCTCGAGGCCGACACCCAGTCGGTGCTGCAGATCGAGACCGCGCTGGCGCGCAGCGCCAAGTCGCTGGCCGGCATCAACAACCCGTTCAACAACTACGCACCGATCTCCACCAAGGAGTTGAACAAGCAGTACCGCAACCTGCAGCTGGACGCGTTCCTGAAGGCGCAGGGCGTCAACGACGACCTGGTGTCGATGGCCGATCCGGACATGTTCAAGCAGCTCGACGGCATGATCGTCAGCATCAAGCCCGATCAATGGAAGGCCTACCTGCGCTGGCGCGTCGGCGACGCGATGGCGCCGTACCTGTCCAAGAGCTTCCGCGACGCCAGCTTCGAGTTCCGCGGCCGCGTGCTGGAAGGCCAGACCCTGCCGCCGCAGCGCTGGTCGCAGGTGCTGGACGCGATCAACGTCGCCGCCGGCCCGATGCTGGGCCGCGAGTACGTCGGCCGCTATCTCAACGCCGACACCCGCCGCCAGGCCGAACGCATCGCCGACCAGGTGCGCGACACCGAGATCGCCGCGATCAAGCGCAACACCTGGCTGAGCGAGTCGGCGCGCGCCGAAGCGCAGGCCAAGCTGGCCGCGCTGAAGATCGAGATCGGCGCGCCGCGCCGCGACCTGGACTACAGCGTGCAGCCGATGGGCCGCGGCAGCTTCGGCGGCAACATGCTGATCGCCTCCACCTGGCGCCACCGCGAGGAAATGAAGCGCATCGGCAAGGGCAACGCCGACCGCCGCTGGGACGTGCTGCCGCAGCAGCCGGCGCTGACCTACGACCTCGCCCAGAACCGCCTGATCGTCACCGCCGCGGTGCTGCAGCCGCCGGTGTTCGTCGCCGGCGGCGATGCCGCCGCGCTGTACGGCGGCTACGGCGCGCTGGTCGCGCACGAACTGATCGGTGCGATCGACAGCAAGGGCAGCCAGGTCGATGCCAAGGGCGAACTGCGCAACTGGTGGACTCCGGAAGACAAGAGCGCGTGGAACGCATTGAGCGCGCGCGCCGCGGCGCAGTACAGCGCCTACGACTTCCCCGGCGTGAAGGGCGCCAAGGTCAACGGCCAGCTGACCCAGGAACAGGACCTGACCGACATCGGCAGCGTCGAACTGGCCTGGCAGGCGTATGCCGCCGCCCAGCCCGCCGCCAGCGACGCCGGCAAGCAGGCGTTCTACAAGGCCTGGGCCGGCCTGTGGGCGCAGCAGCTGTCGCCGAACGAAGCGGTGCAGCGCGTCACCGCCGACGTGCACGCGCCCGGCCGCTGGCGCGCCAACGGCCCGCTGGCCAACCTGCCCTCCTTCGCCGCCACCTTCACCTGCAAGGCCGGCCAGCCGATGGTGCGCAGCGACGCCGAGCAGATCCGCGTCTGGCCGTAATCGCAGTTCGGCAAGCAGTGCAGCACGACGGCGCGGGCAACCGCGCCGTCGTCGCATATGATGGCCGCCCCAGCGCCGTGGTGCACTGGCTGCGAGCGCCGCACTGAAGCAACTCGCGAGCCAAGCGGCACAAGGCGGACGCTCCAGGCCGGCTTGTGAACACCACGTAGCAGGATTAGGGTAAGAATCTCCCAACTTCGGCGGGCCAAAAGGCGGCACCACGGGGCGGCTCGCGGCCTGCGCGCGCGATGTCCTGGAGTTCCGGGCATAAGCCACCGCATCGACCAAGGAGTGTCATGCATCAGCTTCGCACCGCCTCGCTTCTGATCCTGCTCGCCCTCTCACTGTGCGCCTGCGGCGGCACCGGGAACCACATGCACTCCAAGAATGGCCAGGACGTCAATGCAGACGGCGACCCGATCTATCGGAAAAACCCACACCCCACGCAGGCGTACCGGATCACGATGACCATCGAGGATGCCCCGGGGCCGTTTGGGTACGTCTCGGGCACGGCATTCTATGAAATGACCAATCACCGCGAATGCACCCCGGTCGAGCCGATCGCTGGCGTGTGGAGCAAGTCAAGCGAAGGTATTTGACTTAGTCACTGAATATCTGAGATTAACATGATTAAAAATCGGCGAATCCAACTCAGGAACTCTCTCTTGAATTGAATTCGCCGATCTCGACTATTTAACAAGATCTGTTACAAACCTCACGGTTCCATTTTCTTCGACAACCGCTCCCAACGGACCATTGCCATTGCTAGCACCTGCCCCGGTACGACTGAATTCGACCGGAACATTCATCGCCCCAAGCGTTGCCTGAATAGCGTCAACTTTTGAGACGCTCGCGCGTGAACTGCTGTCGCCCCCGTGAATCGCTGCCTTGGCCGCATATCCTTGTGAGCGAAGACCATCGATATAGCTTTTGATTTCCCACTGCGCTCTGCGATTTTCCGGCATCACGTGGAAAATACGTGCCTTGCCCTTGTTTTCGGAGGGCTTTTCGCCGCCCACCGCGACACCCACGCAAAGATCTAAACCATCAGTCATGCATAAGACGCCTGGCTTCGAGGTTCCGGTGGAAGCTGTTGCAGTGGGAACGGTCGAATAGCCAACGCCCTTGATTGGCTTATTTCGATTCAACGCAAATTCCTCGCTTGTTCCAGAGCGACGTCTAATCCGAGCTGAAGCTAGCCGTGCCGGAAAGGCTTCCTCATGACTGCGATCTTTTAGGGGTGCGCTTGGGTGGCTGCGCTCGGCTTGATTCTCGCTGGCAGACATTTGCTCCAACTGGGGGAAATTTGCCGGATTATAAGAATAACGACTTATACTATTTGTCATAACGTACACCTAGTTGATGCCCGTTAAAAATAATACATGCTACCACCTCGCTTGCCCGGAGGGCAGCGAATTTACCTGCAAGAAAACGAACAAAGCGCCTCATTCGAATTTGCAACGTATTGAGAGAATCCACATCCAATAATTGAATCGCCCCGGCTTCTGTAGACACCCTGAAGCCTCATTTTGATCGTTGCTTTTCGAACTCTAGCGGAGACAGCCCGTTGTTGTGTCCGTGCTGTCGTCTGGTGTTGTAGAACATCTCGATGTAGTTGAAGACGTCGGACTTGGCTTCCTCGCGCGTCACGTAAATCCTGCGCTTGATGCGCTCGCGTTTGAGGAGCTGAAAGAAGCTCTCGGCGACCGCGTTGTCGTGACAGTTGCCGCGCCGGCTCATGCTGCTGACCAAGCCATTTGCTTTCAGGAAATCTTGCCAGTCGTGCCCAGTGAATTGCGTGCCTTGATCCGAGTGCACTAGCAGCCCCGCAGGCGGCTTACGTCGCCATACGGCCATCATCAAGGCTTGCAGCACCACGTCGGTGTGCATCGTTGATTGCATCGCCCAACCCACGATCTTCCTTGAGAAAAGATCCAGCACCACTGCCAGGTACAGCCAGCCTTCGTGCGTTCAGATGTAGGTGATGTCGGTCACCGTCGCGCGTTCGGCGCAAGAGACGTTGCAATGCGTTCCGGACACGCTGATCCGCCAGGTGCAAAATGGTATCGACCAACCCGTTGCCGGCTTCGAGAAACGTCTGCAGCAGGCCGGCAGTGCGATAGGCGAAGGCGCACACGCATTGGCGGCGCAACTCAAGCGTATCGAACGCGCGCAGCGCAGCGTGCTGTGGAAGACCGCAGCCGTCACATTGGGAAGCTTGCTGCTATTGCTCGCCGGAGGTGGCTGGCTACTCGAACAGTATCGGCGGGATATCCGCGACAACCAACTACGCGCGGAATTGCTGCGCGCCTACAACGAAGCCGACGTGACTTTGTGCAATGGCCGCCTATGCGCCAACGTCGAGGCGAACAGCGCTGGCTACGGCGACCGTCGGCAGTATCGACTGGTCCGCCCGCGCTGACACAGGATTTCCAGCCATTGCATGGGAAAAGCGGCTCAGGACGCTTCTCCTCCCCTCAGCGCACGATCCGCGGCCGCGGCGGCTTGCGCTTGCCGCCGAACGGCGGCTGGCCGCGCCAGTAGCGGATCAGCAGCCAGCCGAACAGCATGCCGCCCAGGTGCGCGAAGTGCGCCACGCCCGGCTGCCAGCCGGTGAAGCCCATGATCAGCTCCAGCGCGCCGAACACGATCACGAAGGTGCGCGCCTTCATCGGGATCGGCGGGAACAGCAGCATCACCCGCTGGTTCGGAAACAGCATGCCGAACGCCAGCAACAGGCCGAATACGCCGCCGGAGGCGCCCAGGGTCGGATACGGATCGCCGCCGTTGCTCACCGCCCACCAGCCCACCAGCACCTGGCACAGGCCGGCGCCGGCCACGCACACCAGGTAGTAGGTCAGGAAGCGCTTGTTGCCCCAGGTCTGCTCCAGCGGCCCGCCGAACATGTACAGCGCCAGCATATTGAACAACAGATGCGAGAAGCCGCCATGCAGGAAGCCGTAGGTCAGCAGCTGCCAGATCTGGAAGTTCTGCCCCGGCGAAAACGCATCGAAGTTGCTGATCGGCCATAGCATGAAGGGCGCGAAGGTGTCGTCGCCCAGCAATAGCTGCAGCAGGAACACGGCCACATTGCCGATCAGCAGGGCTTGGGTCACAGGCGGAAGTCTGGGGAACATGGTCGTGTCCGTGGCAACTGCCGACCATCATAGCCGCTCGTTATTGCGGCCCCCATAACGCCGCGTCCAGATCGCGCGCCGGCGTTGGGTCGCGCTTCACCCGTCCGCCCTGCACCGCCACGCCTTCGCCGCGCAGCCGCTGGCACTGTTCGCGGAACCCGCGCGAGCCTTCCGCGAAGGCGATGCGCCCGTCACTGCGCAGCACTCGGTGCCAGGGCAGCGTGGTATCGGTGTTGCCGCCGAGCACGCGTGCGACCAGCCGCGCGCGGCCAGGCAAGCCGGCCAGCATCGCCACCTCGCCGTAGCCGCGCACC
>NZ_CAPJ01000121.1 GCF_000331775.1 Xanthomonas translucens pv. translucens DSM 18974
GGCGGCCGGCCCGCCCTCGGCGCTGCTGCAACAACCGTTGCTGCACACCGCCTCGCGCCCGCAGGCGTGGCCGTCCTGGGCGCAGGCGCATGGCCTGGATCCGGCGGCGCTGCGCTACGGCACCGGCTTCGAACACCTGTACTACCTGCTCGAAGCGGCACTGGCCGGCATCGGCGTGGCGATCGCGCCGCAGCCGCTGGTCGCCGACGACCTGGGCAACGGCCGCTTGCTGGCGCCGTGGGGCTTCGCCGAGACCGGCGGGCAGTGGGCGCTGTGCGCGCGCCGCGAGCAGCAGGATCCGCGGGTGCAGGCGCTGGCGCACTGGCTGGCGGGCGAGTTGCGGCAGGGCGGCGATTAAGCCGTCTTCTTTCGCTTGTTTGCCGGGAACCAGGGCTACGGCAACGCTGCGGCGCGTTGTCGGATGTCTGTCGCGGCTGAAGCTCCTACAGGGGCTCGCCGGCTGCCGAAAGCCATCGGCCGCTGCGCGCCGCCGGCGCGACGCCTCAGCCGGCCGGGGTCGGCGCCGCCAGGTGCTGCTGCAGCTCGTCGCGCAAGCGCGCCAGCTCGACCTCGGCCGCGCGCCGCTGCTGCATGCCGTCGCGATGGATCTCGCGCACCGCTTCCGCCGTGGCGCTCAACGGCTCGTGCACGTGGCGCAGCATGTCCATGTCGATCACCGCACGCTGGTTGGCGCGCGCGGTGTTTACCGAGGTCTACCGCATCAGTTCGGCGTTGCGACGCATGATGCCATTGGTGGCGTCGTCGATGGCGCTGGACAGTGCCGCCGCGTTCTGCTGCTCGCTCAGCGACCGCTGGATCGCACACTGGCGCTTCCACGACGGGGCAGACAAACAGCCAGGCTATTTTCGCTACAGGACGATGCCGCCTGCGGCAGCGACTTCAGCGGCGACGGATGCTGTCGAACACGCGTGCCGCAACGCACGTCGCTGCCACGCGTTGTGAAGTGCTGAGAAATTGCGCCAGCGCATGCCCTGCTGGTCGGAGCCGACATCGACATCGACTGCGAAGGCGCTCAGCAGTTGCTGTTCAACTCGTGGCAGTCGGCGCGGCGCACTTCCTCGACGAACTTGCGCATCTTGTGTCCGTCCTTGATGCCCGGCTGGCTCTCGATGCCGCTGGACACGTCCACGCCCCAGGGCAGCGTCGCCACGATCGCGTCGAACACGTTGTCGGAGGTGATGCCGCCGGCAAGCAGGAACGGCCGGTGCAGGCCGGTGGGCAGCCGCGTCCAGTCGAAGGTCTTGCCGGAGCCGCCGCTGCCGCCCGGGGCATGGCTGTCGAACAGGAAGCCGGCCGCGTTCGGGTACTGCAGCTGCAGGGTGCGCGCGTTGATGTCGCCACCGCCCATCGGTACCGCCTTCAGGTACGGCAGGTTGAAGCCGCGGCAGAAGCCGTCGTCTTCGTCGCCATGGAACTGCAGCAGGGTCGGGCGCACCGTGCGCAGCACTTCGCGCACTTCGTCCTTGGGGTTGTCGCGGAACAGCGCGACCACGTCCACCATCGGCGAGGCGGCCTGGCGCATCGCGCGGGCCTCGGCCGGCGCCACCCGCCGCGGGCTGCCGTGGGCGAACACGAACCCCACCGAATCCACCCCAAGTTCGCCCGCCAGGCGGATGTCGCCGGCGCGGGTCATGCCGCAGAACTTGATGCGGGTGCGATACAGGGTGCGATTCATAGGGTGACCTCGGCCGGTAGCTTCCAGATATCGGGGTAGAGCGGACCGACGAAGACCAATCCCTGCGGCGGCGCAGTCGGGCCGGCGACGCTGCGGTCGCGCCCGGCAAGCAGTTCGCCGATCCAGGAAACCGGCTTGTCGCCTGCTCCTACCATGATTAAGGAGCCTACGATATTGCGCACCATGTGATGAAGGAATGCATTGGCCTGGACCTGGACCTCCACGACCTCGCCGAGCCGGGTCACCGCGATCGCCTGCAGCTCGCGCCGCGCATGCAGCGCCTGGCACTGGATGCTGCGGAACGCGCCGAAATCCTGCTCGCCCAGCAGCGCCTGCGCCGCTTCGTGCATCGCCTCGGCCTGCAGTGGCCGCCGCTCCCAGCTCAGCGTCTGCCGGTACAAGGCCGGGCGTACCTGGCGGTTGAGCAGGCGATAGCGGTAGCGCCGCGCGCGCGCCGAGAAGCGCGCATGGAAATCGTCCGCGGCCGGCACGCACCAGCGCACGCACACCGACGCCGGCAAGCGCGCGGTGGCGCCGAGCATCCAGCCGCGCGGCGCGCGCGGCGCATCGCAATCGAAATGCACCACCTGGCATTCGCCATGCACACCGGCGTCGGTGCGCCCGGCGCAGATCACGCTCACCGGCCTGTCGGCCACCGACGACAGCGCCGCCTGCAGCGTCGCCTGCACGCTCGGCCCACCGGATTCGCCAAGCTGTTGCCAGCCCTGGAACTCACTGCCGTCGTATTCCACGCCCAATGCGTAGCGCATCGCGCCCTACTCCCTCACCACGCGCAACGCGGGCCGCAGCGGCCATGGCACTGCACTGCGGCATGCACGGGAGCCTGGCGCGATGCGCGGCCGAGCGGCGCTGGCCGAGCGCACAGGCAGCCGTGGCGATGGGGCGACCAGCACGCATGCGCGTGGGGCCGCAACGCTGGCCTGAGGCGCCGGCCGAGACACCGGCTGGCGGCGTGTCGGCGGCATCATCACAAGCTCGCAGAGGTAGTCGCGCATCGTCGCATTCCCGGTCGCGGCAGCACGGCGCCTGCGCCGCACGCCGCCTGCGCGCATCAGTTCAAGCGGGCCAGCAACTGCTGGGCTTCGGCACGCGCCGCCGGATCGCCGGCGGCCGCCACTTCGACCAGCAGGGTGCGCGCGGTTTCGTTGTCGCCCAGGTCCATGTAGGCCACGGCCAGCTCCAGTCGCTCGCGGCCGATCGGCGGATACGTGGGCGCCGGTTCGGGGGCCGGTTCGGGGGCCGGTTCGGCGGCGGCCGGCAGATCGCCTTGGTGCCAGGTCGGCTCCTGGCGTTCGGCGAGCACCGGCGCGACCGGCGTCGGCACCAGCAGCGGCGGCGATTGCCGCCATGGTGCGTCGGTGTCGACCGACGGCGGCGGCTGTGGCGGCGTGGGCGCGACCTCGGCGTCGGGCCGCAGCGCGAAATGCAGATGCTCTGCGGCCGGGACGGCGCCGCTGTCGTCGTGACGCTGCGCCTGCGCGGCCAGTTCGCGATCGAATGCGTGGTCCTGGTATGCCCGCTCTTCGGCGGCCGCGTCTTCGGCCACTTCGCGCTCGTGCTCGTCCAGCGGCGGCAGGTCCGGCGCATCGACGTCGCGATGCGCGACCACCGGCACCGCCGCGGCCAATGCGGCCGTGTCGTAGTCGTGCCGCGGCAGCGGCGGCAACGGCGAGGGCTTGCGGCGGCGTGCCAGCAGCAGCGCGCCCAGGCCCAGCAGCAGCAACGCCAGCCCG
>NZ_CAPJ01000120.1 GCF_000331775.1 Xanthomonas translucens pv. translucens DSM 18974
GCCCTGGCGCTGGCGGCGTCCTTGATCCCGAACCCGGCCACCACCGGCACCGTGGAGCGCGCGCGCAGCTGGCGCAGGCGGTCGCCGGCGGCGCGGGTGTCGAGGTGGTCGGCGCCGGTGACGCCGGCGAAGCTGACGTAGTACAGGTAACCGCGCGCCGTATCGCACAACAGGCCGATGCGGGCGTCGCTGGTGGTCGGCGAGGCCAGCACGATCAGGTCCAGGCCGGCGGCAGTGAAGATCGCCAGGGTTTCGGCCGATTCTTCCGGCGGCAGATCGACCAGCAGCACGCCGTCCACGCCGGCGGCCACCGCCTCTTCGGCAAAGCGCGCGGTGCCGTGGATCTCGACCGGGTTGAGGTAGCCCATCAGCACCACCGGCGTGGTCGCGTCGTCGCGGCGAAACGCGCTGACCGTTTCCAGCACATAGGCCAGGCCGGCGCCGCGCGCCAGCGCACGCTCGGAGCTGCGCTGGATGGTGGGGCCGTCGGCCATCGGGTCGGAGAACGCTACGCCCAGCTCGATCACGTCGGCGCCGGCCTCGACCAGCGCGTGCATCGCCGGCACGGTGGCCTGCAGCGACGGATCGCCGGCGGTGACGAACGGGATCAGCGCCTTGCGCCCGGCCTGGCGCAGCGCGTCGAAGCGTGCGGCGATACGGTTCGGGGCGCGGCTCATGCGCAGCCCTCCACCCGTTGCACGGCGTCCCGGCTTCCCCAGTACATCGATGTCACCTTGCCTTCTCCGGTTTCGTAGCGGACCGCGAGCCCGGGCTGCGGGTCGCGCCAAGTCAGATAAATATCTTTGCCATCGTCGCCACGTTTGCTCACAGCACCATCCCTTCGCGCGCAGCGATGGTATGCACGTCCTTGTCGCCACGGCCGGACAGGTTGCACAGCACCAGCGCGTCCTTGGGCAGCTCGCGCGCCAGCTTGATCGACTGCGCCACCGCGTGGCTGGATTCCAGCGCGGCGAGGATGCCCTCGGTATGCGCCAGCAGGTGGAACGCGTCCAGCGCCTCGTCGTCGGTGATGCCCTGATAGACCGCGCGGCCGCTGTCGGACAGGAACGCGTGCTCGGGACCGACGCCGGGATAGTCCAGGCCGGCGGACACCGAATGGGTCTCGATGATCTGGCCGTCGTCGTCGCAGATCACATAGGTGCGGTTGCCGTGCAGCACGCCAGGGCGGCCGGCGGCGATCGAGGCGGCATGGCGGCCGGTGGCGACGCCCTCGCCGGCGGCTTCGGCGCCGTAGATCTTCACCCCCGGATCGTTGAGGAAGGCATGGAACAGGCCGATGGCGTTGCTGCCGCCGCCGACGCAGGCGCTGATCGCGTCCGGCAGGCGGCCGTAATCCTCGAGCATCTGCGCGCGCGCCTCACGGCCGACGATGGCGTTGAAGTCGCGCACCATGCGCGGATACGGATCCGGGCCAGCGACGGTGCCGATGATGTAGAAGGTGTCCTGCACGTTGGTCACCCAGTCGCGCATCGCCTCGTTCAGCGCGTCCTTGAGCGTGGCCGAGCCGGAGGTCACCGGCACCACCCGGGCGCCGAGCAGCTGCATCCGGTAAACGTTGATCTTCTGCCGCTCGATGTCGGTGGCGCCCATGTACACCACGCATTCCAGGCCCAGCCGCGCGGCCACCGTGGCGCTGGCCACGCCGTGCTGGCCGGCGCCGGTCTCGGCGATGATGCGGGTCTTGCCCATGCGGCTGGCCAGCAGCGCCTGGCCGATGGTGTTGTTGATCTTGTGCGCGCCGGTGTGGTTCAGATCCTCGCGCTTGAGCAGGATCTGCGCGCCGCCGACCTCGCGGCTGAGCCGCTCGGCGTGGTAGATCGGGCTGGGCCGGCCGACGTAGTGCTTGAGGTCCTTGTCGTACTCGGCGATGAAGGCCGGATCCTGGCGCGCCTGATCGTAGGCCGCGGCCAACTCCTGCAGCGGCCCGATCAGGGTCTCGGCGACGAAGCGGCCGCCGTAGCGGCCGAAATGGCCGTTGGCGTCGGGATAGGCGTGGAAATCGCGAATAGGCACGGAGGACATGGCGCTCACGGTCAGCAGGACAGGCCTGCACTTTAGCGCACGCGTCGCCCGACAAAAACCGATAAAGTCTGCACATATCCGTCAGAAAATCTCACATGTCCAACCTGCGCCGCCTGCCTTCGCTGAACGCCCTGCGCGCGTTCGAGGCCGCCGCGCGGCTGCGCAGCGTCGGCGGCGCGGCGGCGGAACTGCACGTCACCCACGGCGCAGTCAGCCGCCAGATCCGGCTGCTGGAAGAGGAACTTGGGTTGGCGCTGCTGCAGCGCGAGGGCCGCGGCATCCGCCCGACCGCGGCCGGCGAGCGGCTGCGCGACGCGGCCGGCGGCGCTTTCGCGCAG
>NZ_CAPJ01000119.1 GCF_000331775.1 Xanthomonas translucens pv. translucens DSM 18974
CGCGCCTTGCTGCAGGCGCACGTTGACGGTCTGCTGCGGCACCTTGCGCAGACTCTGCAGCGCCTGGCGCAGGCTCTGCCGCGAGCGCTTGAGCACCTCCAGCACCTGCAACGCGCTGACGATGGCGTCGCCGGTGGTGGCGCGGTCCAGGCACAGCATGTGCCCGGAGGTCTCGCCGCCGAGCACGCCGCCATGCTCGACCAGCGCCTGGTGCACATAGCGGTCGCCGACCTTGACCCGCAGGAACGGCAGCTGCAGCTCGGCCAGGGCCTGTTCCAGCCCGTAGTTGGTCATCAGCGTGCCGACCACCGGCCCGCGCAGGCGGCCGCTGGCCTGCCAGCCGCAGGCCAGCACGTACAGCAGGCCGTCGCCGTCGACCGGGTTGCCCTGGTCGTCGGCCATCAGCACGCGGTCGCCGTCGCCGTCGAAGGCGATGCCCAGCTGCGCGCCATGCTGGCGCACGTTGCTGGCGAGGTTGTCGATATGCATCGAACCGACCCCGGCGTTGATGTTGAGTCCGTCCGGCGCGGCGCCGATCGCGATCACCTCCGCGCCCAGCTCGCGGAACAGCAGCGGCGCGATGTGGTAGGTCGCGCCGTGCGCGCAGTCCAGCACCACCTTCAGCCCGCGCAGGTCGAAGCCGCGCGGCACGCTGGCCTTGCAGAACTCGATGTAGCGGCCGATCGCGTCGCGCGCGCGCATCGCCTTGCCCAGGCGCTCGGATTCCACCGTGGCGAACGGCGCGTCGAGCGCGGCTTCGATCGCGCTCTCGGTGGCATCGTCGAGCTTCTCACCCTCGGCGGAAAAGAACTTGATGCCGTTGTCGTAGTGCGGATTGTGCGAGGCGCTGATCACGATGCCGGCGTCGGCACCGAGCGTGCGGGTCAGGAACGCCACCGCCGGGGTCGGCATCGGCCCGAGCAATTGCACGTCGACACCGGCGGCGACCAGCCCGGCCTCCAGCGCCGATTCGAACATGTAGCCGGAAATGCGCGTGTCCTTGCCGATCACCACCGTCGGCCGTGCAGTGCCTTCGGCGCCGGCGCCGAGCACGCGGCCCAGCGCATTGCCAAGGCGCATCACGAAATCGGCGGAAATCGCGCCCTGCCCGACCCGGCCGCGGATGCCATCGGTGCCGAAATATTTGCGGGTACTCATGGGACCCGGGCCCGGATCGGGACCAGGGACCGGGGACCGGGGACCGGGTAAGCGCAAAAGCCAAAGCGGTACTGGCTGTACAACTGACGGCAACCAGGCGAAGCAAGCAAGACACGCAGACCCCTGCTTTTCCCGGGTCCCTGGTCCCCGGTCCCCGGTCCCGCAACAATCACGCCACCACCTCGGTCTTCGCTGGCGCCGGTTGGCGCATCATCATCGCCAGAAGCTCGGACAGGCGGTCGCGCAGTTCGCGGCGATCGCAGATCTGGTCGATGGCGCCGTGCTCGAGCAGGAACTCCGAGCGCTGGAAGCCTTCCGGCAGGGTCTCGCGCACGGTCTGCTCGATCACCCGCGGACCGGCGAAGCCGATCAGCGCGTGCGGCTCGGCGATGTTGATGTCGCCGAGCATGGCGAAGCTGGCCGAAACGCCGCCGGTGGTGGGATGGGTCAGCACCGACACGTACGGCAGGCCGGCCTCGCGCAGGCGCCCGAGCGCGGCCGAGGTCTTGGCCATCTGCATCAGCGACAACAGGCCTTCCTGCATGCGCGCGCCGCCGCTGGCGGAGAAGCACACGAACGGCGCGCCGATCTGCAGCGCGGTCTCCGCGGCCAGCGCGAAACGCTCGCCGACCACCGAGCCCATCGAGCCGCCCATGAAGGCGAAATCGAACGAGGCGGCGACCAGCGGCTGCGCCTTGAGCAGGCCCTGCATCGCGATCAGCGCGTCGTACTCGCCAGTGCTCTTCTGCGAGATCTTGATGCGTTCGCTGTACTTCTTCTGGTCCTTGAACTTCAGCGCGTCGGTCGGACCCAGGCGCGCACCGATCTCGGTCGGCGTGGTGTCCGGGTCGAACAGCGAAGCCAGGCGCGCACGCGCGCGGATCGCCATGTGGTGGCCGCACTTCGGGCACACCTCCAGGTTCTCCTCCAGTTCCGGCCGGTACAGCACGGCGCTGCAGTTGGGGCATTTCTCCCACAGGCCTTCGGGAACGCTGCGCTTCTTGCTGGGCGTGCTATCGGTGCGGATGCCGGAGGGCATCAATTTGCTGAGCCAACTCATGCGGAATAACGATCCAGTCGCGCGGCCCACCGGGCCGCCAAGGGGCGACAGTCTAGCGTGATGCTAGATATCGCGCCGCAACGCAGCCCAACCGGCGATCGCGCAACGTGTCTCGCCGCAGCGCAGCAATTGCGCTCCCGTTGCCGACGCGCAACCGCATCGCGCAGCAAGCGCAGCCGATGCTTGCCCTGTGCCGACGGCACAGCGGCGGATGCGCAGGCCCAGGCGAAGCCGCGCGCGCCGATGCCCTCAGGTCAAACCAGCGTCCTGCGGCCACGCCGCTACGGCGCGCGCGTGCGGCGCATTGCCGCCGCACGGCGCCAGGCGCCGACGGGCAGCGCCCTCATCCCTGGTCCAGCGCCTGCCGCAGCGGCGCCAG
>NZ_CAPJ01000118.1 GCF_000331775.1 Xanthomonas translucens pv. translucens DSM 18974
ATCTGCAGCTCGCCAGCCGGCGCCGGAGTCGCCGGGGTCGCGGCCTGCGACATCACGCCGAGGTTGGCATCGGCGGCCGGGCGCGCGCTGTGGCCGGCATACCAGGCCATGAACAGGCTGATGCCGAAGAACACCACCGCCAGCCATTTGGTCGACTTGGACAGGAAGTTGGACGCGCCGCGCGATCCGAACACGGTGCCGGACGCGCCCGCGCCGAACCCCGAACCCGCCGCCGCGCCGGAACCGCGCTGCATCAGGATCAGCGCGATCATCGCGATCGCCACCAGCACATAGACCACATTGAGGATGACCATCAGCATTTCGAAATCCGTCCGGACAGTACGACTGAAGTAGCGAGCGGCCGCCAGCGCGGCGACCGTTCGGTTAACGGGCGGCCGCCGCTCGCGCGATGGCCAGGAAGTCCTCGGCGACCAGCGAAGCGCCGCCGACCAGCCCGCCATCGACATCCGGCTGTGCAAACAGCTCGGCGGCGTTGTCGGGCTTGACGCTACCCCCATACAGGAGCGGTAGCGAATCGGCGATTCTAGCATCGTGGGCGGCGATTTCGCCACGGATGAAGGCGTGCACCGCCTGCGCCTGGGCCGGACTGGCGGTACGCCCGGTGCCGATCGCCCACACCGGCTCGTAGGCGACCACGGCCTTGGCGAAGCCCGGCGCACCGGCCAGCGCCAGCACCGGCGCCAGCTGCGCGGCGATGACCGATTCAGTCTGGCCGGCCTCGCGCTGCTCCAGGGTCTCGCCCACGCACAGGATCGGGATCAGCCCGGCATGCAGCGCCGCGGCGAACTTGCGCGCGACCAGCTCGCTGCTCTCGGCATGGTACTGGCGCCGCTCCGAATGCCCGACCAGGCCGTACTCGGCGCCGACATCGACCAGCATCGTCGCCGACACCTCGCCGGTGTAGGCGCCCTGCTCGTTGCTGCTCACGTCCTGCGCGCCGAAGCGCAAGGCATGGCCCTCGAAATCCTCGATCAGGTCGCCCAGGTACGGCAGCGGCGGCAGGATCACCACCTCCACGCCCTCGGCGGGCAGGCCCGCGGCCACCTCCTGCACCAGCGCGGTGGCGAACTGGCGGTTGCCGTGCAGCTTCCAGTTTCCGGCTACGATCTTGCGGCGCATCGGCGCGCTCCCGGGCGAAAAGTGCCAAAAGGATAGCCGATGCGCGGTGAGGAACCGCTACCGCCATCCCATGCGGCCGCACCCGCACCGCCCTGCCCGCCCGCTTCGGGACCGGGGACCCGGGGGGCAATCGACCTGAAACAAACCGACCGCGAAGACCTTGGCTTTTCCGGGTCCCCGGTCCCTGGTCCCGATCCGCGTCCCGCGTCCCGACTACTTCAACTTAATCTCCCGCAACCGCTCCTCCAGATACCCCTGCGCGGTGATCGGCTCGGGATAGCGGCTGGGATTGTCGGCGCTGATGCACGAGGGCAGCACGTCGATGACGAAATCCGGGTTCGGGTGCAGGAAGAACGGCACCGAGTAGCGCGGCTGCCGCGCCTGTTCGCCCGGAGGATTGACCACGCGGTGCGTGGTCGAGGGATACACGTGGTTGGTCAGGCGCTGCAGCATGTCGCCGATGTTGACCACGATGGTGTCGGCGTCGGAGGTGAACGGCACCCACTCGCCCTGCTTCGACTTCACTTCCAGGCCGGCAGCGCTGGCGCCGACCAGCAGGGTGATCAGGTTGATGTCCTCGTGCGCGCCGGCGCGCACGTTCGGAATGTCGTCGGCGGTGATCGGCGGGTAGTGGATCGGGCGCAGGATCGCGTTGCCCGACTCGGTCTTGTCGGCGAAGTAGTGCTCGGGCAGGCCGATATGCAGCGCCAGCGCCGCCAGCACGCGCGCGCCGAGCTGGTCCAGCGCCTGGTACAGGCCGTAGCCGTGCTCGCGGAAGCCCGGCACTTCGCTCGGCCACAGGTTCGGCGGCATCAGGTCGCGATACTTGGAATCGTCGCCAATCTCGCGGCCGATATGCCAGAACTCCTTCAGGTCGAAATGCCTGGAATCCTTGGCGGTTTCCACGCCGAACGCGGTATAGCCGCGCGCGCCGCCGCTGCCGGGCACGTGGTACTTGCGCTTGACTTCCTCCGGCAGCGCGAAGAACGCCTTGAACACATCGTAGGCCTCATCGATCTGCGCCTGCGCGATGCCGTGGTTGCGGATGCCGGCGAAGCCCCACTCGCGGTAGGCCGCGCCCAGTTCCGCGACGAAGGCGTCGCGATGCGTGTCGAAACGGGTGATGTCCAGGGTCGGGATGCGCGCAGCCATGGCGGGAACCATCGTCGTGAAAGGAAGAAACGCCGCGATCAGATCAGCAGGCGATACAGCAGGTAGAAGGTGGCCGCCTTGGCGATGACCACCACGATGCCGATGGCGATCGACTCACGCCGCGTCACGGACCGCCCCGGCGAGTTTTTCCAGGGTGGCCTGCATCAGCGCGGCGTCGTCGGCCTCGACCGTGACCCGCAGCACCGGCTCGGTACCGGACGGACGCAGGAAGGCG
>NZ_CAPJ01000117.1 GCF_000331775.1 Xanthomonas translucens pv. translucens DSM 18974
CCTCGCGCAGCGCCGTATCGGCGAGCGCGGCGGCGAAGCCGGACGGGGCCAAAATCTGCTTGCCGGCCTGGTCGAAGGCGAAATCGAAATCGACCGGATTGATCGAATACACCCGCGCCTGGCGCTGCATGCGCGCCTTGCGGATGCGGGCATGCAGCAGCGGCAGCTCGTGGCGCAGGTTGCTGCCCAGCACCACGATCACGTCGGCCTGCTCGATCTGCGCCAGCGGCACCGCGAACGGTTCGGCCACGGCGGCATCGGAGAAGTCGCGGTTGCCGATGCGGTGGTCCAGGTTGCCGCTGCCCAGGCCATCGGCCAGGCGCGCCAGCAAGGCGCCTTCCTCGTTGGAGGTGGCCGGGTGCGCGAGCACGCCCAGCGCATCGCCACGGTGGGTCTTCAGGATCTCGACCGCCGCGGCCAGGCCATCGGCCCAGGACACTTCCTGCCACTGCCCGTCGATCTTGCGCAGCGGCCGCGTGGCGCGGTCGGCGGCGTACAGGCCTTGGTGCGAATAGCGGTCGCGGTCGGACAGCCAGCACTCGTTGACCGCTTCGTTGTCGCGCGGCACGGTGCGCAGCACTTCGCCGCGGCGCACGTGCAGGAACAGGTTGGAACCCATCGCGTCGTGGTAGCCGAGCGATTCGCGCGCGGTCAGTTCCCACGGACGCGCACGGAACTGGAACACCTTGTTGGTCAGCGCGCCGACCGGGCACACGTCGATGACATTGCCCGACAGCTCGGTGGTCAGCGGCTTGCCGTCGTAGGTGCCGATCTGCAGGTTCTCGCCGCGGTACATGCCGCCCAGCTCGTAGGTCCCGGCGATGTCGGCGGTGAAGCGCACGCAGCGCGTGCACTGGATGCAGCGGGTCATCTCGGTGGCGACCAGCGGACCGATGTCCTCGTCGGCCACCACGCGTTTGCGCTCGTTGAAGCGGCTGACCGAACGGCCGTAGCCCAGCGACACGTCCTGCAGTTCGCACTCGCCGCCCTGATCGCAGATCGGGCAATCCAGCGGGTGGTTGATCAGCAAGAATTCCATCACGCTGCGCTGGTACTTGAGCGCCTTCTCGCTGCGCGTGGCGACCTTCATGCCGTCCATCACCGGCGTCGCGCAGGCGGGCGACGGCTTCGGCGACTTCTCCACGTCGACCAGGCACATGCGGCAGTTGGCCGCGATCGGCAGCTTCTCGTGGTAGCAAAAGCGCGGGATCGCAATGCCAGCCTTGTCGGCGGCCTGGATGATCATCGACCCCTTGGGCACGACCAGGGACTGGCCGTCGATCTCGACGGTCACGTGGTCCGGCGGGACGTTGGGATTGGCGGGTTGGGCGCTCATGCAGCGGCTCCCGTCGGGACTCGGGACTCGGGACTCGGGACTCGTGCGACAAAGGAACGCACACGTCCCGTGTTGATGACGGGATAAACAACGACGCTCGCCGCCTGTGGCAACGCCGGCTTTCCGAGTCCCCAGTCCCGGGTCCCGAGTCCCGCACTAAACACATTCATGCCGCCACTCCCAACCGGGCATCGACCATGGATCGCCCATTCACGATGTAGTACTCGAATTCGTCCCAGAACTGGCGCAGGAAGCCCTGGATGGGCCATGCCGCCGCTTCGCCGAACGCGCAGATGGTGTGGCCTTCGATCTGGCCGGCGACGGTGCGCAACTGGTGCAGGTCTTCCATGGTGGCCTTGCCGGCAACGATGCGCTCGAGCACGCGGTGCATCCAGCCGGTGCCCTCGCGGCACGGGGTGCACTGGCCGCAGGATTCCTTGTGGAAGAACTGCGAGATGCGGCAGGCGAACTTGACGCAGCACACGCTGTCGTCGAGCACCACGATGGCGCCTGAGCCCAGGCCGGTACCCAGCGCGCGCAGGGTGTCGTAGTCCATCTGCAGGCCCTTGAGCTGCTCGGCCTTCAGCACCGGCATCGACACGCCGCCGGGGACTGCGCCCTTCAGCGTGCGGCCCGGCTTGAGGCCGCCGGCCATCTCCAGCAGTTCGTCGAAGGTGGTACCCAGCGGCACCTCGAAGTTGCCGCCCTTCTGCACGCAGCCGGACACCGAGAAGACCTTTGGCCCGCCGTTCTTGGTCTTGCTCAGGCCCAGGAACCATTCCGGCCCGTTGCGGATGATCGCCGGCACCGAGGCGTATGTTTCGGTGTTGTTGATCGTCGACGGCTTGCCGTACAGGCCGAAGTTGGCCGGGAACGGCGGCTTGTAGCGCGGCTGGCCCTTCTTGCCTTCCAGCGACTCCATCAGCGCGGTCTCTTCGCCGCAGATGTAGGCGCCGGCGCCCAGCGCGCCGTAGATGTCGATGTCCACGCCGCTGCCAAGCACGTTCTTGCCCAGCCAGCCGTTGCTGTAGGCATCGGCCAGGGCCTGCTCGAAGTGCTCGAACGGCTCGTGGTGGAACTCGCCGCGCAGGTAGTTGTAGCCGACCGTGCTGCCGGTGGCGTAGCAGGCGATGGCCATGCCCTCCACAACCGAATGCGGGTTGTAGCGCAGGATGTCGCGGTCCTTACAGGTGCCCGGCTCGGACTCGTCCGAGTTGCACAGGATGTATTTCTGCGGCGCGCCCTTGGGCATGAACGACCACTTCAGGCCGGTCGGAAAACCTGCGCCGCCGCGGCCGCGCAGGTTGGACTGCTTGACCATCTCGATCACCTGCTCCGGCGCGATCTTCTCTTCGAGGATCTTGCGCAGCGCGGCGTAGCCACCGGACTTCAGGTAGCTCTCGTACGACCACGGGGTGTCGTAGTGCAGCGTGGTCAGGACCACCTGGTGCGGCTGCGGCGCAGGGCCGACCGGACCGGTGGGAGCGTGGGGATGCTGTGCCATTGCCGTTACTCCAACCCGTCCAGCAGCGCGTCGACCTTGTCCTTGGTCAAGTGCTCGTGATAGTGGCCGTTGATCACCATCATCGGCGCGCCGGCACAACCGGCCAGGCATTCTTCTTCGCGCTTGAGATAGACGCGGCCATCGGCGGTGGACTGGCCCAGCTTGCAGCCGAGCTTCTTCTCCGCATGCGCGACCAGATCCTCGGCGCCGTTGAGCCAGCAACTGATGTTGGTGCAGAAGGCGACGTTGTTGCGGCCGACCTTCTCGGTCTCGAACATCGAGTAGAAGCTGGCGACCTCGTAGGCCCAAACCGGCGGCAGCTCCAGATACTTGGCCACGCCGACGATCAATTCGTCGGTCAGCCAGCCCTGGTTCTGCTCCTGCGCGGCGTGCAGGCCCTGCAGCACGGCCGAACGCTTGCGGTCGGGCGGGAACTTGGCCAGCCAGTGATCGATGTGCGCGCGCGTCTTGTCGCTCAGCACCACCATCGGATCGACGTCGCGCGCCGTTTCGAAATTACCTGTTGCTTTCATGCGTGGAGCTCCGGGACTCGGGACTCGGGACTCGGGACTCGCAAGAGCCCGCGTCCGCCAGTATCCGAACCATGAGAAAGAACAACCGCTTTTACAAAAAGGAAACCTGCAGGCCGGCTTTTGCCGAGTCCCGAGTCCCGAGTCCCAAGTCCCGGCCTCATCGGTCGACCTCGCCAAACACCAGATCATAGGTACCAATCATCGCCACCACGTCGGCCAGCATGTGGCCGCGCACGATCGCGTCCATCGACGACAGATGGGCGAAGCCCGGTGCGCGCAGGTGCACGCGGAACGGCTTGTTGGCGCCATCGGAGGCCAGGTAGCAGCCGAACTCGCCCTTCGGCGCCTCGACCGCGCAATAGGTCTCGCCGGCCGGCACGCAATAGCCTTCGCTGAACAGCTTGAAGTGATGGATCAACGCTTCCATGTCGTCCTTCATTTCCGCGCGCTTGGGCGGGGCGACCTTGAAGTTCTCGACCATCACCGGGCCGGGATTGGCCCGCAGCCACTTCACGCACTGCCGGATGATGCGGTTGGATTCGCGCATCTCGGCCACGCGCACCAGATAGCGGTCGTAGCAGTCGCCGTTGGTGCCGACCGGGATGTCGAAATCCACCGCGTCGTACTTGGCGTACGGCTGCTTCTTTCGCAGATCCCACTCGATGCCCGAGCCGCGCAGCATCACCCCGGTCATGCTCCAGCCATAGGCCTGTTCCGGCGTGACCACGCCGATGCCCACGGTGCGCTGCTTCCAGATGCGGTTGTCGGTGAGCAGGGTCTCGTACTCGTCGACCCGGCCCGGGAAGGTATTGGTGAAGTCTTCCAGGAAGTCGAGCATCGAGCCTTCGCGCGCGGCGTTCAGCCGCTTCAGCGCATTGCCCTTGTGCCAGCGCGATTCCTTGTACTTGGGCATGCGGTCCGGCAGGTCGCGGTAGACGCCGCCGGGCCGGTAGTAGGTCGCGTGCATGCGCGCGCCGGAGACCGCCTCGTAGCAGTCCATCAGCTCCTCGCGCTCGCGGAACGCGTACAGCATCACCGCCATCGCGCCCAGATCCAGGCCGTTGGAGCCGACCCACATCAGGTGGTTGAGGATGCGGGTGATCTCGTCGAACATGGTGCGGATGTACTGCGCGCGCTCCGGCGCCTCGATCCCCATCAGGGTCTCGATCGCGCGCACGTAGGCGTGCTCGTTGCACATCATCGACACGTAGTCGAGGCGGTCCATGTAGCCGATCGACTGGTTGAACGGCTTGGACTCGGCCAGCTTCTCGGTGCCACGGTGCAACAGGCCGATATGCGGATCGGCGCGGACCACGGTCTCGCCATCCATTTCCAGGATCAGGCGCAGCACGCCATGCGCGGCCGGATGCTGCGGACCGAAGTTCATGGTGTAGTTGCGGATCTCCTGCTTGCTCTCGGCAGGATTGCTGGCGAAGGCGTCGTGCGCCTGCTGGTACTCGCTCACTTGGCGGGCTCCTTGAATGCTTCGCCCGCGGCGGTCTGGTAGCGCGCATCGTCGCGGATCACGCGCGGCACGCCGACGCGCGGCTCGACCGAGGTCACCGGCTCGTAGACCACGCGCTGCTTCTCTTCGTCGTAGCGCACTTCGACGTTGCCGATCAGCGGGAAATCCTTGCGGAACGGATGGCCGACGAAACCGTAGTCGGTGAGGATGCGGCGCAGGTCCGGGTGGCCGGCGAAGACCACGCCGAACAGGTCGAACGCCTCGCGCTCGAACCAGTTCGCGCCCGGCCAGATGTCGGTGACCGAGGCCACCACCGGCAGGTCTTCGTTCGGCGCATAACAGCGCACGCGCAGGCGCTGGTTGTGGCGATAGGAGATCAGCTGCGCGAGCACCGCGTAGCGCTGCAGCGGCACCGGCAAAGGCTGGATGTCGCCGGCGGTCTCGCCGCTGGGGAATTCGCCCCAGCCGAAACGGCCCATGCCCTTGCCTTCGACGCCGCGGCTGAAGCCCTGCGACGACACGTCGGCGGTATCCCACTCGTCGCTGCCGTAGCCCAGGTAGTCCACGCCGCACAGGTCGGACAATTGCTCGAAACCGAATTCGTCGCGCAGCGCCAGACAGGTGGCGTGCCACGCGTCGGCCGGCACTTCCAGCGTGACTTCGCCACGCGGGAGGACCACGAACACCTGGCTGCCGGGAAAACGGGCGCCGAGTCGGTCGCTAAAGGAAGATGCTTGCTCTGCCATGGGGGCTTGGCGTGCTCTTAAGAAGTAAGAGGGATCAGCGCGCGATGGTCTGGGTTCGCCAGATCTTCTTCTGCAGCTGCAAGATGCCGTAGACCAGCGCTTCGGCGGTCGGCGGGCAGCCCGGGACGTAGATGTCCACCGGCACGATGCGGTCGCAGCCGCGCACCACCGAGTACGAGTAATGGTAGTAGCCGCCGCCGTTGGCGCAGCTGCCCATCGAAATCACCCACTTCGGGTCGGGCATCTGGTCGTAGACCTTGCGCAGCGCCGGGGCCATCTTGTTGACCAGGGTGCCGGCGACGATCATCACGTCGGACTGGCGCGGCGACGGGCGGAACACCACGCCGTAACGGTCCAGGTCCAGGCGCGCGGCGCCGGCGTGCATCATTTCCACCGCGCAGCAGGCCAGGCCGAAGGTCATCGGCCACATCGAGCCGGTGCGCGCCCAGTTCAGCAGCGCATCGACGCTGGTGGTCACGTAGCCCTTCTCGAGCAACGGGTTCTCGCCTTCGGGACGCAGGATGTCGTCGACCCGCCCTTCCGGGATCGGGTTGGTCATCAGGCGATCCAGGGTCTGAATCACTCCCATTCCAGCGCTCCCTTCTTCCACACGTAGATAAAACCGAGGAACAGCATGCCGACGAACAGGCCCATGGTGACCAGGGAGCGAGCGCCCAGGTCCATGAACACCTGCGTCCACGGCACGATGAAGATGATTTCCAGATCGAAGACGATGAACTGGATCGCGATCAGGTAGTAGCGCACGTCGAACTTCATGCGCGCGTCCTCGAAGGCCTCGAAGCCGCACTCGTACGGCGAGAGCTTCTTCGCGTCCGGACGCCGGGGACCAAGGAACCGCCCCACCAGCATCAGCGCGACGCCGATTGCGGTGGCCACGATCAGAAACAGCAGGGTCGGCAAATATTCGGCCAGCACTCGCAATTCTCTCTTGCCTGTGCCCGCGCGCGTGCGGCGCAGGCATGGGGTAGACGATCTTCCGGCAAGGGATGTGATGCTCTTGCCTAGAAACCGTAGCCAAACAATGGTGCCCAAGAGGGGACTCGAACCCCTACGACCTAAGTCGCTACCACCTCAAGGTAGTGCGTCTACCAATTCCGCCACCTGGGCTTGCGTATCGCGCGCGGCATCCCGCCGCGCAACATATTGTAACCGTCTTCAGTGTTTCTGCGACGGGGCAGGCGACTTTTGTTGTGCATTTTCCGGCGCCTGCTGTGCGGGCACCGCAGCGGCAGGCGCGGCGGCAGCCGACGCGGTCGAGGCCGGCGCCTGCGGGAT
>NZ_CAPJ01000116.1 GCF_000331775.1 Xanthomonas translucens pv. translucens DSM 18974
CACGGCGGCGGCGCCGGTACCGGCATTCGGTGTCGCAGCGGACACAGGCGTGGCGGCCGCGGCCGGCGGCGCCGACTCGGCTTCCAACGCGGCCTTGCGCTCGGCTTCCACGCGGTCGCGCGCATCCTGCTCGGCCTGGCGCTTGCGCTGGATTTCCTCGGCGCGCGCACGGTCCTGCTCGGCGAGCTTCTGCTGTTCGGCCAGATTGCGCTGCTTGGAGGCTTCCAGCTTGCGCAGGATCTCGGCGCGCTCGTCATCCACCCGTCCGCCCGACGCCATACCCGCCCGCTCGGCAGCCAGATCCTCGGCCGTCTTCACGTAGGTACGCTTCTGCCGGACTTCGACGTTGACCGTGGTCTTGCTGCGACCGGCGCTGACCGTCACTTCCTGCAGCTTGCGCCGGTTCAGGGTGATCTTCTTCGGCGCGGCCTGGGCTTCTTCCTCGACCGGCTTGTCGGTCTTGCCGTGGGTACGGCGCAGGAAGCCGAGCAGCTTCATCTTTTCGGTGCTGGTCACGACCTGATCAGGACCGCTGAACTTCATTCCGGCCTCGGCCAGTTGAACCAGCAGTTTATCGACCGGCGTATTCACCAGTTCGGCCAGCTTGCGGATGGTGGTTTGCTGCGACATTCGGATCCTATGATCTGGTTGGCGCCCCCTCGCGTGCGAAGGTAGCGCGGATTCTAAGCCCTGATCGGTTCAGGGCGGCATTCATCGCTGACTCATTCGCCGCGTTCCAATCGGGCGATCTCCTCGGCACGGGCTGCCAGGATGAGCGCAGCGGCGCGCTCCTGGTCCACATCCTCGATGCCGAATTCGAGGATTTCGTCCGCAGCCAGATCCGACAGGTCCTCGCTGGTCCGCACGCCATGGCTGGCCAGCGCGTAGGCGGTGGCCTCGTCCATGCCTTCCAGCGACAGCAAATCCGCCGCCGGCACGCCGCTGTCGTCGCTTTCCTCGGCGGCCAGCGCCTCGTTGAGCAACGCATCGCGCGCGCGGGCGCGCAGCTCCTCGACGATGTCCTCGTCGAAGCCTTCCACCGCCAGCAACTCGCCGACCGGCACGTAGGCGATTTCCTCGACCGAGTTGAAGCCCTCGGCGACCAGGATCGCGGAGATTTCCTCGTCCACTTCCAGCTTGTCCATGAACAGCTGGCGGGCGACGGTCTGCTCGGCCTCGGACTTGGCCGCGACCTGCTCGGCGGTCATCACGTTGAGCTGCCAACCGGTCAGGCGGCTGGCCAGGCGCACGTTCTGCCCGCCCTTGCCGATCGCCTGCGCCAGCCGGTCTTCGGCCACCGCCAGGTCCATCGAGTGCTTTTCCTCATCGACGATGATCGACTGCACTTCGGCCGGCGCCATCGCATTGATGACGAAATTGGCCGGGTTGTCGTTCCACAGCACGATGTCCACGCGCTCGCCGTTGAGCTCGTTGGACACCGCCTGCACGCGCGAACCGCGCATGCCGATGCAGGCGCCGATCGGATCGGTGCGGGTGTCGTGCGCCAGCACCGCGATCTTGGCGCGGTCGCCCGGATCGCGCGCGCAGGCCTTGATCTCGACCAGGCCCTGGCCCACTTCCGGCACTTCCAGCTTGAACAGCTCGATCATGAATTCCGGCGCGGCACGGCTGATGAACAGCTGCGGGCCGCGCGGCTCCGAGCGCACTTCGGCCAGGTAGCCGCGCACGCGGTCGCCGGCGCGCAGCACGTCGCGCGGGATGCCCTTGTCCTTGGGAATGAAGGCCTCGGCATTACCGCCCAGATCGACATAGATGTTGCCGCGCTCGGCGCGCTTGACCACGCCGGTGACCAGCTCGCCGATGCGATCCTTCCACGCGTCCACCACCTGCTGGCGCTCGGCCTCGCGCACGCGCTGCACGATCACCTGCTTGGCGGCCTGCGCAGCGATGCGCCCGAAATCCGGGTTCTCGATCTGCTCTTCGATGTAGTCGCCGACGTCCACGCCTTCGGCTTCGTCGACCGCGTCCATCAGGCGGATCTGCCGGTCCGGCGATTCCATCACCACGTCGTCGGCCACCACTTCCCAGCGGCGGTAGGTTTCGTAATTGCCGTCCTTGTGATCGATGGTGACGCGCGTCAGCACGTCCTGATCGGGGTAGCGCTTCTTCGCCGCCGAGGCCAGGGCGGCCTCGATCGCGTCGAAGATCACTTCGCGCGGCACGCCTTTTTCGTTGGCGACCGCGTCGACTACCAGCAACAGTTCCTTGCTCATTGTTTCGCTCCGCGCGCAGCCTTGTCGGCCGCCGGTTCGTTGGATGGTTTCTTATTGGGTTTTGCGGTCTTGCCGGCCGGCTTGGGAACCTTGCCCGGCGGCTTGGGCGTCTTGCCCGGCTTGGTCGGCGCCAGGCCCAGCGCCGCCCAGTCGGGCAGGATCCGCGCCTTGTCGATATTGTCGAAGTCCACCGCCAGTTCGGCGCCGTCGACGTCGAACACGATGCGGCCGGCGTCCACGTCCGCGTGGACGATGCGCCCCTGCAGGCGCCGGCGGCCCTGCTGCGGCAGCTTCAACACCAGCTTGGCCGACTCGCCCTGATGGCGCGCGAACTGCGCGGCAGTGAACAGCAGACGGTCCACGCCGGGCGAAGACACTTCCAGCGTGTAGTTGCCGCTGATCGGATCTTCTACGTCCAGCTGCGCCGACACTTCGCGGCTGACCCGCTCGCAATCGTCGATGTTGACGATGCGCTCGGGCTGTTCGGCCAGCGGCACATCGATATACAGGCGCAGCGTGGCGGAGCCCGGGGCCGGCAGGTATTCCGCCCCCAGCAGTTCCAGGCCCAACGCGTCCACGGTCGGGCCCAGCAGATTCGCGATTTCGTTTGCCTTGTCGCTCACAGCCTGCCTTGCATCTGAATGAAGAAAATTCGGTCCTGGCGGTTTTCCGGACCCCGGAAACGACGAAGGGCCCCTTGGGCCCCTTGTCCGGTACGACTCCGGTCACGCTGGATTCCGGTTGCAAAGACGGGAACATGCATCTTCGCGAAGCCCAGATTCCCCTACCGCAGGCAACCGGTGAACTGGTTGCCGCCGTAGAAAAATATGGTAGCGGGGGCAGGATTTGAACCTGCGACCTTCGGGTTATGAGCCCGACGAGCTGCCAGACTGCTCCACCCCGCAGCAGAAGCGGAATTATGAAGAATCAGCGCGATGATTGCAAGCCCTGATTTTCATCCGACCCGGTGGCGATGCCGCCGGTCTTCGAGCGACATGATAACCGCAAGCGACCGAAAGCGGAAGACCGATAGCATCCATCGATGCACAAACGACAACGCCGCCAAGTTGGCGGCGTCGTTGCAAACAGCGTGAAAACCGCGCTTTCGCGCGCGCTCAGGCCAGGTGTGCGAAAGCGCGCTGGCACCACGCCATCAGCGGACTCCAGGCCAGGCCCAGCGCCAGCAAACCGATCGCATTGACACCGAGCACCACACCGAGCACGCGATCGTCGTTGGCCGGCAACGGCTCGCCGACCGGCTCGTCGAAATACATCACCTTGATCACGCGCAGGTAGTAGAACGCACCGATCACCGCGCACAGCACCGACAGGATCGCCAGGCCGGTCCACCACAGGTTGTCGGTCGGCACCGCGAGCACCGCGCCGAGCACCGCCAGCTTGGCCCAGAAACCCAGGAACGGCGGCACGCCTGCCAGCGAGGCCATGATGCACAGCACCAGCAGCGCCATCCACGGGTTGCGCGCGCTCAGGCCCTTGAAATCGTCGATGTGCTCGGCCTCGAAGCCCTTGCGCGACATCGCGATGATCGCGCCGAACGAGGCGGTGGACATGACTGCATAGCAGATCGCATAGAACAGCGCCGCCGCATAGCCGCGCTCGCCGCCGCCGGCCACACCAAGCAGCAGGAAGCCGATGTGCGAGACGGTCGAGTACGCCAGCATGCGCTTGAGATTGCTTTGCGCCAGCGCCATCAGGTTGCCGACCAGCAGCGACAGCGCCGCCAGCCCGCCGATCACCCAATGCCACTGCTCGGCCAGCGGGCCGACGCCCACTTCCAGCAGCCGGTAGGCCATGCCGAACGCGGCCAGCTTGGATGCCGAGCTGATGAACAGCGCGACCGGCGCCGGCGCCCCCTGGTAGACGTCGGGCAGCCACATGTGGAACGGCGCGGCGCCGAGCTTGAAGGCCACGCCGGCGATCATGAAGATGGTGCCGGTCAGCAGCAGGGTGCGCTCCTGAGTGGACCCGATCGCCTCATGGATGCCGGCCAGGCTCAGAGTGCCGGTGGCGCCGTAGATCAGCGACATGCCGTACAGCAGCAGGCCCGAGGCCAGCGAGCCGAGCACGATGTACTTCATCGCCGCCTCCGTGGCCATGCCGTTGTCGCGGTTCGACGCGACCAGCGCGTACGAGCACAGCGCCAGCAGTTCCAGGCCCAGGTACACCATCAGCAGGCTGCCGGCCGAGACCAGGATCATCATGCCGACCGTGGCGAACAGCACCAGCACCGGGATCTCGCCCTGGTACAGCTTGCGCTCGCGCAGGTAGCTCCAGCCGTAGATCAGGGTCAGCGCGCTGAGCCCGACGATCACCGTCTTCATCACGTCGGCGGCGGCGTCGCGCACGAACATGCCGTTGAACACTTCGCCCTGCCCGCCCACGCCGGCCAGCAGCATCGCGAACACCGCGATCAGGATCGCCACCGAGACGATGTGGGTCCAGACCTTGTTGCGCTCGCTGACGAACAGATCGAGCATCAGCAGGGCGAAGGCGCCGGCGGTCAGCACCAGCTCGGGGAGCAGGGGCGGCAGGTCGACGGCGGTCAGGGGCAGTAGCGCAGGGGTGGTCATCATCAACTCTCTGGAATCATTTCGCTCGACGGCCCGATTACAGCTTGCTGGTGGCGATCTGCGCCGCCAGCTTTGCGATCGAGGGTTCCATCAGGTCGGTCAGCGGTTTCGGATACAGGCCCAGGACCAGCACGCCCACCGCGAACACGCCCAGCACCAGCGCCTCGCGGCCGTTGATGTCCTTGAGCGCGGCCACGTGCGCGTTGGCCACTTCGCCGAAGAACACGCGCCGGTACAGCCACAGGGTATAGGCGGCGGTGATCACCAGGGTGGTGCCGGCACCGACCGCGAGCAGCGGGTGCGCCTGGAAGCTGGCCATGATCACCATGAACTCGCCGACGAAACCGCTGGTGCCCGGCAGGCCGGCATTGGCCATGAAGAACAGCATCGCGAACGCGGCGAACCACGGCATCACGTTGGCCACGCCGCCGTAGTCGGCGATGCGGCGGGTATGCATGCGGTCGTAGAGCACGCCGACGCAGGAGAACATCGCGCCGGACACGAAGCCGTGCGAGATCATCTGCACCATCGCGCCCTGCAGGCCGAGCCGCGCCGCATCGGTGCTGCCGAAGCCGACCAGGGCGAAGGCGACGAAGATGCCCAGGGTGACGAAGCCCATGTGCGCGATCGACGAATACGCGATCAGCTTCTTCATGTCGTCCTGCACCAGGGCGACCAGGCCGACGTAGATCACTGCGATCAGCGACAGCGCGATCACCAGCCAGGCCCACTCGTTGCTGGCGTCGGGCAGGATCGGCAGGTTGAAGCGCAGGAAGCCGTAGCCGCCGATCTTCAGCGCGATCGCGGCCAGGATCACCGAACCGGCGGTCGGCGCCTCGACGTGCGCGTCCGGCAGCCAGGTATGCACCGGGAACATCGGCACCTTGACCGCGAACGCGATCAGGAACGCGAAGAACAGCCAGGTCTGTTCCTTGGAGGTCAGCGACAGCTGGTACAGGTCGGCGAGCTGGAAGCTGCCGCCCTTCAGGTACAGGTAGATCAACCCGACCAGCATCAGCACCGAGCCGAGGAAGGTGTACAGGAAGAACTTGACCGCGGCGTAGATGCGGCGCGGGCCGCCCCAGATGCCGATGATCAGGAACATCGGGATCAGCATCGCCTCGAAGAACACGTAGAACAGCATCGCGTCGGTGGCGGCGAAGATGCCGACGGTGACACCTTCCAGGATCAGGAACGCGGCCACGTACTGGTTGACCCGCTTCTCGATCGAGGTCCAGGCGCCGATCAGCGCCAGCACCGTGACCAGCGTGGTCAGCACAATCAGCGCCACCGCGATGCCGTCGGCGCCGAGGTTGTAGCCGATGTCGTAGGCCGGGATCCACGCATGGGTCTCGACGAACTGCAGCGCGTCGCTGGCGTAGTCGAAACCGGTGAGCAGCGGGATGCTCAGCGCGAAGGTCAGCAACGCGACCAGCAGCGACGCCCAGCGCGCCGCCTTGGCATCGCGCAGCGCGAGGATCAGCACGCCACCGAGGATCGGCAGCCAGATCAGGAGAGTAAGCAGGGGCCAGTTCGACACGTGTTCTTAGTCCGTACAGGTCAACGCCAGAAATGCATCAGCACGCCCAACAGGGCAATGAGACCGATGATCATCGCGAAGGCGTAGTGATAGAGGAAACCGGATTGCGTGCGACGCAGCAGATTGGCCGCCAGGTCGATCACGCGCGCGGTGCCGTTGACCATGACGCCGTCCACGACATGCGTATCCACCGCACGCGACACCTTGCCGAGGCCGAGACCGGCGCCGGCGAAGCCATTGATCCAGAGCTTGTCGAAACCGTACTTGTTCTCCAGGATCCATACCGGCAGCGAGAACGTCTTGCGCGCCTTCGCCGCCAGCTCGGGCTTCCACAGGTACAGGATCCAGGCCAGGGCGAAGCCGGCCAGGGTCAGGAAGAACGGCGGCTGGGTCAGGCCGTGCAGCGCGAACGCGACCGGGCCGTGGAACTCCTCGGCCAGCGCGCCGACGCTGTCGCGCGCCGGGTTGTAGAAGTCGATGATGCCGCTGAAGAAACCGACCGCCTGGCCCTTGATCGCCACCGCGGCGTGGTGCCCGGCCCAATCGGTGCCGAACAGCATCGGGCCGATGGTGAAGAAGCCGATCGCGATCGACGGGATCGCCAGCAGCACCAGCGGCACCGTCACCACCCACGGCGACTCATGCGGCTCGTGCACGCCGTGGCCGTGACCATGGTCGTCGTGCGCGTGCTCGTCGTGCGCATGCGTGGCGTGCGCATCGGCATGCGCGCTGTCGTGGTGCGCGTGCGCGTCGCGGAAGCGTTCCTTGCCGTGGAAAGTCAGGAACAGCAGGCGGAAGCTGTAGAAGCTGGTGATCAGCACGCCGCCGAGCACCGCCCAGTAGCCGTAGGTGGCGATCCAGTTGTGCGACGTATGCGCATGGTGCGCGGCCGCCTCGATGATCGTGTCCTTGGAATAAAAACCGGCGAAGAACGGGGTGCCGACCAGGGCCAAGGTGCCGATCACGCTGGTCCAGTAAGTGACCGGCATGTACTTGCGCAGGCCGCCCATCTTGCGCATGTCCTGCTCATGGTGCATGCCGATGATCACCGAGCCGGCGGCCAGGAACAGCAGCGCCTTGAAGAAGGCGTGGGTCATCAGGTGGAACACCGCCGCCGAGTAGGCCGACACGCCCAGCGCCACGGTCATGTAGCCCAGCTGCGACAGCGTCGAATAGGCGACCACGCGCTTGATGTCGTTCTGCACGATGCCGATCAGGCCGGTGAAGAACGCGGTGGTGGCGCCGACGAACAGCACGAAGTCCAGCGCGGTCTGCGACAGTTCGAACAGCGGCGACATGCGCGCCACCATGAAGATGCCGGCGGTGACCATGGTCGCGGCGTGGATCAGCGCCGAGATCGGGGTCGGGCCTTCCATCGAGTCGGGCAGCCACACGTGCAGGGGCACCTGCGCCGACTTGCCCATCGCGCCGATGAACAGGCAAATGCAGATGATCGTCGCCACGTTCCACGGATGGCCCTGGAACAGCTGTACCTGGGCCAGACCGCCGGCCGCCTCGCTGCCGAGCACGGCGGTGGCGTTGGCGAACACGGTGGAATAGTCCAGCGAGCCGAACCACAGCAGCACGCCGGCGATGCCGAGGATGAAACCGAAGTCGCCGACGCGGTTGACCAGGAACGCCTTCATGTTGGCGAACACCGCGCTCGGGCGCTTGAACCAGAAGCCGATCAGCAGGTACGACACCAGGCCCACCGCTTCCCAGCCGAAGAACAGCTGCAGGAAGTTGTTGCTCATCACCAGGCTCAGCATCGAGAAGGTGAACAGCGAGATGTAGCTGAAGAAGCGCTGGTAGCCAGGATCGTCGGCCATGTAGCCGATGGTGTAGATGTGCACCAGCAGCGACACGAAGGTCACCACCACCATCATCATCGCGGTCAGCCGATCGACCATGAAGCCTGCGTGCGCCGCGTAATGGCCGACCTCGAAGAAGGTGTACAGGTTCTGGTTGAACGGCGCCGCGCCCTGCCCGACCAGCTGGTACAGGGTCCAGCACGACAGCGCGCAGCTGACCGCCACACCGAGGATGGTGACCAGCTGGGCGCCCTTGCGGCCGACCTGGCGGCCGAACAGGCCGGCGATGATGCTGCCGAGCAGCGGTGCGAGCACCACGGCGATCAGCAGACTCTTGGAGAGAGTGATTTCCATCTACGGGTCAGCCCTTCAGCGAATCGACTTCGGCCACGTTGATCGTGTGGCGGGTACGGAACAGCGTCACCAGGATCGCGAGACCGATGGCGGCCTCGGCCGCGGCCACGGTGAGGATGAAGAACACGAACAGCTGACCGGCGGGGTCGCCGAGCTGGCGCGAGAACGCCACGAAGTTGATGTTGACCGACAGCAGCATCAGTTCGATCGACATCAGCAGCACGATGACGTTCTTGCGGTTGAGGAAGATGCCGGCCAGGCTGATGCAGAACAGCACCGCGCCGAGCGCCAGCATATGGCCTAGGGAGATCATGGCTGGCCCTCCTGCGGTGCCGGCGCCGGGGTGTGCAGCGTGGGCGTTTCGGCCTGCATCTTGACCATGCGCAAGCGGTCGCCGGCCTTAACCCGCGCCTGCTCGCCGGGATTCTGGGTCTTGATGCCGGTGCGCTTGCGCAGGGTCAGCATCACCGCCGCCACCACCGCCACGGTCAGGATGATCGCGGCGAATTCGAACGGCAGCAGGAACTGGGTGAACAGCGCCTTGGCCAGCCAGGTGATGTTGGAGCTGTCGGCCGCCTGCGCGGCGGCGTTGTCGGCCGGGAACGGCGCGGCGGTGCGCGCCTTGACCCCGATCAGGGTGACCATCTGCACCAGCATCGCCACCGCCACCAGCAAGCCGACCGGCAGGTAGCGCACCCAGCCCTGGCGCAGCCGCGCGGTATCGATGTCGAGCATCATCACCACGAACAGGAACAGCACCATCACCGCGCCGACGTAGACCAGCACCAGGGTCACGCCGAGGAACTCGGCGCCCACCAGCAGCCACACGCAGGCGATGGAGAAGAAGGTCAGGATCAGGCACAGCACCGCATACACGGAGTTGCGCACGCTGATCACCGCGCCGGCGGAGACCGCGGCGATGCTGGCGAAGATCCAGAAAGCGATATTTACCCAATCCATTTCAGAACCTCAGCGGAAGGCGGCGTCGGCGGCGCGGCGCTCGGCGATCTCGGCTTCGAGCCGGTCTCCGATCGCCAGCAGCTGCGGCTTGGTGACGATGTTCTCGCCGCGGTTCTCGAAGTGGTACTCGAGCACGTGGGTTTCCACGATCGAGTCCACCGGACAGCTTTCCTCGCAGAAACCGCAGTAGATGCACTTGAACAGGTCGATGTCGTAGCGCGTGGTGCGGCGGGTGCCGTCCTCGCGTTTGGCCGAATCGATGGTGATCGCCAACGCCGGGCATACCGCCTCGCACAGCTTGCAGGCGATGCAGCGTTCCTCGCCGTTGGGATAGCGGCGCAGCGCGTGCAGGCCGCGGAAGCGCACCGACTGCGGGAACTTCTCCATCGGGTACAGCACGGTGTACTTGGGACGGAACGTGTACTTCAGGGTCAGCCACAGGCCGCCGAGCAGCTCCAGCAGCAGCAGGCTCTTGAAGTAATGGGTGACTTTATTCATCGCTTACACGCCTTTGTGGATCACGCCGTAGAACACCATCAATGCCGTCACCGCGATCCACACGATCGTCAGCGGGATGAACACCTTCCAGCCCAGGCGCATGATCTGGTCGTAGCGGTAGCGCGGGAAGCTGGCGCGGAACCAGATGTAGGCGCTGGCGAAGAACAAGACCTTCATCAGCAGCCACGGCCAGCCGCCGGTCCAGATCCAGTTGACCCACGGCGAGATGTCCGCCGTGACCCAGCCCTGGATCGGGCTCAGCCAGCCGCCCAGGAAGAAGATCGAGACCAGGAAACTGACCAGGATCATGTTGGCGTATTCGGCCAGGAAGAACAGCGCGAACGCGCCGCCCGAATACTCAACCATGTGCCCGGCGACGATTTCCGACTCGCCCTCGACCACGTCGAACGGCGCGCGGTTGGTCTCGGCCACGCCGGACACCCAGTACACGATGAACAGCGGGAACAGCGGTACCAGGAACCAGTCGAAGAAGCCGGAGTTGCCGGCCTGCGCGGCCACGATCGTGCTCAGGTTGAGGCTGCCGGCGGCGATCATCACCCCGACCAGGGCGAAGCCCATCGCGATCTCGTAGCTGACCACCTGCGCGGCCGAGCGCATCGCGCCCAGGAACGCGTACTTGGAGTTGGACGCCCAGCCGGCCAGGATGATGCCGTACACGCCCAGCGAGGTCATCGCCAACAGGTACAGTAGGCCGGCGTTGGCGTTGGACAGCACCAGCTTGGCGTCGAACGGCACCACCGCCCAGGCCGCGAACGCCGGCGCCAGGGTGATCAGCGGCGCGATCACGAACATCGCCTTGTGCGAACTGCTGGGCTGGATGATTTCCTTGAACAGCAGCTTGAACACGTCGGCGAAGGCCTGGAAGATGCCCATGCCCACGTACATCGGCCCGTGGCGCACGTGCATCCAGCCGATCAGCTTGCGCTCCCAGACCACGTAGAACGCCACCGAGATGATCACCGGCATGGTGATAAGCAGGATCTTCAGCACGATCCACAGGACCACGCCGATCGCGCCCAGGCCGACGAACCACTGGTGCAGCGGATCGACCACGTTCAACAGCATCTCGTTCATGCAGCCACCACCGTTACCCGACCGGCACCGATCGGCGCCGTCGCCCCATGGCCGGATTCGATCCAGGCCACCCCTGCCGCGACCCGCGGATCCAGCACCACCGGCAGCGTCGCGTTGCCGACGGCGTTGCCGACCTTGACCACTTGCCCGGCGGCCACGCCCAGTTGCGCGGCATGCTCGGGATGCAGGCGGATCGCCGGCGCGTCATTGAGCGGATGCGCCTGCAGTGCGGGCGCACGGCGCACCACCGCATCGGTGCGGTAGATCGCCGGCGTCGCCGCCACTTCGATGCCCTCGCCCGCCGCCGCGCTCTGCGCCGAACCGCGCAGGCTCACGCTGCGCGGCTGCACGCCGGCACGCAGGCCGGCCAGGTCGGTGAAGTCGAAACCGGCCAGATGCAAGTCGCCGCCGAGCGCACGCAGCACCCGCCAGCCTTCGCGCGCCTGGTCCGGCAGCTTGCCGCCGGCACGCGCCAACTGCTCGACGCCGTCCAGGTTGGTCAGCGTCGCGTCGATTTCCGGCAGCGCGCCGATCGGCAGGATCACGTCGGCCACATCGCGGGTGGAGGCGCAGGCGAACTGGCTGAATGCCAGCACCTTGGCCGCGCCCAGCGCCGCGCGCGCGGCGCCGGCATCGGCGAAGTCCAGGCCCGGCTCGATGCCGTACAGCACATAGGCGCTGCGCGGCTCGGCGAACATGCCGGCCACGTCGCGCGCGCTCGGCAGCACGCCCAACCTGGCCAGGCCGACCGCATTGGCGCCCTGCGGCACGCGGCACA
>NZ_CAPJ01000115.1 GCF_000331775.1 Xanthomonas translucens pv. translucens DSM 18974
CCTGCGGCTCCTGCGCGGCCAGCTGCTGCAGCCGCTCCAGGGTCACCATCTGCGGCTGCCGGAACGGCTCCACCCACAGGCGCCGCAAGCCGGCGATATGCGCGCCGCAGCCCAGCGCCTCGCCCAGGTCGCGGGCCAGGCTGCGGATATAGGTGCCGGAGCCGCAGGCCACGTGCAGGCGCAGGCGCTCGCTGTCGTGGGCGAGCACGTCGATGGCGTGGACCTCGACTTCGCGCTCCGGCGCCTCGATCGCCTCGCCGCGGCGCGCCTTGGCATACAGCGGCTCGCCGCCCTGCTTCAGCGCCGAATAGATCGGCGCGCGCTGGCGAATGCGTCCGCGCAGCGGCGCCAGCGCCGCCTGCAGGGTCGCCGCATCGATCGGCGGCACCGGCCGGGTACGCAGCACCGCGCCGTCGGCGTCGTCGCTGTCGGTGCTCACCCCGAGTACGATCTCGGCTTCATAGGCCTTAGCCGAGCCCAGCAGCAGCCCGGCCAGCTTGGTCGCCTCGCCGAAGCACAGCGGCAGCAGGCCGGTGGCCAGCGGATCCAGGCTACCGGTATGGCCGCCCTTCTCGGCACGGAACAACCGCCGCGCCGCCTGCAGCGCCGCGTTGGAACTCATGCCGGCCGGCTTGTCGAGCAGCACGATGCCGTCGAGGCGGCGGAAGGAAATGCGGGGCAGTCGGGGGCCGAAGACGGGCATGGGGGGATCGGGACCGGGGACTCGGGACTCGGGACTCGGAAAAGCCGAATCCGGCGTCGGACGGTGAGGCCTGCGATGGTGCAAGCCGGACTTGGGAAATGGCTGCGGAACGGCAGCGGGGAGCAGATGCAATGACCGCAGGCGACGACGCAGGAGCACCGCCATCGATGCAAAAAGCCTGCTTGCCGTTCGCCGATGCGGCCGGCATGCCGCCGATGCTCGCGCATCGGAAAACCGCTCAGCCCTTGGACGGAGCCGGTTCGCTGTCGCCGTTATCGTCTTCGATGTTCTGCAGTTCCGGCATGTCGCGCAACAGGTTGTCGATGCGCTCGCCGCGATCGACCGAATCGTCGTAGTGGAAATGCAGTTCGGGCACGTGGCGCAGCTTCATCGCCCGCGCCAGCTCGCTGCGCAGTTGCGGCGCCAGCTCTTTCAAGCCCTTGACCGCTTCGACCGAGCGCTCGGGCAGCAGCGCGGTGACGAACACCTTGGCATGGGCCAGGTCGCGGGTGACCTCGACGTCGGACACGCTGACCGACGGCAGGCCGTGATCGCGCACGGCCGAATGCACGATGGTGCCCAGGTCGCGGCGGATCTGCGCGGAAACGCGATCGGTGCGGTGGAAGGATTTTGTGGCCATGGTCCGGGATCTCTTTATGCGGTATGCGGGACTCGGGACTCGGGACTCGGAAAAGCGAAAGCGACAGCTCTTGCCTTTCCGAGTCCCGAGTCCAGGAACCCGAGTCCCGGCTACATCACAATGTGCGCTGCACTTCGATGCGCTCGAAGCACTCGATCTGGTCGCCCGGCTTGACGTCGTTGTAGGCCTTCACGCCGATACCGCACTCGGTGCCGTTGCGCACCTCGTCGACGTTCTCCTTGAAGCGGCGCAGCGATTCCAGCTCGCCTTCGAACACCACGGTGTTGTCGCGCAGCACGCGGATCGGCTTGTTGCGCTTGACCACGCCCTCGATGACCATGCAGCCGGCGACCGCGCCGAACTTGGAGCTGCGGAACACGTCGCGCACCTGGGCGGTACCGATGATCTCTTCGCGGATTTCCACGCCGAGCAGACCGGACGCCACCTGCTTCACCTGGTCGATCACATCGTAGATGATCGAGAAGTAGCGCAGGTCCACGCCGTTGGTTTCGATGATGCGCCGCGCCGAAGCGTCCGCACGCACATTGAAGCCGATCACCGTGGCCTTGGAGGCCAGCGCCGAGTTCGCATCGGACTCGGTGATGCCGCCGACGCCGGAGTGGATCACGTTGATGCGGATCTGCTCGTTGGACAGCGCCACCAGCGACTGCTTCAGCGCTTCCACCGAACCCTGCACATCGGCCTTGATCACCAGGTTCAGCGACAGCTGGCCTTCGCCCTTGCCGAGCTGCGACATGATGTCTTCCATGCGGCTGCCCGCCGAGGACACCAGGCGCGACTCGCGGCGCTTGGTTTCGCGCTGCTGCGCCACGTCCTTGGCCAGGCGCTCGTCGTCGACCACGACGAAGTCGTCGCCGGCATCCGGCACGCCGGACAGACCCAGCACCTGCACCGGGATCGACGGACCCGCCTCGGCCGGCTGCCCGCCGGTCTCGTCGAACAGCGCACGCACGCGGCCGTACTGCACGCCGCACACCAGGTAGTCGCCGCGCTTCAGGCTGCCCTGCTGCACCAGCACCGTCGCCACCGGGCCGCGGCCCTTGTCCAGCGAGGATTCGATCACCACGCCGCTGGCGCGGCCGTCGAACACCGCCTTCAGTTCCAGCACTTCGGCCTGCAGCGAAATGGCGTCGAGCAGCGTGTCGATGCCCGTGCCGGTCTTGGCCGAGACTTCGACGAACTGGGTGTCGCCACCGAATTCTTCGGCGACCACGTCCTGCGAGAGCAGTTCGTTCTTGACCCGCAGCGGATCGGCACCGGACTTGTCGATCTTGTTGACCGCCACGATCAGCGGCACGCCGGCCGCCCTGGCGTGCTTGACTGCCTCGATCGTCTGCGGCATCACGCCGTCGTCGGCCGCCACCACCAGCACCACGATGTCGGTCAGCTTGGCGCCGCGCGCGCGCATCGAGGTGAAGGCCGCATGACCTGGGGTATCCAGAAAGCTGATGACGCCGCGATCGGTTTCGACGTGGTACGCGCCGATGTGCTGGGTGATGCCGCCGGCTTCGCCCGAGGCGACCTTGGTGCGACGGATGTAGTCCAGCAACGAAGTCTTGCCGTGATCGACGTGGCCCATGATGGTGACCACCGGCGGACGCGAGCGCTTCTCGCCCTGCTCGTCCTCGGTATGCGCCAGCAGCGCGTCCTCGGCGTCGGCACTGCCCGCGCGCACCGGCTTGTGGCCGAGCTCTTCGGTGATCAGCGCCGCGGTGTCGTGGTCGATGGACTGGGTGATGGTGGCCATGACGCCCATCTTGAACAGCGCCTTGACCACGTCGCCGCCTTTCAGCGCGAGCTTCTGCGCCAGGTCGGCCACGGTGATGGTGTCGCCGATCGCCACTTCGCGCACCACCGGTGCGGTCGGACGCTCGAAGCCATGCGCGCCGCCGCCGCTGCGCGAGGGCTCGGGCTGGCGACGGCCGCCATTGTTGCCGCCGCGCGGCTTGCCGCGCACGTTGGAACGGCGCGCGCGATCGGCGGCGGACAGGTGCAGCTGGCCGGCGAAGCGGCTGGTGCTGTCGTCGTCCTCGACGCCGGCCACCATCACATGCGAGCCGCGGGTCTTGTGCTTGTTGCCGGTGTTGTTGCGGTC
>NZ_CAPJ01000114.1 GCF_000331775.1 Xanthomonas translucens pv. translucens DSM 18974
GGGGATCGTGGGAATCGCGGCATGCGGCATTCCGACCGCGCGCGGAGCGCATCGCGCGCAAACGCCGCGCAAGAAAAAAGCGGGCCGAAGCCGCTTTTTCTTGCTGGGACGCTGGACGCCGACGGCTTATTCGGCCGTCACGCCCTCGCCTTCTTCCACGGCCTTCATCGACAGGCGGATACGGCCCTGCTTGTCGACTTCCAGCACCTTGACCTTGACCAGATCGCCTTCCTTCAGCACGTCGCTGACCTTCTCCACGCGGTCGCTGGAGATCTGCGACACGTGCACCAGGCCGTCCTTGCCCGGCAGGATGGTGACGAACGCACCGAAGTCCATGATCTTGGCGACCTTGCCTTCGTAGATGCGGCCCGGCTCCACGTCCGAGGTGATCTGCTCGATGCGCGCCTTGGCGGCCTGCGCAGCGATCGCGTTGACCGAGGCGATGATGATGGTGCCGTCGTCCTGGATGTCGATCTGGGTGCCGGTTTCCTTGGTGATCGCCTGGATGGTCGAGCCACCCTTGCCGATCACTTCGCGGATCTTGTCCGGGTGGATCTTGATCGTCAGCAGGCGCGGCGCGTAGTCGCTCAGCTCCGAACGCGGGGTGGTCAGCGCGCTGGCCATCTCGCCGAGGATGTGCAGGCGGCCGGCCTTAGCCTGCGCCAGGGCCTGCTTCATGATCTCTTCGGTGATGCCTTCGATCTTGATGTCCATCTGCAGCGCGGACACGCCTTCGGCGGTACCGGCGACCTTGAAGTCCATGTCGCCCAGGTGATCTTCATCGCCCAGGATGTCCGACAGCACCACGAAGTCCTCGCCTTCCTTGACCAGGCCCATCGCGATGCCCGCGACCGGCGCCTTGATCGGCACGCCGGCGTCCATCAGCGCCAGCGAGCTGCCGCACACCGACGCCATCGACGAGGAACCGTTGGACTCGGTGATTTCCGAGACCACGCGGATCGTGTACGGGAACTCTTCCATGCTCGGCATCACCGCCAGCACGCCACGCTTGGCGAGGCGGCCGTGGCCGATCTCGCGACGCTTCGGCGCGCCGAAGCGGCCGCACTCGCCCACCGAGTAGGGGGGGAAGTTGTAATGGAACAGGAAATTTTCCTTGTACTCGCCGCTGACCGCATCGATCACCTGGCCGTCGCGGGCGGTGCCCAGCGTGGTGATGACGATCGCCTGGGTCTCGCCGCGGGTGAACAGCGCCGAGCCGTGGGTACGCGGCAGCACGCCGGCCTTGACGCTGATCGGACGCACCGTGTCCAGCGCACGGCCGTCGATGCGCACCTTGGTGCTCAGCACCGAACCGCGCATGGTCTGGTATTCCAGTTCGCCGAATTCCTTGGACAGGTCGGCGACGACCCAGCCTTCGACGGCCGCGCGCGGCGTCAGCTGCGCCAGCACGTCCTTCTTGATCGCCGAGATCGCGTCGCGACGCTGCAGCTTGTCGCGCACCTGGAAGGCCGAAGCCAGCTGATCGCCGACCGCTTCCTTCAGCGCCGCAATCATGCCTTCGTTCTTCGCCGGGGCGACCCAGTCCGACGGCTTGGTGCCGGCTTCGACAGTCAGCTCGTTGATGATGTTGATGACCTTCTGCATCTCGCGATGGCCGAAGGTGACCGCGCCCAGCATCACTTCTTCGGACAACAGCGCCGCTTCGGACTCGACCATCAGCACCGCGTTGGCGGTACCGGCCACGACCAGCTCCAGCTGCGAATCCTTCAGCTCGGTGATGGTCGGGTTGAGGATGTACTCGCCGTTCTTGTAACCGACCTTGGCGGCGCCGATCGGGCCGTTGAACGGGGTGCCGGCCAGCGACAGCGCGGCCGAGGCGCCGATCAGCGCGGCGATGTCGCCGTCGATGTCCGGGTTCATCGACATCACCGTGGCGATGATCTGCACTTCGTTCTTGTAGTCCTCCGGGAACAGCGGACGGATCGGACGGTCGATCAGACGCGAAATCAGCGTCTCCTTCTCGGTCGCACGACCCTCGCGCTTGAAGAAGCCGCCGGGGATGCGGCCGCCGGCGTAGAACTTCTCCTGATAGTCGACCGTCAGCGGGAAGAAGTCCTGACCTTCGCGCGCGCTCTTGGCGGCGACGGCGGTGACCAGCAGTACGGTGTCGTCCATCTTGACGATGACGGCACCGCCGGCCTGGCGGGCGATCTCGCCGGTTTCGAGGGTGACGGTGTGCTTGCCGTACTGGAAGGTTTTGGTGATTTTTGCCACGGGGTTTCCTTGGATGATGCTGTCTTCGAATGGACCGCTGACGGCCCATGCCGCTGGCGGGTGGCCGGGAGGATCCGGCCGGCGGCGCGGAGCATTCCCCGGGCCACGGTACTACCCAAAACAAAACCGCGGCGCATCACTGCGCCGCGGTAGGGTTCGTTGCCTCAGCGACGCAGGCCGAGCTTCTCGATCAGCGCCTTGTAGCGCTCGCCATCCTTCTTCTTCAGGTAGTCGAGCAGGCTGCGGCGGCGGTTGACCATCTGCAGCAGGCCGCGGCGGCTGTGGTGGTCCTTCTTGTGGGTCTTGAAGTGGCCGGTCAGCAGCTCGATGCGCGCGGTCAGCAGGGCGACCTGCACTTCCGGGGAGCCGGTGTCGGCGGCGCCGCGCTTGTTTTCTTCGATGACTTTCTGGGTGTCGATGGACATGCTGTGTTTTCTCTTGAGATGCGGGGCCGGCAGGAACGTGCTGATGAGACGCACCGCCTGGCTCGCCGATTGCGAAGGATTGCGCCGGAGCGCAGGGTTGCCGTAAAGGCCGCCGAATTGTACCGGCCCCAGCCCGGACGAACAAGGCGTTAACGCCGCGTCACGGCCAGACGGGTTGCCTGGCGGCCCGCGCAAGGCTCCTCGGCAGGAGTCGGATCAGAGGTTGAACATGCGCTGCGGCGCCAGCAGCCCGCCGGCATCGACCTGGCCCAACCCCAGCGGCAGGCCGTCGCCACCGAATACCGCGACCGCGCCTGGCGCCCAGGCGGCGTCGCGCAGGCGCTGGCC
>NZ_CAPJ01000113.1 GCF_000331775.1 Xanthomonas translucens pv. translucens DSM 18974
GCCGGTGCGCACCGCGGTGCGGATCTCCACATCGGGCAGACCGAGCGCGGCCAGCTCGGCGCGGATGCCGGCCAGCGGCGCCTGGAGATTGAGCCGGATATCTTCGAAAGCGCTTTCAGCGGCGACACGTACAGCACCTGGGTGCGGTCGGCGAGTCCGCCATCGCGCAGGCCTTCACGCAGCAGCGCAGCGAGCACAGCGAGAAACGCGGTCAGGGTCTCTTGCCGGAACCGATCGGCGCCGCCACCAAGGTGTGCCGCCCGGCCTGGATCGCCGGCAATGCAGCCAATTGTGCCGGCGTCGGCGCGGCAAAACGGCGCTCGAACCAGCGGGCGACGGCAGGATGGAAGCGTGCTTGCACGAATGACATGCGGTCTCCTGCAACGCAGCGTCGCGATCGAATGCATTGCGGGAGAAAAGACCGAATGTTCCGACTGTCACGGGCACGATAACCGAGTCAAGCGCGCACAAAAAAAGATGGTGACGTTACCAACACAGATCAAGCGAGCGCGCGTGGCGCAGCTGTTTTCAAGGGGTTTTTCGGTTAATGATTCAGTGAATACGCACTGTCTACCGCACACACCAAGATGCGCGGCTATGTTGTCGAGGCCGTCACGCCCGCGCATTTAGCGTTAGCGCCATGGACGTGGAATTTGCTTCGGGGAGCCTTGCATGCAGCACGGCAGCATGATCGAACAACAGCATCGATGTCGACACAGCAACCCAGTCGCGGTACATGGCTGAGCGCATGCGGCGGCATTACGCAACGCACGCGCGGGCCACGCTGGCCATCGCGCACTGCAGAGCATTTCCGCGTCCTTCGCACGCTGCAGCGGCTCGCACCGGCGCGGTGCGGACGCTGGCGCATCGCTTGCCCTAAGCCATCCGCCCGCCATAGGCGCGGCGGCAATTTCGCAGTGACTTCATCTCCGCCTTTTTCACTAGCCAAGGAGCATCAGCAGTGGCAGACAGCAGCTCGAACGTTTCTAACACCCGCTGGATCCAACCCGTGAACGAAAGCAGCGATACGCAAGAACTCACGCCTAGCGTGTTCGAACGCGACGACCCAGTGTCCATCGCCCGTTCGCTCAAGCACTCTGCCGACAAGAGCGCGCGGCGCCGCACCGGCCCCTACCGCTCGGCGATGTCGATGCTGACGTTCTACATCAATCGCGCAGGCAAGCAGTTGCCGGCGCAGCGCCGCGAAGTGCTGGAGCAGGCCAAGGACGAGCTGCGCATCCTGTACGGCAAACCGCGCAAGGGCAGCGCGGCCGGTTGAACGCCGCGCTCCGGCATGCAGTGGTGCAGCGTGATGCGCGCTGCAATTGCGTGCTCCGCTAGCGCAACTCCGGCACATTGCGATTGCACTGCGCCGAAACATCGGCGCATGATCCAGGCATGACCAAGGAATCCGACGTTTCGGACTGGGTCCAGCACCCTGCCGATGCCACTGCCGAGTCCGGCTCGGTTGTCTCGACGATGAGCGAGGATGCGCTGCTGCTGTCGCGGATCATCCTGGCCCAGGGCGAGATCGCCGCAGCCGGCAGCGATCCGCTGCAGGTGGTCGATGTGGTGACCCGCCGCGCGCAGGAGCTGACCCGCTCCAACGGCGCGGTGGTGGAGATGCGCGACGGCAACGACATGCTGTACTGGTCGGCGAGCGGCAGCGCCGAACAGCACCTTGGCCTGCGCCTGCCCAGCACCTGCAGCCTGTCCGGGCTATGCATGCGCAGCGGCCAGGTGCTGCAGTGCGACGATTCGGAACAGGACCCGCGGGTCAATCTGGAGGCCTGCCGCAAGGTCGGCCTGCGCTCGATGCTGGTGGTGCCGCTCCGCTATGGCGATCGTGGCATCGGCGTACTCAAGGTGATGTCGCCCTACCCCTGCAGCTACACCGCGCAGGACGTGCGCACGCTGGAGATGCTGGCGACCCTGGTCGGTGCGACCCTGGCGCTGGCGATGGACCGCGCCGCGCTGCAGACCGACATCGCGCGCCACCAGAACGCAGAGAAACACGCGTTCCGCGAGAAGGCGGCGATCGCCACGCGGATCCGCGAGGTCATCGCCAACGAACGCCTGCAGATCGTGACCCAGCCGGTGCTGGCGCTGTCAACGCAACGCATCGTCGGCGTGGAGGCGTTGTCGCGGTTCCCGTCCAATCCCGGCCTGGCGCCGTTGCGCTGGTTCGACGAGGCGAGCAAGGTCGGGCTGGCGCTGGAACTGGAGCTGGCCGCGGCGCGCAAGGCACTGCCGTTGCTGGCCCAGCTGCCGGCGCCGCTGTACCTGGCGATCAACGTCTCCGCGCAGACCCTGCTGCACCCGCAGCTGGAGGAGTTGCTGCATGGCCACGACCTGTCGCGGGTGGTGCTGGAGATCACCGAGCACTTGCAGGCGCCGGACTACCCGCGCCTGTCCGAGCATATCGGCGCGCTGCAGCGGCAGGGCCTGCGCATCGCGCTGGACGACGCCGGCACCGGCTTCGCCAGCCTGCGCCACCTGCTGCACCTGTCGCCGGACATCATCAAGCTGGACCTGACCCTGACCCGCGGCATCGATGCCGAACCGCGGCGCCAGCGACTGGCGCTGGCGATCCTGTCCTTCGCAGCCGAAACCAACGCCAGCGTGATCGTGGAAGGCATCGAGACCGAAAGCGAACTGGCCACCCTGCAGGCGCTGGGCGCGCGCTACGGCCAAGGCTACCAGCTGGCCCATCCGGGGCCGCTGTCGGCGCACCTGGCGCGCTATCCGGCGATCGGCGACGAGGCGGACTGAGTCCCTCGTTAGAACATCTGGATCGATCTTGTAGGAGCAACTGTCAGCCGCGACCGGCGAAGTGGTGAGTTGCCCGAACGGTCATGCAGTCGGGACTGAAGTCCCTCCCACAAAAGACCTCGTAGCTCGACTGCGCTGCGGATGCCCTTGTGGGAGCGACTTCAGTCGCGACGAGCGTAGCGGCAGGCCTTCCGGCTTCGAAAGTTGTCGCGGCTGAAGCCGCTTGTGTCTGGAGGTTGCTCTAAAGTTTGAGTGGAGAGCGATGTGCGGCACGCCGACAGGCCGTAGTGTTCGAGCACGTGTAGGAGCCAGGGCGGCCGCACATCGACCTC
>NZ_CAPJ01000112.1 GCF_000331775.1 Xanthomonas translucens pv. translucens DSM 18974
GAAAAACGCCATCGCATGCTGCAGCGACTCGGCCTGCGAACTCATCTGCTCGGCGGTCGCCGCCAGCTGCTCGGAGGCGGTGGCGTTCTGCTGCGTGGTCTGGCTCAGCTGCGACACCGCCAGATTGATCTGGGTCACGCCGGAGGACTGCTCCTGGGACGCGGCGGCGATCTCCTGCACCAGGTCGGAGGTCTTCTTGATGCTGGGCACGATGGTCTCCAGCAGGTTGCCTGCGCGGTCCGCCAAGGCAACGCTGTTGGCCGCCACCTCGCCGATTTCCTGTGCCGCCACCTGGCTGCGCTCGGCCAGCTTGCGCACTTCCGCAGCGACCACCGCGAAGCCCTTGCCATGCTCGCCGGCGCGCGCGGCCTCGATCGCCGCATTCAGCGCCAGCAGGTTGGTTTGGTAGGCGATGTCGTCGATGATGCCGATCTTCTGCGCGATCTGCCTCATCGCATGCGTCGAGGCCAGCACCGCTTCACCGCCCTGGACGGCTTCCTTGGCCGCCTGCGCGGACATGCCCTCGGTGATCCGGGCGTTGTCGGTGTTCTGCGCGATCGAAGCGGTCATCTGCTCCAGCGAGGCGCTGGTCTCCTCCACCCCGGCCGCCTGTTCGCTGGCCGCCTGGCTCAAGGTCTGCGCGGTGGCGCTGACCTCCTCCGACGAACCGGCCAGCGACTGCGCGCTGTTGTTGACGTCGCCGACCACCTCCGCCAAGCGGTCGACCATCAGCTGCAAGGCCACCATCGCACTGCTGGTGTCGTTGCCGCGGGTCGGCACCTGCACGGTCAGATCGCCCTGCGCGATGCGCCTGGCCACTTCCATCACCATGCCCGGCTCGCCTCCCAGTTCGGTCATCAGCGAGCGCGTGATCAGAAACCCGATCACCACCGCGCACAGCGCCGCGGCCAGGCTGCCGATGATCAAGGTGATACTGGTGCGCCGCTGCAGTTGCTCGGCCTCGACCGCACGCGCGGCCAGCAGTGCGCTCTCGGCCTGGCGCACTTCGGCCATCTTGTCGCGCATGGCATCCATGTAGGCCTTGCCCTTGGAAGAGCGCACCGCGGCCGCGAGCGCCTCCATCGTGGCGTCGCCGCCGTTGACGTTGTGGCGCAAGGCGATCTGCGGGTGCACCGCCTTGCTCAGCCACTGCTTCTGCGTCTCCTTCAACGCATTCAGCCGCGACTGTTGTTCGGCATTGTCCGCGGTCAACTCGCGGGCTTTCGTCAGGTGCTGATCGAAATCGGCCAGGCCGCTCCGGTAGGGCTGCAGAAACTCGTCTTCGCCGGTCAGGGAGAACCCGCGGGTGCCGGTCTCGATGTTGATCAGGCTGGTGAGCGCGCCGTCCACTTCGGCGATCACTTTGTAGGTGTGCGTGTTCCAGTAGTTGGCCTGCGACAACGCAGTGACGTTGTAGTAGGCCACCGCCGCCAGCGCCAAAAGAATCAACAGAATGACCGAAAATCCGCCATAGAGTTTGGTCGATATCTTGGTGTTTTTGATCACGGAATTCTCTCCGAAAGGGGATGCACGTTATGGGTGCAGGGAAGCGTTCGATCGCCGCGCGGTGTCGCCGCGCGGCGCATCAGGCATGACCCAGCCGCACGTCGCCGCGGTCCAGCTTTGCGCTGCCCGGCCGGCGCGCAGCACTCATCCGATCGCGCACTGCCGGACGCGATCGCGGGTGGCGCGCCGAGGTTTCCGCATCGACTTCGCGCATTTGTGCACTGCCCGTGCGCGCAATCCTAGGCAACTGGAAGAACGCCATGCTGTCCTGCAATTGCATAGCCTGCGCACTCATTGCTTCGGCGGTCGCCGCCAACTCCTCGGAGGCGGTGGCGTTGTGCTGTGTGGTCTGGCTCAACTGCACCACCGCGGCATTGATCTGCGTTACACCGGACGCCTGCTCCTGCGACGCGGCAGCGATTTCCTGCACCAGATCGGAGGTCTTCTTGATGCTGGGCACGATGGTTTCCAGCAGGCGCCCGGCCTTCTCCGCCAGCTCGACGCTGGAGCCGGCGACCTCGCCGATTTCCTGCGCGGCGATCTGGCTGCGCTCGGCCAGCTTGCGCACTTCCGCAGCGACCACGGCGAAGCCCTTGCCATGCTCGCCGGCGCGCGCCGCCTCGATCGCCGCATTCAGCGCCAGCAGATTGGTCTGGTAGGCGATGTCGTCGATGATGCCGATCTTCTGCGCGATCTGCTTCATCGCCGCCACGGTGGCCACCACCGCTTCGCCGCCCTCCAGCGTTTCCCTGGCAGCCTGCGCCGCCATGCCGTCGGTGATGCGTGCGTTGTCGGTGTTCTGCCCGATCGAGGCGGTCATCTGCTCCAGCGAGGCGCTGGTCTCCTCCACCCCGGCCGCCTGCTCGGTCGAGGCCTGGCTCAGCGACTGCGCGGTCGTATTGACTTCCTCCGAAGCGCCGGCCAGGGTCTGCGCGCTGGCGTTGACCTCGCCGACCACCTGCTGCAACGTGCCGACCATGCGCTGCATCGCCAGCAGCAACTGTCCTGCCTCGTCCTTCGACTTGACCTCGATCAGCACGCTCAGGTCGCCCTCGGCCAGCGCATTGGCGACATCCACCGCCTTGCCGATCGGCTTGGTCACGCTGCGGCTGATGAAGAAGCCCATACCGACCCCGAGCAGCACGCCGCCGACGATGATCGCGGTCAGCATCCTGGCGCTGCTGACATGGATTGCATGGGTTTCGGCGCTTGCTTCGGCGGCGCGGGTTTCCTTGATGGCGGCCAGTTCGCTCATCAGCAGATCAAGTTCGTCGGAAGCGCCGCGCACCTTGCCGGACAGGTCGATGAGTTCCGGGCTGGTGTGTTGCAGCGGCTCGCGCGCGACCTTTTCGACGAACCGGCCGCGATGCAGCAGGTAGTCCTTCCACACGGTGTCGAAACGCGCCAGTTTGGCCTTGGACTCCGGGGCGCTGAATGACCCCCGCGCCTTGGCGACGTAATCGACGACGTTGGCGGTGTACTTGTCGAGGCTGGCCAGATGCTTGGCGCGCTCCTCCTGGGTGTAGGACAGCTGCAGGTTGGCGCGCGCACGGCCGGCGTTGATCAGGTTGATGTTGGCTTCCTTGATGTTGGACAGGCCGAGCAACTCGCGCTCGTACAACTGCGTGGCGTAGTCGTTGATGCGACCGGAATTGCGGATGCCGATCGCGCCGATGCATGCGCCGATGGCCGCCACGATCAGGAACGCGCAGGTCAGCCTGATACCGATTTTCATATTGCCCAACATGATGTTTCCCCGATTGTTTGGTAACGACCGTGTCACCACGACCGGTCTCGATGCTCCTTCCCGTGGCAATCCGCCTGACGTCGTCGGGAATGAGCATCAACGTGCGTACGGCCGCGATGTCCTTGCTGCGGTAGCGCCCGTTGCCTGAACGCTATCGGCGCTCGCCGAAGCCGCCTTTAATCGATGCTTCAACTGCAGAATTCAGCACACATGAGCGCGCTTGCGCATATGCGATGAATACGCACGACCGCCATTGATGAGGCGCTTTGGAAGCTGCAGTAAAGTGTTTGGCCGCGTTTTGCGCAGATGCTGCACTTGTTCTGTAAGACGCATTCGGGCCGAGCCGGGCAGATGTGAAAGTGAGATGGAAACCTAGGCTGCTCGTAGACAAAGCGTGAAAATTTTTCCGCAGCGGGCCTGACTGCGCGGTGCATGAATCAAATGCATTACTGAACATCGGTCTGGCGAGCGTCGCGGCTCAGCGCAGGCAGGCGAGCATGGCCGCGATCGCATCGCGCGCACCGGATGCAGACGCTTCGGTCAGTCGCTGCCGTGCCAGCGCGCTGTCGGCAGCGCTCAATTCCTGCAACGGCTCGAAACGCTCGGCGACCCAGGTCGCCACCGGCACGCCGTCGCGGTACAGCACCCGTGCGGCGGGCATGCGCGGCCCCGGCTGCCCGGCAGCACGCTGCCGGGCAGGTTGGCCGGATCGGCAGCGGCCACGCACAACCAGGCTCCGTCATGCGGCTGACGCCGCACCTGGCGCAGCAGGCCGATCGCCTCGGGCAAGGCGAACTGCTCGCCCAACAGCCCACCGATGAAGCGCCCTGCGCGGATCTCGCCGCGCGCGTCTTCCACCCGCACCCGCCCCGGCTCCACGCGCAGGATGCGATAGCTGGCGTTGCCGAGCTGGAACACGTCGCCGCTGAGGCTCTCCACCGCGAAGTCTTCGTTGACCGTGCCGATGGCCTCGACCTGCGGTTCCAGCAGCACGCTGTAATCGCCGGTCTCGGGAATGGTGCCGCAGGAGGTCAGCGCCGCCACGCGCGCGCACGCGGCGATGCACCGCGTCGCGATGCAGATAGCCGGCGCGCGGCCCCAGCCTGGTGCTGAAGCCGTCGCTCAGCATCCGCAGCACCGTATCGAAGCGCTCGCGCAGCAGCGTCGCGTACGGCCAGGCGCCGCGCAGCAGCGCGTACAGCGCGTCCTCGTCCCATTCCTGGCACGCCACCTCGACGACCAGTTGCTGCGCCAGCACGTCCAGCGGCGCGTCGAGGATGCGCAGCGCATCCAGTTCGCCGCGGCGCACGCAGTCGAGCAAGGCCGCGCATTCGACCAGGTCGTCGCGCGACTGTGGAAACAGCCGCGCCTTCGGCGTGCCGCCGACGGCATGCCCGGAACGTTCGGCGCGCTGCAGGAAACTGGCGATCGAACGCGGCGAGCCGAGCTGGCACACCAGATCCACATCGCCGATGTACAAACCCAGTTACAGCGATGCGGTGACGACGAGCACCTGCAACTGGCCGGCTTTGAGCCGCTGCTCGGCGAGCAGCCGCGCCTCGCGCGCCAGGCTGCCGTGGTGCGCCGCCACTGCATCGTTGCCGAGCAGTTCGCCGACATGCCGCGCGGTGCGTTCGGCCATGCGCCGGGTGTTGACGAACACCAGCGCGGTGCGATGCGCGCGCACCAGCTCGGCCAGGCGAGCGTACATCTGCTGCCACTGGTCGTTGCACATGCTCACGCTGAGCGGCGTCGGCGGCACTTCCAGCGCCAGGTCGCGGGCACGCGCATAGCCGATGTCGACGATCGCGCAATGGGGCTGTACCGCCTGCACCGCAGCGCTGCCGACCAGGAAGCGCGCGATCGCGCCGATCGGCTTCTGCGTCGCTGACAGGCCGATGCGCAACGGCGGCGCCGCGCATAGCTGCTGCAGCCGCTGCAGCGACAGCGCCAAGTGGCTGCCGCGCGTGTTCGCGGCCAGCGCGTAGATCTCGTCGACGATCACCGTGCGCACGTGGC
>NZ_CAPJ01000111.1 GCF_000331775.1 Xanthomonas translucens pv. translucens DSM 18974
GCTTGGCCGGCGCAGGACTGGCGGGTTGCGCCGGCGGCGCAGGCGCCGGCCCGCTGCAGCCGCACGCCAGCGCGGCCAGCAGGGTCCAGGCGATCACGGTGCCGCTCGTACGCACGCTTCCTCCCAACGACATTGGCCTCCCGATGGCATCCGCGCCACCGCGTCCGTACGGCCGGCGGGCCGACGTTAGGCTATTCTCGCCTGCCTGAGCAAACCCTGCATTCGACGGAAACCACGTGCCCTATTGGATCAAGCAACCCGCCGAGCTGGCCGAACGGCTGGCGCAGCGCCCGGCCAGGATCGGCCTGGATACCGAATTCGTCCGCGAACGCACCTACTGGCCGCAACTGGCGTTGGTGCAGATGGCGGTGGCCGACGAGATCCTGCTGATCGACCCGCTGATCCCCGGCATGCCGCAGGCGCTGGCGCCGTGGCTGTCGGACCCGGCCATCCTCAAGGTCATGCACAGCGCCAGCGAAGACCTGGTCGCGTTCAAGTGCGCCTGCGGCGCGCTGCCGCGGCCGCTGTTCGACACCCAGATCGGCGCCGGCCTGGCCGGCATCGGCGCCGGCATGGGCTACCAGAAGCTGGTCCAGGAAATCACCGGCGTGCACCTGGCCAAGGGCGAGACCCGCTCGGACTGGCTGCGCCGCCCGCTGTCGCCGGCGCAGCTGGACTACGCCGCCGACGACGTGCGCCACCTGTTCGCGATCCACGACGCCTTGCAGGAACGGCTGCAGACGCTGGACCGCAGCGCCTGGCTGCACGAGGACGGCGAGCGCCTGCTCGGCACCGTGGAGCACGACGAAGGCGAGCGCTGGCCGCACCTGGGCATGCGCTCGGCGCAATTCATGGATCCGCCGGCGCAGCAGCGCCTGCTGCGCCTGCTGCGCTGGCGCGACGTGCAGGCCCGGCACAGCGACAAGCCGCGCAGCTGGATCCTGGACAACGAACTGGCCGCCACCTTGGCGCGCTTCCCGCCCGGCGACCGCCACGCGCTGCAGGCGATGCTGGACAAGCACCCCAAGGCGCCGCGCAAGCTCGGCGACGCGCTGTGGCAGGCGCTGACCACGCCGCTGGCCGACGAAGCGGACGCGCCGCTGGCGCTGGCCGCCAGCGACGACAACAAGGCCGCCCTGAAGCGGCTGCAGGACGCGGTGTCCGCACGCAGTGCCGAACTCGGCCTGGCCGACGGCCTGCTCGCCTCGCGCAAGCACCTGGAAGCCCTGCTGGAAAGCGGCCAATGGCCGCAGCCGCTGGCCGGCTGGCGCCGCCGCGAACTGGAAGCGACGCTGCAGCCGCTGCTCGGCAGCGCCGGCTGAGGGATTCGGAGGTATTTGCAGGAGCGGCTTCAGCCGCGACGGGATTTATCGATAAATCCTGTCGCGGCTGAAGCCGCTCCTACAGGGGGCCACAGCGGCGTCATGGTCACAGTGGCCCATGTCGCTGCCCGGCCTTCGGTTGTTCCAGCCGCATCCCTCGGCGCCCGCTTTCTCCTCCGCGGGTTTATCCGCGGCAAGGCTCGGGCGACGCCAATGTCGCGCATAAAACCATCGCGGATAAAAAAGGCCAGGAAGCCTGGCCTTTTTCGACCGATCAGTATTTGACCAGCGGGAACTTCAGGTGCGGGTGACGGGCCTTCCATTCGTTGTAGGCGGCGGTGCCTTCCCAGGCAGCGAACGCCTTCGGGGTGCGGCCGCGGCCGGACCAGGTCTCGCCGGTGTGCGGCAGCTGGTACTTCGGCTTGACCTCGCTGCGGCCGCCGGTGGACTTGGCGCTGGCCTGCTTCGGCGCGGCGCTGGTCACGTAGGCGGCGATTTCGTTGCGCTGCTTGGCGCTGAAGAACTCGGCGAACTGCTCCAGCAGCGACAGGATGTTGGCATGCGCGGCGCTGGTCTCGCCTTCGCGCGCCTGCTTCTCCTGCTCTTCCAGCTTGCGAATTTCTTCGTGCAGCTTGGCCTTGGCTTCGGCGATTTGTTGCAAGTTGCGAACTTCCGTCATTTTTCAAAGACCCGTGGATAAAAGATTTGGAACGGACGGAATATTTCATCCGGAACGACGAAATCGTCTGGCGAGGATTTCGGCCTGCGAGTATATCGACTCTGTCCGCCTGTTGCCCGAATGCGCGTGCGCATTCCCGTCTTCACATGAACCTGGGGCGGCAGGCGACCGCGCCTGCGGATGCGTTGCGCAGGCCGCGCTTGCGCGCAGCGCGTCAGGACGGCCTCGCCGCCACCGATCGCCACCGCCCCACTTGGCACGCATGCCATGGGCCAGTTAGACTATGCGTCTGATGTGGGGCGGTAGCTCAGCTGGGAGAGCGTCGCGTTCGCAATGCGAAGGTCGAGGGTTCGATCCCCTTCCGCTCCACCACTTGTTTAGACAAAAGCCTCGGAGGCGACTCCGGAGCTTTTTTGTTGCTGCATTCCGGCGCCTGCGCCGGCGCAGAGCGGCCACGCCGCTGCCGCGATGGCATGGCGCGGCAATCGGCGCTGCGCGGTGCAGTTGCTGATCTGCCCGCACGCGGCAGCGGCGCCGCGCTCGCCATCGCGGCGAACGGCGGGCGCCTGCCGCTTCAGCCGCTGTGTTCGCCGGAGCTGGGGCCGCGCTCGTGCGCCTGGCGCAGTTTCTCGTCCTCCAGTCCCTGCCGCTGCTTGGCGGTGTCGTCCTGGGCGCGGTCCTGCTGGCCTTCGCGGATGCCTTGTTCGTCGCTGTGCTGTTTGTCCTGGTTCGGCATGTACGGACCTCGCTGTGGCGGGCGGATGCCCTACCGCCACGACACTAGCCGGTCCGCCGTGATGCGCGTATCACGGCGATAGCGCGAATTACTCAGGCGGCCAGCGCGGCCGCAGGCGCGAGGGCATGGACGTCGCCGTCCATCGCCAGCACACGCGTGCGCTCCAGCAGGATTACCAGCCGACCGTCCAGCTTGCCTACGCCCTGCATCAGTTCGTCGCCAATGCCGCAACCGAACGACGGTGCCGCCTCGATCTGCTGCGGCGAAATATCCAGCACCTCGCTGACCGCATCGACCAGCAATCCGAACGCCTGACCGGCACCTTCGCGTTCCAGCGTCACGATCACCACGCAACTGCGCCGAGTGACCTCGTTGGACGCGCGCCCGAGCCGCCGTTGCAGATCCACGATCGGCACCACCGCGCCACGCAGGTTGATCACCCCGCGCACGCATGGCGGCATGGACGGGACCGGCGTGGGCGCACGGTACTCGATGATTTCCTTGATGCCCACGATGCTCAGGCCGAACAACTCCTGGCCCAGCTGGAAGGTCAGGAACTGCAATGGGCCATGATCGGGCTCTTGCGCCGAAGCGCCAAACGTCGCGTTCTGCATCCGCTCATCCTCTAGAAATTGACGAATTGCGCTTCGTCCGGGGATTCGACCGGCGCGTAGGCGACCGGCAT
>NZ_CAPJ01000110.1 GCF_000331775.1 Xanthomonas translucens pv. translucens DSM 18974
CAACCACTCGATGCCAGCATGCGCCAGCCCCCAGATACCTTTCCCTCCCGCATGCTCGCCTGGTTCGACCGCAATGGCCGCCACGACCTGCCCTGGCAGCATCCGCGCAGCCCGTATCGCGTGTGGCTGTCGGAAATCATGCTGCAGCAGACCCAGGTCGCGGTGGTGATCCCGTACTTCCTGCGCTTCCTGCAGCACTTCCCGACCCTGCCCGACCTGGCCGCCGCCGACACCGACGCGGTGATGGCGCAATGGGCCGGGCTGGGCTACTACGCCCGCGCGCGCAACCTGCATGCCGCGGCCAAACGCTGCGTGGAGCTGCACGGCGGCGAGCTGCCGCGCGATGTCGATGCGCTGCACGCGCTGCCCGGGATCGGCCGCAGCACTGCCGGCGCGATCCTCAGCCAGGCCTGGAACGACCGCTTCCCGATCCTGGACGGCAACGTCAAACGCGTGCTGACCCGCTACCACGGCATCGCCGGCTATCCCGGCCTGCCGGCAGTGGAGAAGCCGCTGTGGGCGATCGCCGAAGCGCATGTGGCCGCGGTCGCCGACGGGCGCATGGCCGACTACACCCAGGCGCAGATGGACTTCGGCGCCACCCTGTGCACCCGCGCCAACCCGGCCTGCGTGCTGTGCCCGCTGCAGCACGACTGCGTGGCGCGCCGCGACGGCCTGGTCGAGGCATTGCCCACCCCGAAACCGGGCAAGACCCTGCCCGAACGCGAAGCGCTGGCGCTGCTGCTGGAAAACGCCGCTGGCGAACTGCTGCTGCAACGGCGCCCGCCAAGCGGCATCTGGGCCTCGCTGTGGACGCTGCCGCAGGCCGAGAGCGAGAGCGAACTGCGCGCCTGGTTCGAACGGCAGACCCGCGGCCGCGACTTCGACGCGGCCGAGCCGATGCCGCCGATCGTGCATACCTTCAGCCACTACCGCCTGCACCTGCAGCCGCTGCGCCTGCGCAAGGTCGCCTTGCGCGACGCGGTACGCGACAATGACGACCTGCGCTGGGTGACGCGTGCCGACCTGTCCGCACTCGGCCTGCCCGCCCCGATCCGCAAACTGCTCGACGGCCTCTGATCGTCGCCCACCGCGCCACCAGGAACCGCCATGTCCCGCACCGTCTTCTGCCAGTACCAGCAACGCGACGCCGAGGGCCTCGACTACGTGCCGTATCCCGGCGAACTCGGCCAGCGGGTGTTCGCGCAGATCGGCAAGGCCGGCTGGCAGGCATGGCTGGCGCACCAGACCATGCTGATCAACGAGAACCGGCTGTCGCCGCGCGATCCCAAGCACCGCGCGTTCCTGGAAGCGGAGCTGGAAAAATTCCTGTTCCAGGGTGGCGCGCCCAAGCCCGAGGGCTACGTGGAACCCGAGCAGGAATGCTGAGCGCAGGCAAGCCACGCCCCCTGTAGGAGCGGCTTCAGCCGCGACAGAACTCATCCGCAAAGCCCGCCGCGACCGCAGCCGCTGCGACACCCCCCCTCTATCCACACCGACCGCAACCCGCCTGACGCCGACGCTACTGCGCCGGCGCCTGCCGCTGCGCCCGCTCCTGCACCTTGGCCTGGCGCAATTCCTGTTCCGAGCTGCGCAGCGCCTTGATGTCGAGCGGGCGGATGCTCTGGATGCGGCACGGCAGGCGAATCGCGCCCGGGCTGCCGCCGATCACCAGCACGTCGTCGAAACGCGCCGACACGCGATCGCCGAAATGGGTGATGGCGATGCTCGGCGCGAAATCCAGGTCGGTGCAACGGCCGCTCAGTTCCAGCAGATAGGCCTGGTTGGGCCGCGTCCACACCGCCAGCGCGCTGTCGCCGAGCGCGGTCCAGCCACTGAGCCGGTTGAAGTACTGGAAGTCGCGCACCGGCGCAGCGGCGTGGGCGCGGTACAGCGCCAGGCGCTCGTCGTCGCTGATGCGGTTGCTGGCGCAGCCGGCCAGCAGCGCGGCCAGTCCCAGCGATGACAGCAGCAGGCGTTTCATGGAGGAGTCTCGCGGTGGCGACAGGCGCATGATGCACCCGCGCCACGCGCGCACTCGCGGCCGAACCCAACCACATTCAGCAACCAGGCAGCTGCCGCGGCAAGTGGCGATGGCGCGCTTACCGCTGCGCCGTCTTCGCCGTTTCGCAGAAGCGCTGCCGGTACTCCAGCGCCTTGGGCATCAGCGCCTGCAGGTTCTGGATCCGCGTACCCGGATTGGGGTGCGTGGACGAGAACTCCGGCGGTGCCTGGCCGCCGCTGCTGGCGCTCATCCGCTGCCACAGCGGCACCGCTTCGCGCGGATCGAAACACGACGCCGCGGCCAGCATCAGCCCGACCTCGTCGGCCTGGGTCTCGTGGCTGCGCGCGTACGGCAGCAGGTAGCCGTAGCCCATCGCCGCCATCGCCATCTGCTGCTGTTGCGGATCCATGCCGCTGGCCGCGCCGGCCATCTGCCCGATCTGGGTCAGCTTCTGCTGCGCCATGCGCTGCGCGCCGTGGCGCAGCAGTGCATGCGCGATCTCATGGCCCATCACCACCGCCATCGCATCGGCGTTCCTGGTCACCGGCAACAAGCCGGTGTAGACCGCCATCTTGCCGCCGGGCAGGCAGAACGCATTGGCCTGCTCGGACTGGATCACGTTGACGTCCCAGTCGAAGCCGCGCGCGTAGTGTTTGGCCTGCATGCCGTGCTCGGCGGCCAGCGCGTCCTCGACCACATCGACCTTGGCGATCAGCCGCTGCGCGATCGCGCGCACCTGCTGCGCCACCTGCGACTGCGGATCGACCGGATGTTCCTGCGCCAGAATCTCCTGGTACGCCTGCAGGCCCAGCGCCTTCTCGTCCTCGACGCCGAGCGAATTGTCGATCAGCACCTTCTGGCCGGTGTAGGGATCCTCGCTGCGGTTGGAGAACCAATAGAACCCGGCGTACACCGCGAAGCCCAGCAGCACCAGCCAGCGCACGCCGCCCAGCGGCCCGCGGCGGCCCCCGCCCTGCTCCCCGCCCTGGCGGCCGAACACGTTGCTCATCTCCAATCCCCTTGCTGGCTGGTGGGCGGCGAAGGCGCCTGCCTGTGCGCGGCACTGTAGCCGGGCGTACTACGCGGCCGCGTCAAATTCCGCGCACCAGGCGGAACCCGACCCGGGCGCTGGTGGTATCGGAGTCCTGCATCAGCCGCCAGGCGGCACGGGTCTGCTCCGGTGCGTTGGCCCAGTTGCCGCCGCGCACCACCCGCGAGCGGCAACCGGGGTTGTACCAGGCGGCGCCATCGGCCGGCGCGCGGCGGTAGCTGGAATGCCAGCAATCGGCGACCCACTCGCTGAGGTTGCCGCCCATGTCGTGCAGGCCCCAGGGGTTGGCCTTGAAGCTGGCGACCGGCGCCGGCCCCCAGAAGCCGTCGGCATAGCCGACGAAGGCGTTGTTCCAGTGCCGCCCGCTGGGCGAGACGTCGCCGCCGCCGGTAAAGTTGCCGGCGCCGCGCGGCGGCGTACCGGCGTTGCCCCACGGATAGCGGCCGCGGCCACCGGCGCGCAGCGCGTATTCGAACTCGGCCTCGCTGGGCAGCCGGTAGTGGCGCCCGGTCTGCTGCGACAGCCACGCCGCATAGGCCTCGGCATCGCGCACGCTGACGTGCATCACCGGGCTGTTCGGCGCGGCGCGCGCGCCGTTGTAGCCGGACTGCCAGTCGGTGCCGCTGCGCCGCACGAAGTTGCCGCTGCGCTCGTCGTAGACGATCGAATGCCCGCGCCGCGTGGCCCGCGGCCGCGCGCCGCTGAGCTCGACGAAGCGGCGGAACTCGGCCACGGTGACCTCGGTGATCGCCATCGCGAAGCCGCGGTCGAAGCGCACGTAGTGCAAGGGCTGCTCCGCCGGCATCGCGCCCGGCTCGCTGTCGCTGGCGCCCATGCGGAAGCCGCCGTGCGGCACCACGATCATCTGCGGCCCGCGCTCGCCGTTGCTCATGGCATCGGTGAACACCTGGCCGGGGCGGAAGCTGCCGTAGTGGGTGGCCAGGTCGATGCGCTCGCGCAGCATCGCCGCCACCGGATCGCCCGGATCGGCGATGCGCAACACCTCGCCCAGTTTCTCGCGCGCCGCCTTCAGTCCGGCCGGCGTGGCCAGGTCGCGCAAGCCGGCATCGCGCAGCGCGGCGATGCGCGCGCTGCGCACGCCTTCCACCCGCGCACGCGCGTCGCGCACGGT
>NZ_CAPJ01000109.1 GCF_000331775.1 Xanthomonas translucens pv. translucens DSM 18974
ATCCGGCCGCGGCCTTCGCCGCCGCGTTCGACGTGCGCGCCGACGCGCTGCCCGCGGCCGCGGCCGGCAAGTCCGGTTGGCGCGAACGCCTGCGCAACAGCAACATCGCACGCAGCTTCGGCGGCCTGTTCTCGCGCAATCCCAAGCTCGACGACGACCTGCTCGACGAGATCGAGACCGCGCTGATCAGCGCCGACGTCGGCGTGCCGGCGACCACCGCGCTGATCGAGAACCTGCGCAAGCGCATGAAGGCGCGCGAATTCGTCGATGCGCAGGCGCTGCTGCGCGCGCTGCGCGCCGACCTGATCGCGATCCTGCAGCCGGTCGCCAAACCGCTGCAGATCGACCGCAATGCCAAGCCGTTCGTGGTGCTCACGGTCGGCGTCAACGGCGTCGGCAAGACCACCACCATCGGCAAGCTGGCCAAGCGTTTCAAGGACGACGGCCACAGCCTGATGCTGGCCGCCGGCGACACCTTCCGCGCCGCCGCGGTGGCGCAGCTGCAAGCCTGGGGCGATCGCAATGGCGTGACCGTGATCGCGCAGGGCCAGAACGCCGACGCCGCCTCGGTCGCGTTCGACGCGCTGCAGGCCGGCAAGGCGCGCGGCACCGAGGTGCTGATCGCCGACACCGCCGGGCGCCTGCACACCCAGACCGGGCTGATGAACGAACTGGGCAAGATCCGCCGCGTGCTCGGCAAGCTCGACCCGGCCGCGCCGCACGAAGTGCTGATGGTCATCGACGGCACCACCGGCCAGAACGCGCTATCGCAGCTGCGCCAGTTCCATGCCGCGGTCGGCGTCACCGGGCTGGTGGTGACCAAGCTCGACGGTACCGCCAAGGGCGGCGTGGTGTTCGCGCTGGCGCGCGAGTTCGGCATCCCGATCCGCTACGCCGGCATCGGCGAGCGCCCGGAAGACCTGCGCGTCTTCGACGCCGAAGCCTTCGTCGACGCCCTGCTGCCGGAAGCGCTAGGCGCCTGACCTTGAGCCCCTCTCCCACCGGGGCGACAGGGCACAGCGTGCGCGCCACTGGCGCGCGTGCTCTGGAGCGCCCACACCGCTGGCGCGGGCCGGGGGTTGGGGGTGAGGGTACGGCGCGAAAGCGTCCCGCTGATTTGGATCCACGAGGCTTCGCTCCGTAGCCTCATCCGCCCCTTCGGGGCACCTTCTCCCGGTGGGAGAAGGAATGTC
>NZ_CAPJ01000108.1 GCF_000331775.1 Xanthomonas translucens pv. translucens DSM 18974
GCCAGCGGCCAGCCCTGCTTGGCCAGCGCCTGCGCGCCGCCGGCGCCGGTGACGCCAGGCAGGGGTCCAGCCGGGGAACGGCAGCAGCAATTCGCGCGCGCCGGTGGCCAGCACCAGCGCGTCGTAACCGATCCAGCGCGCGCCCTGCGGGCCATCGGCCAGCAGTTGCCGGTCCTGCGCCATCAGCAACTGGGTCTGCGCCAGAAATTCGATCTTGCTCGCCGCCAGCTGCGCCAGCACGCGCGCGGCCAGCTTCGGCGGCGCATGGGCCACGTCATGACGCCAGATCTGGCCGCCGGCATGCGCCTGCAGATCGACCAGGGCCACGCGCCGGCCGTGCCCGGCCGCGGCCAGCGCCGCCGCCAATCCCGCCGGACCGGCACCGGCCACGACCACGTCGTAATGCAGCGCGCGCAGCTCAGCCATCGGTCCACACCTGCATGCCGGCGCGCACCGGGGTGATGCAGGCGCGCAACTGGCCGACGCCGTCGATGCGCACCCGGCATTCGCTGCACACGCCCATGCCGCACAGCGGCGCGCGCGGCTGGCCGCTGCGCGAGCGGCGGAAATGCACCGCCACCTGCGCCACGGCCGCGGCCACGCTGCTGCCGTCCAGCACCTCGACGGTCTGCCCATTGACCTGCAGGCGCAGCATCGGCGCGCTCACGACAGCGCCCGTGCCGGCGCGAACGGCGCCGGATCCAGCGCAGGGGTACGCTGCAGCAGCAGATCCAACAGCAAGCGCGCGCTGCCCAGCGCGGTGGTCACGCCCAAGCCTTCGTGGCCGGCCGCGACCCAGACACCGTCGCGCTCCGGCACCGCGCCCAGGTAGGGACGGCCGTCGGGCGTGGCCGGACGCAGCCCGGTCCAGACCCGGATCGCCTGCAGCTGGCGCAACGCCGGCAGGAACCCGAACGCGCGCTCGAGCATGCGCTGCAGCATCGGCATCGACACGCTGCGATCGCTGGCATCGAACTCGCGCGAGGAGCCGATCAGGATCTGCCCGGTCGGCCGCGGCTGCACGTTGAACGCCACGCTGCTGCCGTCGCTGCCGTGCGCGCTGTCGGCATAGCCCAGTTCCAGCAACTGGTGGCCGACGAAGCCGGGATAGCGGTCGGTGATCACCAACTGGCCCTTGCGCGCACGCATCGGCAGCTCCGGCAACAACTCCGGCAACGCGCAGCCGGTAGCGACCAGCACCGGCCCGCTCAGCCGGCTGCCGTCGTCCAGCAGCACGCCGCCGCCGGCCAGCGTCAGCGCGCGGTACCCGGCATACAGCTGCGCACCGGCGGCGAGCGCCCGCTCGACCAGATGTCGCGCCATCCGCGGCGGATACACCACCGCTTCGGCGGCCACGCGCATGCCGCCGGCCAGCCCCGGCACCAGCGCCGGTTCCAGCCGGTACAACGCCTGGGCATCGATCGCCTCGGCGTGCACGCCGGCCGCCGCCAGGCGTTGGATCTTGGCCGGGATCGCCTCCAGCTCATGCGCCTGCCGCGCCACCCACAGCGTGCCGCAGCGGCTGAACTCGGCCGCAGGCAAATGCGCGAATTCTTCCCACAGGCGCAGCGAATACGCCGACAACGCCAGTTCCGCAGGATCCTCGTCCATCGCCACCAGATGGCCCATCGCCGCAGCGGTGGAACCGCCGCCAATCGTGCCCGACTCGACGATCGCCACCCGCAACCCGGCCGCCGCGGCCGCATCGGCGCAGGCCGCGCCGACGATGCCGGCGCCGACGACGATCAGGTCGAAGCCGCTCATCCGGCACCGATGCCCCAGGCGAACGGATCCTGCGCATCGATCAGCAACTGCGCGCGCGCGGTGAGATGCGCCTGCCCGGTGATCCGCGGCAGCACGCCGCGGCTGCCAGGCACGTAGCTGCCTTCGAACAGGCTGCCGAGGATGCCTTCCTGGCGCCATACCTGGCCGGGCGCCAGCTTGCCGTCGGCGGCCAGGCACGCCAGCTTGGCGCTGGTGCCGGTGCCGCACGGCGAGCGGTCGTAGGCCAGGCCCGGACACAGCACGAAGTTGCGCGCATCGGCGCCGGCGCCAGGCGCCGGGCCGTTGATCTCGATATGGTCGATCTCGCCGCCGTCGGCGCCGCGGATGCCGGCCGCCTCCAGCGCCAGCCGCAGCGCTTCGGTGTACGCGGTCAGCGCGCGCTGGTTGCGCAGCTCCAGCGCGCACGGCGTCTGCTCGGTGATGAAGAACCAGTTGCCGCCCCAGGCCACGTCGCCGCGCACGCGGCCGTAGCCCGGCACCTGCACCTCGATACCGGCGGCGTGGCGGTAGCTTTCCACGTTGTTCACCGAGACCCGGCCGTCGTCGTGCAACTCCACCCCGACCGTCCCCACCGGGGTCTCGATGCGGTGCGTGCCCGGCGCCAGCCGGCCCAGTTCGGCCAGCGTGCGCACCAGGCCGATGGTGCCGTGGCCGCACATGCCCAGGTAACCGACGTTGTTGAAGAAGATCACCGCGGCGCAGGCATCGGCCGCGATCGGCGGCAGCAGCAGCGCGCCGACCATGGTGTCCGAGCCGCGCGGCTCGCAGGCGATGGCGCTGCGCCAGCGATCGAAGCGATCGCGGAACAGATCGCGCCGCTGCGGCAGCGGGCCGGTCCCCAGGTCAGGGAAGCCGGCGACGACGACACGGGTCGGTTCGCCGCCGGTATGCGAGTCGATCACATCGAGTGTATGCATAGGTCCATGCTCACATTCCGGGCCACTGGCGGCTAGCAGCGTTTGCGTGTCATAAATGCGGAAGTTCGCATAACCCTAGCGTCCCGGAAGGCCCGACTTAGGCTAGGATCGACAAACAGGGGTGGGCTTGCCGCGGCTTGCCTGCCGCCGCAGCCTACTACCGCCCGGTGAGTGCAGATGGATACTTTGATTTCCGCGCTGGAAATGCAGACGCTGTTCGACGCGTTGCCGGACGTGGTGTTCTTCGTCAAGGACCGCGACGGCCGCTACACCCACGTCAACCTGACCCTGGTGCGGCGCCTGGGCAAGAAATACCGTGCCGACCTGATCGGCAAATCGGCGCTGGAAGTGTTCCCGCTGCCGCTGGGCGGCAGCTACGTGATGCAGGACCGGCGCGTGCTGTGCGGCGAGATGATCGAAAACCAGCTGGAAGTGCACCTGTTCCCGAACCGCACCCCGGGCTGGTGCCTGACCTTCAAGCGCCCGCTGTGCGAGCACAACGAGGTGATCGGCGTGGTCGGCATCTCGCGCGACCTGGGCCAGCCGGACAGTCGCCATTCGGCCTACGAACGCATCAGCCGCGCGATGGAGCACATGCAGAGCCACTACGGCGACAACCTACGCGTGCAGACCCTGGCCGACCTGGCGGAACTGTCGGTGGCGCAGCTGGAACGGCACTTCCGCCGCGTGTTCCAGCTGACCCCGCAGCAGTTGCTGACCAAGATGCGCATCGAAGCGGCGATGCGCCTGCTGCATGGCGAGGACAGCATCGCCAGCATCGGCCAGGCCTGCGGCTTCGCCGACCAGAGCGCGTTCGCGCGCCAGTTCAAGGCCACCGTGGGCATGACCCCGCGGGATTATCGGTCGATGAAGGGGAAGCTTTGAGTTTTGGCGGGACTCGGGACTCGGGACTCGAAGAACGTGAGTCGGTAAAGCTTCTTTCAGTTCGCGGCGCTGCGCTTTTCGAGTCCCGAGTCCCGCCCCACCCAGACCTAACAGGCGCAAGTGGTAGCATTCCCCGTTTCCGGTACACGCGTTATCCATGGTCAGCCTATTCCGCCGCAACAAGCCCCAGGACCACGCTGGCGATAGCCGCGGCACCCAGCGCTACAGCATCGAGGAACTGGCCGCCGCCTTCCCCAAGCCGGCCGGCGAAGCCGCCACGCCAGCCGCAGCGCCGGCCGCACCTGCTGCGCCCGCGGCCGAAGCCGCGCCGGCATCGCC
>NZ_CAPJ01000107.1 GCF_000331775.1 Xanthomonas translucens pv. translucens DSM 18974
CGCAGGCGACGAACAGGCGGGCGAATCTCATCGGTGGACTCCGCTAGGCAAGTGGACCCTGTGCGGCGGCGCTGCCATGGCGAGCGCCGCGCGCATCAGGCGAACGGCCGATCGATCGCCGGCGACGGTGGGGTGAACCACTGCGCGCCGTGTTCGGTGACGTAGAAATGGTCTTCCAGGCGCACGCCGAACTCGCCCGGCACCACGATCATCGGCTCGTTGCTGCAGCACATGCCCGGCGCCAGCGGCAATGCATTGCCGCGCACCAGGTACGGCGCCTCGTGGATGCTCATGCCGCAGCCGTGGCCGGTGCGGTGCGGCAATCCCGGCAGGCGATAGTCCGGGCCCAGGCCGGCCGCCTGCAGCACCTCGCGCGCTGCCTGGTCCACCGCCGCGCAACTTACGCCCGGACGCACCGCGGCGAACGCGGCCGCCTGCGCGTTGTGCTCCAGCTGCCAGATGCGCCGCTGCTTCTCGCTCGGTTCGCCGAAGACGTAGGTACGGGTGATGTCGGAGTGGTAACCGTGCACGGTGCAGCCGGTATCGATCAGCACCAGTTCGCCCGCACGCAAGGCCTGCACGCCGGGAATGCCGTGCGGGTACGCGGTGGCATAGCCGAACTGCACGATGCAGAAGGTGGAGCCGTTGTCGGCGCCGAGCGCGCGATGCGCCTGGTCGATGAAGCGCACCAGCTCGGCGGTGGTGATGCCTTCGTGGATCAGCCCGGCGGCCAGCCGCTGCACCTGCAGGGTCATGTCGCAGGCCTGCTGCATCAACGCCAGTTCCGCCGCCGACTTGCGCATGCGGCAGCCATCCACGATCGGCGTCGCGTCGCGGATCGCGACCCGGTCCAGCACCGCGCTGAGCCCGCTGTGCACGGCGAAGGCGATGCCAGGATCCAGCGCCAGCGCCTGCGCGCCGAGTTCGCTCAGCGCCTCGGCGACCAGCCCGTGCGGGTCCTCGTGTTCTTCCCATAGCCGCTTGCGCACCGGGATGCGCAGCACCGCGTCCAGCGAGCCTTCCTCGAACGCCGGGCAGATCAGCAGCGGATCGCCTTCGGCGGTCAGCAGCATCGCCACCAGGCGCTCGCTGGCGCCCCACGCCACGCCGGTGAAATAGCGCAGCGAGGCGCCGGCGCCGATCAGCAGCGCATCGGCGCCCTGCGCGCGCAGCAGCGCGCGCGCCTGTGCCAGCCGCTGCTGGTATTCCTGCGGCTGGATCGGCGGCGCCGGCGTCGGCCACGGCGCCAGCTGCGCATGCGCCATGGCCAGGCTCAGCCCGCCGATCTGCTGCGCGGTTGCGCTCATGCAGGGCGCTCCACGTCGGCACTGCTCCACTGGCCGTCGATCAGCCGTTGCACGCCGCCGGGATTGCGGTCGCGCAGCAGTTCCGGCAGCAGCGCATCGGGCAACCCGTCGTAGCTGTGCAACGCGGCGAAACGGCGGATCGCGGCCGGCATGCCGACCGCGGTAAAACCCGGATGGCCGGTGCTCGGGTACGGCCCGCCGTGGTTCATCGCCGCGCTGACCGCCACGCCGGTCGGCATCTTGTTGCAGATCAGGCGTCCGACCCGCGGCCGCAACGCGGCGGCCAGCGCGGCGAACAGCACATCGTCGCTGCCGTCGGCGGCGCGGTACACGGTGCCGGTGAGGTTGCCCTCCAGGCTGTGCGCCAACGCGGTCATCTGCGCCAGACCGGCAACGCGCACCACCAGGCTGACCGGGCCGAACGCCTCGGTCTGCAGCGCCTCGGGCTGTTGCAGGAAGGCCTGCGCCGACACCGCCAGCAGGGTCGGCGCATGCCGGTAGCCCGGCGCTGGCGCGGCTTCGCCGCCGGCCAGCACGCTGGCGCCGGCATTGCGCAGCGTGAGCACGCCGCGCTGCAAGTGCTCGAGCACGCCGCGCGAGAACAGCAGGCTCGGCGCAGCGGCGGCGAAGTGCGCGCTGGCCGCGGCCACGAACGCATCGCCGGCCTCGCCCTCGGGCACCACCACGATGCCCGGATTGGTGCAGAACTGGCCGCTGCCCATCGTGCACGAGGCGAAGAATTCCTGCGCCAGCGCCGCACCGCGCTCGGCCAGCGCGCCCGGCAGCAAAAACACCGGATTGACGCTGGACAGCTCGACGTAGGCCGGCACCCCGGCACGGTCGGCCGCGGCCTTCAGCGCCAGTCCGCCGGCACGGCTGCCGGTGAAACCGATCGCGCCCAGCCGCGGATCGCCGGCCAGTTCCAGGCCCAGCGTGTTGTCGAAGTGGTACAGCAACTGCACCGCCGCGGCCGGCAGGCCGTTGTCCAGCAGCGCCTGGTGCGCGAGTTGCGCCAGGCGTTGGCTGGTGGCCGGATGCGACGGATGCGCCTTGGCGATGACCGGATTGCGCGCGGCGATGGCCGAGGCGAAATCGCTGCCAGCCACCGCGTTGAACGCGAACGGGAAATTGTTCGGGCCGAACACCAGCACCGGCTTGTGCAACGGCCCCAGCTGCGCGCGCAGGCCGGCCGCGGTGTCGATCACCGGCTGCGTCCAGCTATGGCTGCGCACCGCCTGCGCGGCCTGGCGCAGCTGCCCGCTGGCGCGCGGCAACTCCACCTTGGCCAGGCGCGGTTCGACCGGCAAGCCGGTCTCGGCATGCGCCAGCGCGACCAACTGCTCCACGTCGGCATCGATCGCCGCGGCGTAGCTGTCGAGGAAGCCGGCGATGCGCTCGGGCGGGGCCGCGGCCAGCGCGTCGGCGACCAGCACCGCCGCGCTCAAGGCCGCTTCCAGATCGGCGGCGCCGCTGACCGGGAACTCCGGGCCGAACGCGTTGCCGTCGCGCGGGTCCTCGGCGCGGAAGCTGCCGCGCGCTTCCAGCGACGGCTGCCAACGGCCGGCAAGCAATAGCGGCTGCATGCTCATCTCAGAGCCCGGGGTGAGTGGCGATGGCATGGTCGATCACCTTCAGCGCCGCTTCGCGCTCGGCGCCGTCGACGACCAGGCGCGGTGCGCGCACGCGCTCGCTGCCCAGGCCGACCTTCTCCTGCACCAGCTTGATCAGCTGCACGAACTTGGGCACGGTGTCCAGGCGCAGCAGCGGCAGGAACCAGTCGTACAGCGCCTTGGCCGCCGGGTAGCCGCCGTCGCGGGCCAGCTCGAACAGCTTCACCGACTCCTTCGGATACGCATTGACCAGGCCGGCGATCCAGCCCTGGGCGCCCATGCTGATGCCTTCGACGATCGCATCGTCCATGCCCACCAGCAGCACCAGGCGGTCGTTGAGCAGTTCGCCCAGCGCGGCGAAGCGGCGCACGTCGCCGGAGGATTCCTTGACCGCTTGCAGGTTCGGGAATTCGGCGGCCAGCTCGGCGATCTGCGCCGGGCTGAAATCGGTCTTGTAGGCGACCGGGTTGTTGTACAGGATCACCGGCAGGTCGGTGGCGGCGATGACCGCACGCGCATGCGCGCCCATCTCGCGCCAGTCGGTGGAGTACACGTACGGCGGCAGCACCATGATGCCGCCGCAGCCGACCTGCTTGGCCGCCTGCGCCAGGCGCACGGCCTCGTCGGTGGACAGCGCGGCGATGCCCGGCACCACCGGGATGCGGCCGTCCAGCGCCTGCACCAGGGTCTTCAGGATCGCGACCTTGTCGTCGAAGCTGAGCGTGGCGGCCTCGCCGAGCGAGCCCAGCGGCACGATCGCGGTGCAGCCGGCGTCGACCATGACCTGCGCATGCTTGGCCAGGAATGCGTGGTCGATGCTGCCGTCGGCGTTGAACGGAGTGGTGATGGCCGGCAGCACGCCGTACCAGAAAGAAGCCTTGCTCATGGGATTACACCTTGTCGAGGGTTGTGAGTGGAGGTTCGGGAAGCAGTGGATCGGGAAGCGATCGGGCGAGCGCGTCCAGGCGCACCGGAAACAGCGGCGGCCGGCGGCCGTCGTCGGAAAAATCGTCGTGCCGCGGCGCCAGCCCCAGCTCGGTCAGCGCGCTGCCGCAGATGCGGCCCTGGCAGGCGCCCATGCCGCAGCGCGAAACCAGCTTGGCGTCGCGCAGGTCGGCATGGCCGCGCAGCGCCGACAGCGGCACGTCTTCGCAGCGGCACACCAGCGTATCCGCTGCGGCCAGCGCGTGGATGCGCGGGTCCAGCGCGAACTGGCGCTGCAACAGCGCGGCGAACGCGCGCGCGCGCCGCCGCTGCGGCTGCAATGCCTGCGCCGCGGCGTCATGCCCGGCGGCCAGATGTCCGGCGATGGCGCCTTCGACGCGCGCGCAATCGCGGCCGCCGATGCCCAGCGCTTCGCCGGCCGCATACACGCCTTCGACGCTGCTGCGCAGTTGCGCGTCCACCACCACGCACGGATGCGCGCCGCTGCGCGCCAGCCGGCAGCCGAGCAGTTGCGCCAGCTCCACGTTCGGCACCAGTCCGTAGCCGACCGCAAGCTGGTCGCACTCGAGACTGCGGCGGCCGCGCGGGCCGTCGATCTGCACCGATTGCAGCTGGCCGTCGCCATGCGCCGACAGCACCACGCTGCCGCTGTGATAGGCCACGCCGGCCAACTGCGCGCGCAGGCTCAGCGCCTGCAGCGCCTTGTCCGGCCAGCGCCATGGCAGCTGCGCGGCGAAGCCGGCCAGGTTGCGCAACGAGGCCTGTTCGACGATGCCCAGCACCTGTGCGCCGTGGCGGCGCAGCGTCGCCGCGCTGGCCAGCAGCAGCGG
>NZ_CAPJ01000106.1 GCF_000331775.1 Xanthomonas translucens pv. translucens DSM 18974
CGGCGATGCCGCCGGCCAGGGCGTCGACACCGGCGACTGCGCCGACCGCCAACCCCTGACGCAGGAAATCTCTGCGATCCATGTACCGTCCCCCGATGAGCAATAGCGCATCATCGTGCACCGCGGGGGCGGTCACGTCTTGTGTGCTGTGTCGAGGATCGGTGCGGAAAATTGCATAGCCTTGGGTGGGGCAACGATCGCTGCACCAGGCTTCGCGCGTACTTTCAGGGGGCTCACACGAGCAGGTGCACAAGGCTTCGCTCGTACCCTCATCCGCCCCTGCAGGGCACCTTCCCCCGAGAAGGGGGCCATGGTCCCGATGGGAGAAGGGAGCGGCGCGGCCTCAGGCCAGGACGTCGAGCAGGCTGCCGATGGTGTCGTCGGCAGCGCGCAGTACCCGCGCGTTGGCCTGGAAGTCGTTGCGTGCGGACAACCCGCCGACCATGTCGTCGACCAGGTCGCTGCCCTCGCCGCCCGCCGCCTGCACCTGGACGCTCACGCCGCCGCCGGGCGCCTCCTGGTTGGCCGTGACCTGGCGTTGGAAGCCTTCGGTGGCGGCGTTGGCGACATTGTGCGCGCGCGCCTGCAAGCCGGATGCGGCGGCGCGCATGCCGGACAGGGCGATCGAGGACACCGAGGCGATGGAACTCATGCGTTTGCTCATTGGGCGGTCGCAGCGCGGCCGCAAGGTCAGTAGGTTCCCACGGTCACCCGCAGCACGTAGGGATCGCTGCGCCGGAAGTTGAGCCCGTAGTCGGTCTCGTCGCCGTTCAACAGGCGCACGACCTGCCACTGGCCATCGACGTAGCGGCCCTGCTCCACGCGCAGCAGTTGCCCGTATTTGCCATCGGCCCGGTCGCGCACAAATTCAACGCGGGAATTGAATCCTGTGACCAGGAACACGTTCGGCTGCAGTTCCAGCACCAGCGCGCGGCCGTCGTGCTGCGCCGTGCCAGGCAGGATCGCCGGCGCCTCGCCCCAACCTGGCGCGCCGAACGACACCTGCGCCTGCCATGCGCCGAAACGCAGACTCTGCTTTGGCACGCCCGCCTTCTCGACAGCCGCCTGCAACCTGCCAGCAAAAGCGCCGGCAGCCAGTTCGCGCTGCAGCGGCGCCAGCAGGCCGAAACCAGCCGCGTGCGCGGCGATCGCGGCCTGGTTGTCCGGCGTGTCCTCGTTGCCGTCGATGCCGAACACCGAGAACCCAATGCCGCCGCGGCCGAGCACGTGGAAATGGTACGGCGCGGTGGCCGCCTCAAAACCGGTCTCCGACACCCAGGCCGGGTTGTCGGCGCGCGCGTACTGGCCGACCACCTTGGTGTATTCGTCGTAGTCGCTGGTGTAGATGTCGGTGCCGATGAAGTCGATCGCCGGCGTGGCCAGGCGCCACAGGTCGAACACGTTCCAGGTGGCGCCGCCGGCCGGATATTCCTCGCCGGGCTTGGTGCGGCCCTTGTAGCGCAGCCAGGTGTTCACGTACAGCGGCAGCGGATAGGCGGCCTTGCCGGCGGCGGCGACCTGCTGGATGTAGCTGGCGTTGCTCCAGGCGCTGAACATTTCCTCGGCATCGCTGGCGAACACCTGGCGCCAGCTGCCGGCCGGCTTGCCCAGCCGCTGCAGCACGTCCGCCGGCACGGCGGCATCGAACGCGCGCTCGCCGGCGGCGCCATGGTCGCGCACGGTGCCGATCGCGCCGGGCTCGTTCTGCACCTGCACCGCGATCACCGTGTAGCGGCCGGCGTCGATCTTGCGCAGGTGCTGCATCAGCGCGGCGAAGGCGCGCGCGTCGGCCTGCACATTGGCCGGCGCATGCGGCGACAGCACGTCCACCGGTTCGCCCTTGGCATCGCGCATGCGCGGATACGTGGCCGGATCGCGCTTGATCCATTCCGGCACCTAGTGCATCTGCCCATTCTTCCAGGTGCCCAACCACAGCACGATCAGACGCAGCCCGCGCGCGCGGCTCTGCTCAACCAGCGCATCGACGTTGCGGTAGTCGTAACGGCCCGGCTCCGGCTCGAACTGTTCCCAGTACACCGGCGCCTCGACCGTGTTCGCGTGCAACTCCTGCACCGCGTCCAGCGCCTGCGGCAACACCTGCGGCCAAGCGCTGGAGTTGTGCAGTTGCGCGGCCATGATGCTGTACGGCGCGCCATCGACGAACAGCGCGTGGTGGCCGTCGCGGCTGACGTAGCGGGGCATCTCTTCGGCGTGGGCGAGTAGCGGCAGCAGCAGGGCCAGCACGGCGTAGCGAACGATAGACGACGCTCTGCGTAGGAGCGGCTTCAGCCGCGACACCGGCGCCGGTGGGACTGCGGTTCCGGAAGCAACGGTCGCGGCTGAAGCCGCTCCTACAAGGGCGTGCGGATGGCGATCGGTCATTGCGCGTCTCCTGGGGAAATCGCATTCCAGCGCGGCGTTGGCGCGCCCAGCAGATGCCGCACGAAGAAGTCGTACTGGCGCCGCTGCACGTAGTCGATCGGGCCAGTAGAGCGGCCGACCGTGTGCTCGCCGCCGGGCACGTTCAGCAGGTCGAACTCCTTGCCGGCCTTGATCAGCGCATCCACCACCTGCGCGGTCGAGGCCGGATCGACGTTGCTGTCCTGCTCGCCGACGATCAACAGCAACTCGCCGCGCAGCCTGGCCGCGTTGTCCACGCCGGAGGCGGCGGCGTAGCGGGCGTCCACCGGCCAGCCCATCCACTGCTCGTTCCAGCTGATCTTGTCCATGCGGTTGTCGTAGCAACCGGCGAACGCCACGCCCACCTTGTAGAAGCCCGGATGCCGTTCCAGCGCGCCCAGCGTGCTCTGCCCGCCGGCCGAGGCGCCGTAGATGCCGACGCGGGAGATGTCGTAGGACGGATCCTGCGCGGCCAGCGCCTTGTGCCAGGCGATGCGGTCGGGGAAACCGGAATCGCCGAGGTTCTTCCAGGCTACGTCGTGGAACGCCTTGGAGCGGTTGGCGGTGCCCATGCCGTCGATCATCACCACGATGAAACCCAGGTCGGCCTGCGCCTGCATGCCGATCTGCTTGTCGCCGCCGGAGTGGTAGCCGAACGGCCAGAAGGTCTTGGGCACGAAGCTGTCGTGCGGGCCGGCGTAGATGTTCTCGATCACCGGGTATGTCTTGCGCGGGTCGTAGTCGCGCGGGCGCACCACCATGCCCCAGATGTCGGTGCGGCCGTCGCGGCCCTTGGCCACGAAGGTCTGCGGCGCGCGCCAGCCGGCGGCCTGCAGCTTGCCGATGTCGCCGCGCTCCACCACCTGCAGCAGGGTGCCGTCGATGGCATGCAGCTCCATCAGCGGCGGCAGGTCCGGGCGCGAATAGGTGTCCACGTAGTGGCGGCCGTCGTCGGCGATGGCCACATCGTGGTCGGCGTCGGCGGTGGTCAGCCGGGTCAGGTGGCGGCCGTCGAAATCCACCGCGAACAACTGCCGGTAATACGGGTCCTTGCCCGCGTCCATGCCGCTGGCGGAGAACCAGATGCGGCGCTGCGCATCGTCCACGCGCAGCACGTCGCGCACGATCCATGCGCCCTTGGTGATCTGCGTCTTGACCTTGCCGCTTTCGCCATCGAACAGATACAGATGGCGCCAGCCGTCGCGCTCGGAGATCCACAGGATCTGCTGGCCGAGCCCGTCCACGTCGTGACGGTAGCTGCGGTCGGCATAGACGAAGGTCCTGGCGTCCTCGCCCACCGCCACGTGCGCGCGGCCGCTGGCCGCGTCCACCGCGATCGCGCGCATGCGCTGGAAACCGCGCTGCACGTAGTCGAACACGAAGCTACGGCTGTCCTTGCGCCACTGGATCGGCGACAGCTGGTACGGATTGGCGAACAGCGCGTCGTCGATGGCGATACGCCGCGCGCCGCCTTTGGCGGACAGCCCGGCGAGATCGAACAGCACCGGCCGCTCGATATCCACCGCGTCGCCGGGCTTGGGATACAGCTGGGTGCGCGCGCGCGGCTGGCCGCCACCCGGCGGTGCCGCCTCCACCCGGGTCACCCGCCGCGCGAACCCCGGACGCACCTTATACACCGCCAGCCGCTGCGCATCCGGCGACCAGGCCAGCGTTTCCGGATCGTAGAAATCGTCGGCGCGGCCGTCGGCGCTCAGGCGCAGCACATGGCCGTCGGCGACGCTGCGCAGCACGATATCGTGGCCGTCGGCGAACGCGTCCCAGCGTCCGTCCGGCGAGCGATGCGGCGTGTTGTCGGCGGCCACCGCCGGATCGCGGACCACGCCGAAGCCGCGCGGCCGCGGCTGCGGGCCGGTGTCCGCGCGCGCGCACACGTAGTCGGTCAACGTGCAGCGCCATGGCGCGTAGTCGATCTGGAACGCGATCGCGGCGTTGTCGCCGCCGGCATCGGCCACATAGCTGAAGCGCTCGAACGGCAGGCGCAGCGCCGGGTACTCGGTCCCGGCCGCGGCGCTCAGCCCGCGCGCCAGCCGCAGCGCATCGAACGCCGGCTGTTTGCTTTGAGTGGCCACGTCCTCGCGCACGAAGGCGAAGCCGCCGGGCACCGTCTTGCGGTAATAGAACGTGCCGCCGTCGCGCCATTGCGCCGGCCACGCAACGTTCTCGGTCAGCGTCATCCACGCCTCGCGCAGGCCGAGCGAGCGCTGGTAGTCGGCCACGCTCGGCGCGGCCTGGGCGTGGCCGGCGAAGGACGCCGCGGCCAGCACGATCGATGCAGCGAATCTGTTCATTACCTTCCGATATCCCCTGAATTTCCTGCCCTTCTGTAGGAGCGGCTTCAGCCGCGACAGGTGCTCTGCAGCCTCCTGTCGCGGCTGAAGCCGCTCCTACAAAAAAGCGGGCACCCTACTCCCCGTCGTCCTCTTCCAGCGCCAGCTGGTCGCTGCGCAAGCCGGTGCGTGCGCCCCAGTGGTAGCAGCCGAACGCGATCACCGCCACGCTCAGCGTGTCCCAAGGATGCGCGATCTGGCCGGTGCCGCCGAAGCTGCCCAGGTAGGACACCAGCAGCACCAGCACGAAGAACCCGATCAGCCACAGCGCGCCGCGTACCTGCCGCCACAGCTGCGCGCGCCCGGCCGCGCTCGGCAGCTTGTACAGCACGTACAGCGCGAACATCGCGACCTGCAGGCCGAGCAGCCACGACAGCGTGCTCCAGGTGGACCAGTACACGATCAGCGCGGCGACGATGAACGACAGCGGCCCGAGCACGGCCAAGCCGCGCAACAGGAACGGCCGCGGCAACTGCGGCGCGCTGCGGCGCAACGCCGCCACGGTCACCGGCGCCACCGCATAGCTCAGCACCAGCGCCGCCGACACCACCTGGATCAGCGTGTCCCATGACGGGAATGGCAGGGTCCAGAACACCGACAGCGCCAGACTCAGCCACAGCGCCGGACGCGGGATGCCGGACTTGGCATCGACCCGGGTCAGCACCGACAGGAAACCGCCGCTGCGCGCCCAGCCGTAGACCACGCGCGGCGTGGCGTTCATGTAGATGTTGCCGGTGCCGCTGGGCGAGATCATCGCATCGCAGATCACCAGCGCCGCCAGCCAGCCCATGCCCAGCGCCAGCGCGATGTCGTGGTACGGCAGCGCGAACGCCTTGTCGATGCCGCCCCAGCCCTGGCTCAGGTACGCGGTCGGCACGCTGCCCAGGAACGCCAGCTGCAGCAGCACGTAGATCACCGTGGACAGCGCCACCGACAGGATCAGCGCGATCGGGATGTTGCGCTGCGGATCGCGCACCTCGCTGGCCACCGACACGATCGGGGTCAGCCCCAGGTAGGCGAAGATGATGCCGCCGGCCGAGATCGCCGCCTCCACGCCGGCCGCGCCGGACGGGGCGAAGCCCTGCACGTGCAGGTTCTGCGGATTGAAGTGGGCCATCAGCAGCACGATCACCAGCAGCGGCACCAGGAACTTGAACACGCTGACGATGTTGTTGGCGGTGGCGAAGGTCTTGACGCTGAAGTAGTTGAGCAGGAAGAACGCCACCAGCAGCGCCAGCTGCAGCAGCCAGCCGGCCACGCTGGGATGGGTGCTGCCGGCCTGGTTCAACGAGGGGAACCAGGCCGCGGCGTACTGCCGCGCCGCCTCGACCTCGATCGCGATCAGGCTGGAGAACGCGATCAGGGTGATGAAGCCCATCAGCCAGCCGAGCAGCGCGCCGTGCGAATACTCCGGGTAGCGCACCACCCCGCCGGCACGCGGCAGCGCCGCGCCCAGTTCGCAATACACCAGGCCCAGCAGCAGCACCGCCACACCGCCGGCGATCCACGACACGATGCCGGCCGGGCCGGCAATGGCCGACACATGGCTGGCCGAGAACAGCCAACCGGAGCCGAAGATCGAACCGAGCCCGATAAAGGTCAGGTCGGTCAGGCTCAGACGCTTGTGGAACTTGCCTTGTGTGGTCATGGTGCCCCCGCTGCTCGTGGTTGAGGTGGCTGATCGCCGGTACGACGCGGCACACCCCATGGCAACGAACCGCGACAAGAACCGTTCGCCATCCAGGCGCGTGGCGACGCGTTCGTCATGGCGCCGTCGGTGTGTCCGTCGCGGCACCCCACGGCGACTTCCCGCCCTCGGCGATGAAACGGTCGATGCGCTGCTCCAGCACCGGCAGCGGCACCGAGCCGGTTTCAAGGATCGCGTCGTGGAAGGCGCGGATGTCGAATTTCTCGCCCAGCGCGGCCTCGGCCTTGCGTCGCAACGCGATGATCTTCAGTTCGCCCAGGTAGTAGGACAGCGCCTGCCCCGGCCAGGCGATGTAGCGGTCCACCTCGGTAGTCACCTCGTGCTGGCTCAGCGCGGTGTTGTCGCGCAGATAGGCCTGCGCCTGCTCGCGGGTCCAGCCGTAGTGGTGGATGCCGGTGTCGATCACCAGCCGGCATGCGCGCCACATCTGGTAGGTCAGGTAGCCGAAGCGGTCGTACGGCGTGTCGTACAGGCCCATCTCCTGCCCCAGGTACTCCGAATACACCGCCCAGCCTTCGCCGTAGGCGGAGATGAAGGTGTAGCGGCGGAAGTCCGGCAGGTTGTCCTGCTCGGCCGCCAGCGGCATCTGCAGCGCGTGGCCGGGCGAGGACTCGTGCAGGGTCAGCGCGGTCAGGTTGTACAGCGGGCGCGACGGCAGGTCGTAGGTGTTGACCAGGTAGATGCCAGGGCCGCCGCGGCCGCCGGTGTAGAACGGCGCCAGTTCCGCCGGCACCGGTTCGATCGCGAAGCGGCGCCGCGGCAGGCGGCCGATGTAGTCGCCGACCTTGGCGTCCACCCGCTTGGCGATCCAGGCCGCGTCCTTCAGCAGTTCCTCCGGGGTCTTGGCGTAGAACCGCGGATCGGTGCGCAGGTAGTTCAGGAACGCGGGGAAGGTCTGCTGCCCGGCCGGCGTCTTGAAGCCGCTGTCGACGATGGTCTGGTCCATCTCCTTGCGCAGGCGCGCCACTTCCTTCAGGCCGACCGCGTGGATCTGCTCCGGGGTCATGTCCAGCGTGGTGTATTCGCGGATCTGCGCACGGTAGTAGGCGGCGCCGTCGGGTACCGACTCGATGGCCAGCGCCGGACGCGTCTTGGGCAGGTATTCCTCGCGCATGAAACGCAGCAGCTTGGCGTAGGCGGGCGCCACCTGCTTGGCGATGGCCGCATGCGCCTGCGCACGCAGTTGCGCCTGCACCGCGGGGGGAATCGTCGCCGGCATCTGCTTGAAGGGGGCGTAGAACAGATTATCCTCGCCCTGCGCCTGCGCGACGTCGGCGATCGACTCGGTGCGGCCGTCGAGGGTGAGCTTCGGTTGCGCGAAACCGCGCGCCAGGCCAGCGCGCATGTTGCCGATCTGCTCGTCGAAATAGCGCGGGATGTCGGCCAGCTGGCCGAGGTAGCGCTGGTAGTCCTCTCGGCTATGCAGGGTGTTGCGCGCGGTGAAGCCCAGGTCGCTCCAGAACGCGCTGTCGCTGTTGAACGGCATCTCCCAGGCGCGGAAGTGTTGCTGGTCGAGCAGCACCTGCAACTGCTGGCGGTAGACCTGGTAGTTGACCTGGTCCTGCGCCGACAGCTGTGCCGGGTCGATCGCCTCCAGTTCGCGCAGCACCTGCTGCCAGTACGCGGTGCGCAGGTTCTGCGTGGCCGGATCCACCTTCGGCAAATGGTCGGCGGCCTGGCCCTGGCTGTCTTCGTCGTCGGCGCCGGCGGACTGCTGCTGGCGCCATGTCCACTCGCGTAGGTACAGCGCCTTGAAGCGTGCGCCGGCGTCGCTGCTCGCAGTTGCGGCCGCCGGTCGCGCGGGTTCGGCAGCAGTGGCGACGCCCTGCGCTGCCAGTGCGCACAGCATGGCCAGCAGCAGCGGCGCACGGAGTCGGGAGTTCGGGCTCATTGCGGTTTCTCCGGAGTGGGGGATGCGCCGGCCTTGGCCTGCGCGATCCAGGCGTCGATGCGGGCGTCGAGCAGGTCCAGCGGCATCGCGCCGCCGCCGAGAATCTGGTCGTGGAAGGCGCGGATGTCGAAGCGCGCGCCGAGTGCGCGCCTGGCCTTTTCGCGCAGCGCCAGGATGTCCAGCTCGCCGAGCTTGTAGCCCAGCGCCTGGCCCGGCCACACGATGTAGCGGTCGGTCTCGGCCTGGATGCTGGGCTCGTCGTCGGACGGATGCGCGTGGAAGAACGCGATCATCTGCTGCCGGCTCCAGCGCTTGTAGTGCACACCGGTATCCAACACCAGGCGGTTGGCGCGCAGCAGTTCGCCGGCCAGGCGGCCGTAGTCGCTGTAGGGATCCTTGTAGAAGCCCACGTCCTTGCCCAGGCGCTCGGCATACAGCGCCCAGCCTTCGACGTAGGCGTTGTAGCTGGACTGCTGACGGAACGGCGGCAACGGCAGGCGCTGCGCGAGCGAGATCTGCAGGTGATGGCCGGGCACGCCCTCGTGATACGCGGTGGCCTCGATGTTGACCAGGGTGCGCTGCGCGTAGTCGCTGGTGTTGACCATCACCAGCGCCGGCTTGCTGCTCTGCGCATCGCTCTGCCAGTACTCGGCGCCCGGCGCGGTGGTGCGGAACCCGGCCATCGCGCGCACTTCCAGCGGCGTTTTCGGCAAGGTGCCGAACAGCTTGCGCAACTGCGGCTGCATCTGCGCGATGTCGTCGCGGTAGCGCTGCAGGATCTGCTCGCGCGAGCTGGCGAAGAACTTGCGGTCGTGCGCCACCGCCTTGCGCAGCGCAGCCAGGTCGGCATAGCCGAGCTGCTTGGCGATGGCGCGCATCTCGCCCTCGATGCGCGCCACTTCGGCCAGGCCGATCTGGTGGATCTGCTCGGGCGATTTGTCGGTGGTGGTCTGGGTATGGATCGCATAGCGGTAGCGGCGCTCGCCATCGGGCAGCGACCACAGCCCTTCCTGCGCGCGGCCCTGCGGCGCGTATTCGTCGGCGACGAAATCGGCCAGCCTGACGTAGGCCGGACGCACCTGCTGGTCGATCGCCGCGAGCATCGCCGCGCGCAGACGCGTACGCTCGGCCGCCGGCACCGCATCGGGAAAATTCTTCAGCGGCAGCGCGAACGGGCTATCGGCGCCGGCCGGCGCGGCGATCGCGCGCACCTGCGCGGGGATCTGCTCGAGCAGGTATTTCGGCTGCAGCAGGCCGTCCTTGGCGCCGGCGCGCGACAGCGCCACGATCTGGTCGAGCAAGGCCGGAATCGCCTGCAGGCGCTTGATGTAGTCCTCGTAGTCCTTGACGCTGGCGAACGGGAACGCCTGCGCGTAGCCCGGCAAGGTCAGCTGGATGCCGCCGACCGGCTCCAGCGGCATCTCGTCGTTCTTCAGCGCGATCGCTTCCAGCCGGTCGCGCAACTGGCGCAGCATCATCTGCAGGCTCAGCTGGTCCTGCGCCGACAGCACCGTGCCGTCGATCGCCTCGAACCGCTTCAGGAAATCCGCGGTGGCCTGCTGCTCGGCCTGCAACGCCGCCGGCGAATAATCGCTCCAGCGGTCGTTGTAACGCGTGTCGCCGATGATGCTGGCGAACTCCGGATGGTGCTTGAGTTGGTACTGCCATTGCGCGTCGAGCAAGGCGGCGAAGGCCTGGCCGGGAGTGCGCGCCGACGTTGCCGCCGCCGCCGCCGTGGGCGGCGGCGGCGAGGCCGGCTGGCAGGCGACCAGCAGCGCC
>NZ_CAPJ01000105.1 GCF_000331775.1 Xanthomonas translucens pv. translucens DSM 18974
CCTCCAGGCCGAGCGCGCCGCTGCCGGCGAACAGGTCCAGCACGCGTGCGCCGGGCAGCGCCGGCAGCAGCCAGTTGAACAGGGTCTCGCGGACCCGGTCCGAGGTCGGGCGCAGGCCCGGCAGGTCCGGTACCGGAAGCCGCGTATTGCGCCAGCGGCCGCCGATGATGCGCACCTGGCCGGCGCCGGCACGGCTCATCGGCGGCCTCGCAACGGCCGGGAATCGGGAGGCAACGGGCACGGGGTCGGCATCGACGGCGGCGGCATGGAACGGGGCCAGGATGATAGACCAGTCCATGGCGGCCGCCTGCGCCACCTGGCGCTTGAAGCCGGGCCTGGCCGCCACCATGTCCGCAGGCAGAGCCGCGCCCTCCTCCGCGCGGCCAGCCATCCCCCCCCTGGAGCAAGCACCGATGAGCGTGGAAACCCAAAAAGAAACCCTGGGCTTTCAGACCGAGGTCAAGCAGCTGCTGCAACTGATGATCCACTCGCTGTATTCCAACAAGGAGATCTTCCTGCGCGAGCTGATCTCCAATGCCTCCGACGCGGCCGACAAGCTGCGCTTCGAGGCGCTGGTCAAGCCCGAACTGCTGGACGGCGATGCGCAGCTGCGCATCCGCATCGGCTTCGACAAGGACGCCGGCACCGTCACCATCGACGACAACGGCATCGGCATGAGCCGCGAGGAGATCGTCTCGCACCTGGGCACCATCGCCAAGTCCGGCACCTCCGATTTCCTCAAGCACCTGTCCGGCGACCAGAAGAAGGATTCGCACCTGATCGGCCAGTTCGGCGTGGGCTTCTACAGCGCCTTCATCGTCGCCGACCAGGTCGACGTGTACAGCCGCCGCGCCGGGCTGCCGGCCAGCGAGGGCGTGCACTGGTCCTCGCGCGGCGAAGGCGAGTTCGAGGTCGCCACCATCGACAAGCCCGAGCGCGGCACCCGCATCGTGCTGCAGCTGAAGGAAGGCGAAGACGGCTTCGCCGACGGCTGGAAGCTGCGCGGCATCGTGCGCAAGTATTCCGACCACATCGCGCTGCCAATCGAACTGCCGAAGGAACACCACGGCGAGGACAAGGACACGCCGGAAACCCCGGAGTGGGAAACCGTCAACCGCGCCAGCGCGCTGTGGACGCGGCCGCGCACCGAAATCAAGGACGAGGAGTACCAGGAACTCTACAAGCACATCGCGCACGACCACGAGAACCCGGTGGCGTGGAGCCACAATAAGGTCGAGGGCAAGCTCGACTACACCTCGCTGCTGTACGTGCCCGGGCGCGCGCCGTTCGACCTGTACCAGCGCGACGCCTCGCGCGGACTCAAGCTGTACGTGCAACGCGTCTTCATCATGGACCAGGCCGAACAGTTCCTGCCGCTGTACCTGCGCTTCGTCAAGGGCATCGTCGATTCCAGCGACCTGCCGCTGAACGTGTCGCGCGAAATCCTGCAGTCCGGCCCGGTCATCGACTCGATGAAGTCGGCGCTGACCAAGCGCGCGCTGGACATGCTGGAGAAGCTGGCCAAGGACGAACCCGAACGCTACAAGAGCGTGTGGACGCATTTCGGCCAGGTGCTGAAGGAAGGCCCGGCCGAGGACTTCGCCAACCGCGAGAAGATCGCCGGCCTGCTGCGCTTCGCCTCCACCCACAGCGGCGACGCCGAGCAGAGCGTGGCGCTGGCCGACTACGTAGCGCGGATGAAGGACGGCCAGGACAAGCTGTACTACCTGAGCGGCGAGAGCTACGCGCAGATCAAGGACAGCCCGCACCTGGAAGTGTTCCGCAAGAAGGGCATCGAAGTGCTGCTGCTCACCGACCGCATCGACGAGTGGCTGATGAGCTACCTCACCGAGTTCGACGGCAAGTCCTTCGTCGACGTGGCGCGCGGCGACCTGGACCTGGGCAAACTCGACAGCGACGAAGAGAAGCAGGCCATGGAAGCAGCGGCCAAGGCCAAGCAGGGCCTGGTCGAGCGCATCCAGCAGGCGCTGGGCGAGGACGTGTCGGAAGTGCGCGTCTCGCACCGCCTGACCGATTCGCCGGCGATCCTGGCCATCGGCCAGGGCGACCTGGGCCTGCAGATGCGGCAGATCCTGGAAGCCAGCGGACAGAAGCTGCCGGAGAGCAAGCCGGTGTTCGAGTTCAACCCGGCGCATCCGCTGATCGAGAAGCTGGACGCGGAAGCCGACGGCGAGCGCTTCGGCGATCTGGCCCGGGTGCTGTTCGACCAGGCCGCACTGGCCGCCGGCGACAGCCTGAAGGACCCGGCCGCGTATGTGCGCAGGCTCAACAAGCTGTTGTTGGAGTTGTCGGCGTAAGCCTGCTGCACGGGCCAAGCATGTGGAAGAACGAAGCCGGCATCCTGCCGGCTTTGTTTATTGGCGCGACCCTGCATCGTCAGCCCTGCAGAACCCCCGTAGCGTTTTGGCAGCCCGAGGGTATTCACACAGCGCGCCACGGGCGAGAATCCAGGTCACTCCCATCCGCGCTTTTTTCGATGAACGCCAGCGATCCCGTCGCCCTGTCCCTGGACCAAGCCACCGCGTTGGTCGAACGCATCCTGCGCCATGCCGGCTTCGGTCCAGCGCATGTGCGAACCCTCACCACCACGATCGTCGCGGGCGAACGCGACGGCTGCGCCTCGCATGGGCTGTATCGGACCCTGGGATGCGTGGCGACGCTGCGCAACGGCAAGGTCGCGGGCGATGCCGAACCGGTCGTGCACGATCAGGCACCGGCGATCGTCCGCGTCGATGCGCGCGCTGGCTTTTCGCTGCTGGCGTTCGAGCGCGGCCTGCCGTCGCTGATCGAAAAGGCGCGCGGCAATGGGCTGGCGGCGCTGGCGATCAACCATTGCGTGCATTTCTCCGCGCTATGGCCGGAAGTCGAACGCATCACCGAGGCCGGGCTGGTCGCGCTGATCTGCAATCCCAGCCATGCCTGGGTCACGCCGGCCGGCGGCCACACGCCCTTGCTGGGAACCAACCCGCTCGCGTTCGGCTGGCCGCGTGTGGACGCGCTTCCATTCGTGTTCGATTTCGCCACCAGCGCGGTGGCGCGCGGCGAGATCGAGTTGCACCGCCGCGCCGGCTTGCCGATTCCCGAAGGCTGGGGCGTGGACGCCAGCGGCAGGCCGACCACCGATCCGAACGTGGTCGCCGGCGGCGGTGGCGCGATGCTGACCTTCGGCGGACACAAGGGCTCGGCGCTGTCCGCCATGATCGAACTGATCGCCGGGCCGCTGATCGGCGACCTCACCAGCGCCGAATCGCTGGCGCACGACGCCGGCGCCGGCGCCTCCCCCTACCACGGCGAATTGATCCTGGCCTTGGACCCGGTGCGGTTCCTGGGCGCGGAGTGGGCCAGGCACATGGCACGCGCCGAGGCGTTCTTCGCCGCCTACCAGGACACCGGTGCGCGGCTGCCCTCGCAACGCCGCTATCAGGCGCGCGCGCGCAGCCTGCGCGAAGGTGTGCGGATTCCGCACGACCTGCACCGGGACCTGCTGAAGTTGCTGGAGTAAGCACGCGCAGCACGGCAGCGGCACGTACGCGGCTGCCGCCAGCATCGCGCACCGTTACAGCAAGCCGCGCCTGAGCAGATGCCGAGCGGGAACGGCATCGGCATCTGCACTGTCACGTTTCGGACTGGCCGAACGCGGGCTTAGAACTTCACCGTCGCCCGCGCCCAGTAGTAGCGGCCGAGCAGATCGTAGGTGGCCACGTCGGTGTTGGCGTTGGTGACGTTGTTGGCGTAGTACAGCGGCGGCTGCTTGTCGGCCAGGTTGTCCACGCCCAGCTCAAGGCGGGTGTGCCAGGGCGTGAGGTTATAGCCGACCTGCACGTTGTGATAGACATAGGAACCGATGCTGCGCACCGCGTGCGGCAGGCCAGCATCGGACGACAGGCTCTGCCGCGTATCTTCGCTACCGATCTCGGTGCTGCCGATGTAGCGGATGCGCCACGACGCGCTCCAGTCGCCCAGATTCCAGCTCAGCGCGCCGAGCCCGCGCCAGCGCGGGAAGTTGCCGTAGGCCTGGGTGTACTTGCCGGCGTTGTGGATGGTGACGGTGTTCGGGTCGGTGCTGTCCGGGTTGACGTCGTAGCGGATCACGTAGGTGCCGTTGAGGCCGGCGTTGAAGCTGCCCAAGGCGGTGTCCGGCAGGCGGTAGTTGAGGCTGAAGTCGGCGCCGCTGGCCCACAGCTTGCCGAGGTTCACAGTGGGCTCGGCGATATAATTGATGGTGCCGTTGTCGTTGCGGTGGATCAGCGCGCAGTAGGCGCTGGACGCGTTGGGATAGCACTGGTTGAGCACGGTCTGCGCCGAGACCTGGGTGATGGTGTCCTGCAGGTTGATCTTCCACAGGTCCGCGCTCATCGACAGGCCGTCCAGCCAGCCCGGATCGTAGACCACGCCGAAATCGTAGGACTTGCCGGTCTCCGGCTTGAGCTGGTAGCCGGCCACCACTGCGCCGGAGGCCTTGGCGCCGACCTGGTTGTCGGCCTGCTGGTAGCTGCCGTCGGTGGGCACGTTGGCGCAGGCCGCGGCATGGCCGCCGTTGTAGCCGTTGCAAGGATCCTTGACCGTGGCCGAGTCGCCGACCACGCCGGAATACAATTCGTTGATGTTCGGCGCGCGGAACACCTGCGACACGGTGCCGCGCAGCAACAGGTTCTCGATCGGACGGTACTCCAGCGAGACCTTGCTGTTGGTCTTGCTGCCGACGCTGTCGTAATCGGAGAAGCGGCTGCCGACGGTCAGGTTCAGCGAATGCACCAGCGGCAGGTCGGCGAGCAGCGGGAACAGCGCCTCGGCATAGGCTTCCTTGACGCTGAAGCTGCCGCCGAGCACGGTGGCACAGAATTCGATCACCCCGCACATGCCGTTCTCGTCGCCGGTCCACAGCGGGTCGGCGGCGGTGGAAGTGCTTTCCTTGCGGTAGGACACGCCCGCGGCCAGGCTCACCGTGCCGGCCGGCAGGTCGAACAGGTTGCCGTTGGCGTTGGCCTCGAACTGCTTGACCCTGTAGACGCTGGTCACGATCGGGTTGACCACCAGCGCTTCCAGCGCCGCCTTGTTGCTCTCGCTGTTGAGGTTGAACACGTCGATCGGGGTGCAGCCGGCGATCGCCGCGCCGGCGCTGCCGCATTTGACCGTGCCGTCGCTGTCCAGGAACGACGGCCCCACCGCGGCGTTGAACCCGGCGTAGTCGAGGAAGCCGTGGTTGATCGACTTCTGCTTGATCTTGCCGTAGTTGACGCTGGCGTCCCATTGCCAGGAGCTGTCGCCGAAGCTGCCGCGCAGGCCGGGATTGATCTGGAAATTGTAGGTGTCGTATTCGTAGCGGCGGTTGCCCAGCACGGTGGCGCGGCTGTTGAAGCTGTTGTACGAGGTCGCGGCGCTGCGGTCGGTGCCGAAGTTGACCCCGAACAGGTTGTAGTAGCTGTCGGCGGAGGCCAGGAAATTGTCGCCGTTGGCGAAGATCGGGATCGGCGCGATGATCGAGGACGAGGTGGTCTTGCTGAAGTAGGTGTTGACGTAGCCTTCCAGGTGATCGTTGAAGCGGAAGCTGCCGATCACGAAGGCATTGGTGCGTTCCTGCGGGGTCTGCAGCAGGTTGTACGGCTGGTAGTTGTAGGAATCGCTGGCGGCGTCATAGCAGTGGTACTGGCTGGCATTGGTCGGGCTGCCGCTGCCGCCGTTGAAGGTGACCCGCGAACAGCCGTTGCTCGCCGCCAGCGCCCTGGACTGGTCGGAACCTTCGTCGAAGCTGATGCTGCCGGTCGGCGTGGCCGAGGAACCCTGCTTCACCGGCACCCCGTTGATCAGCGACAGCGCATCCTTCGAGTAGCTGCGCGCGCCGGCCGAGACCGGATCGATGTTGTGGTAGGACAGGCCGGCGACGATGCTGCCGCGCTCGCCGGTCTTGCCGGCGGTCAGCGAGAAGCTGCGGCGGTTGCCGTCGCTGCGCGAACTGGTGCCGAAGTCGGTGCTGGCCTCGATGCCGTCCAAGCCCTTGCGCAGGATGAAGTTGACCACGCCGCCGATCGCGTCCGAGCCATACACCGCCGAGGCGCCGTCGCTGAGCACTTCCACCCGCTCGATCATCGTCGCCGGGATCGCGTTGACGTCGTTGCTGGCCAGGCGCGTGCCGTTGACCAGGATCAGCGTGCGCTTGTCGCCCAGGCCGCGCAGCGAGATGGTCGAGGCGCCGGTGCCGCCGCCGTTGTTGGTGTTGGGATTGGTCGCGTTGCCGGCGATCGACGGCAGTTCCTGCACCAGGTCGCCGAGTGTGGCCTTGCCGGTCGCCTCGATCTGCGCGCGGTTGATCGTCACCACCGGGTTGGCGGTCTCGGTATCGACCCGGCGCAGGCGCGAGCCGGTGACCACGATGCTGTCCAGGGTCTGGGGCTTGCCGTCGTCCGCGCTCGCCTCCTGCGCCAGCGCCGGGCATGCGGCGCCCAGCGACAGCGCGGCGACCACGGCCAGCGCCAGCGGCTGCGGACGATGGGAAGGATGGGATGCGTGCGGGAACGACATGGAGATCTCCTGAGCGATGGCGAGACGTGGCATAAGCGAAAACGATGGGCCGAACAAACCCGCGCCGGCTCGCGCCAGCGGTCGAAACTGCGATGAGGACGACGCTGCAACAACAGCGACGCCGGTGATACGCCTGCTGCGGCGCGGCTTTACAAGGCCGGACGCAACGACGGGGATGCTTGCGATCCTGCGCACGCTGCCCGTGCGCACATCCCCGCTCATGCGGTGAGTGGCCAAGGGCGGTGGCGGATCCTGTCCCGCGCACCGGTCGCTGCGCCGGAAAACCAAAGGTCATCACGTTTTAACGATGCAATCACAATGTGCCTGTAACTGCGACCGGCGTCTTGTCGCAATTAGCGGTTCTGCATGCGGAATAACGCATGGTCGTGGCGCGGCCGCGCGATCGGGCGGCCGACCGGCATGCATACCCGTTGCTTTCGGTTCAGTCAGGGAGCCGGTGCATACCGGCGTGACGCTGCGTGCAACTCGGCACAACGGGTGCCGCGCCGCGGCAATGACTGCGCTCCATCGCCGAGTCGCGCCACGCACGCCACCCGCTGGTTGGCGTGCCTGCTGGACGGGCCGCGCGCGGCGGCGGCGGTCATGCGCTCGCGGCCGGGATCAACCAGCCGCCGAACAGCGGCCCCGCGGTATCGCCGTGCTGCGGCTCGATGCGGAAGGTCAGCTGCGCAGCGCGGGTCAGCGCCGGTGGCAGGGCATAGTCGCGATCGACGAAGTCGATGACCTGACTGCGGTCCACCTGCACCTCCACCGCCAGCTTGCCGTCGATCAGGATGTTGAAGCGGCCCTTGTCGCTACCCCAGAAACGCAGGCGCAACGCCAGCGGCTGCGCGCTGCCTTTCATCTGGAACTCGACGAAGCCCTTGCCCCGCACGTCGCGGCATTGCTTGCGGCGGTAGGCGCCGCCGAAAGAGGTATCGCTGCGCAGCGTGTGCGCCTGCTCGGAGGCCTCGTCGCCGAACTGGATCATGTCCACCGCAGTCGCCTGCAGCGCCGCGCGCTCGGCCTGCTGGCGCGCGCGCCGCGCCGCTTCCTGCGCCCACTGCGCCGGCGCCAGGCGCTTGAAGTACAGCGCGCTGCGGCGTTCGTACTGTGCGTAGAACGGCACGAAGGTCAGCCCTGGCGGCTGCGTGGCGGCGGCCAGGAAATGTCCGGGCTGCGGCAACTCGGCGAAACCCGCCAATGGATCGGCCGCGGCCACCAGCGCCGGGTCCGGCGCATCGTAGGGCTCGGCAACCGGGCCGAGATCGGCGGCCAGCGCCAGCGGGCCGCGCATCACCACCACCGTGTCCGCATCGCCGGCGGCATGCTCCAGGCGCAGCGGCATCGCCAGGTCCAGTTCGATCATATCGCCGCTGCGCCACCGACGCTCCAGCGCCAGGTAGCCGTCGGCGGCCGTGCCGCGCTGGGCCTTGCCGTTGAGACGCAGCGTATAGCCGCCCTGGCACCAGGCCGGCAGCCGCAGCAACAGGCGGCGCGGCGTGCGCGCGCCGGCGCAGCGCAGTTGCAGCCGCACCTTGCCGTTGTCGGGTACGCCGCTGTCCAGCTCCAGCGCCAGGTCGCGCTCGGGCCAGTCCAGGGTCGAGGGGATGTACAGGTTGACGTACAGCGACGCCGCGTCCTGCCAATAGATCGAGTCGCCGAACTGCGCATGCGCCTCCATGCCGCTGCCCACGCAGCACCAGAACGAATCGAACTTGTCGGAGAAGCCGCGCTCGCCGCCGCCGATCATCGGCGTCATGTAGGTGAACATGCCGGTGGCCGGATGCTGCGCGGCCATCGTGTGGTTGTGCAGGGTGCGCTCGTAGTAGTCGAAATAGCGCGCCTGCGGCGTCCACTGGTACAGGTGCCGCGTCAGCTTGAGCATGTTGTAGCTGTTGCAGTGCTCGCAGGTCTGCTCGGTCAGGAACGCAGCGATGGTGTCCGGTTCCTGGAAATACTCGCGGTCGGCGTTACCGCCGATGACATAGCTGTAGTGGCCGGTCACCGTCTCCCAGAAGAAACGCGCTGCGGCCGCCGCGTCGGCATCGCCGGCGACCTCGAACTGGCGTGCCTCGCCGATGAACTTGGGCACCTGGGTATTGGCGTGGATATGCGGCAGTTCGTCGCGGCCGGCGGCGGCCGGATCGATCACCTTCTCGTGGCGCAGGCGCTTGCCCAGCGCGATCCAGCGCGGATCGCCGGTACGCGCGCCCAGTTCGATGTAGGACTCGTTGAGGCCGCCGAACTCGGTGTCCAGCAAGGCCTGCATCTGCGCGTGATCGAGCGCGTCGAACACCCCGCCCAGATAGCCCGCCAGCGGCAGCAGCACCTGCAGCGCCTGCGCGTTGCCCGCCAGTTCGTGCGCATCGAGCAGGCCGGCGAACAGCTTGTGCACCGTGTACAGCGGCGACCAGCTGCCGTTGAGATTGAACTTGCTGCCCTTGATGATGCCGCGGCGCACCTCTTCGAACACCAGCTTGCCGTTGTCGATGGCGCCCTTGTCGTTCTTGCGGGTGAGTCCGCCGACGTAGCCGTCCGGGTCCTTGGCCTGCGCGCGCGCCAGTTCGGCGACGATGTAATCGATGCGCTGGCGCAGCGCCGCATCGCGCGTCTGCGCATGCATCTTGGCCAGCGCGCTGAGGTAGTGGCCGAGCGTGTGCCCGGCGATGGTGTCGCCCTCCCAGCCGCCGTAGACCTCGCCCTTGGGCGGCAGGCCGGCGTACTGCAGGAAGTTGTGCAGCAGGCGGTCCGGTTCCAGCTCCAGCAGATAGCGGCGATTGGTCTGCAGCGAATCCAGGAACAGCGACGGCTTGAGCGTGACCTGCTTGAGCGGCAGCGCCTGCACGGCGCCGGCGCTGGACGCGGCGGCATCCAGCGGGAAGCGCAGCAGTCCTGCGGCCACCGCCAGCGCGCTCCATTGCAGGAAACGGCGCCGCGATGGATCCAGTGCCGCCACCTCGGCATCCGCGGACGCGGTGTGCGCGCAGTGCGCGCTGTGGACGTGTCCGGAGCGCGCGTTCATCGGGCACCGCGCGAATGGATGGCCACGGGGAACCGAGAGGAAATGCGAGACGGCATTGCTTGCTCCTTTGCGCTTGGCGGCGGCAGGCGCAGGCCAGACCGCGGCCACGAACGGGCGGCCTGTCGCCACTGTGTCATCGATACGTCATCGCGTCTTGTCGCCACGGCTGCGCGAACATGCGGATTTGTGCCGAATCGCGCCCGCTCACAGCGCCAGACGAATCCCGCCGTAGTACATGCGCCCGATCACGTCGTACACGCCGGCGTGGTAGCCGAGTTCGAAATTGGCGCCGCCCGCCTCCGCCCCCGGCACCCGCGGCGGCGCGCGATCGAACAGGTTGCTGACCCCGCCGAACACTTCCAGCCCCGACTTGAGCCGGTAGTAGCCGGACACGTCGCTGTAGAACACGTTGCCTGTCCACACTTTCTGGTATTCGGTCTCGGTGATCTGGGTGCTGCTGCGCATCTTGGAGAAGTGGCGCAGCGACCAGGTCGCGCCGGCGTGCGCGTTGGACCAGGTGCCGCGCAGCACGCCCTTCCAGGACGGCGAGCCGAACACGCCGGCGAACCGGGTAACTTCTTCCGGCTGGTCCGGATCCAGCGTGTAGTCCTGGCGGATCAAGTGGGTGTAGTTCAGGTCGAACGACAGCGCGCCGGCATTCTGGCCCCAGCGCTCTGCCAGGTCGTAGCGGTACTGCGCGAAGAAGTCGACGCCGCGGGTCAGGTAGCGCGACAGGTTGAGCTTCTGGGTGACCGCGTTGAGCAGGTTGCCGTCGGCATCGCGGCTGACGAAGGAGCAGAACGGGTTGTCCAGGGTCGGCGCGTCCACGCACTTGTTGATGATGGTCTGCGCCGGGAACGAATCGATCGCGCCGCGCAGGTCGATGTTGTAGTAGTCCACAGACAGCGAGAAATCCTGCAGGAAACGCGGGCGCAGCACGATGCCGACGGTGCGGGTCTTGGCGGTTTCGTTGGCCAGGCCCAGGTTGCCCTTGGTGATGATGTCGCGGTACAGCCAGTAGGTGCTCTTGTCAGACGGATTGAGCTGCGCGCAGTTGGCCGCGGTGTACTGGGTGCGGTCGGTACGGTAGCGCTGGTTGTAGGTGTTGCACGGATCGGTGACCCACATGCCGCCGATGCTGCTGGCGGTGTACAGCTCGCCGATGTTGGGCGCGCGCACCGCCTTGCCGTAGGTGCCGCGCAGGGTGATGTCCTGGATCGGCGCCCAGTCGATGCCGAACTTGTTGGTGACGGTGCGGCCGGCGGTGTTGTAGTCGGACACGCGCACCGCCGCGTCCACGCCCAGGCGCTGCGCGAACAGCTTGTCGGCCAGTAGCGGAAGGTGCAATTCGCTGTAGAGTTCCTTGACGTCGTACTGGCCGACCAGCGGCAGCTGGGTGGTGCCCAGGCTGGCGTTGTAGGCCGGACTGGCCGGATCGTACTGGGCGATCGCGCCAATGTCGTTGCGCTCCTTGCGGTACTCGCCGCCGAACGCGATCTGCGCCTCGCCGCCGGGCAGGTCGAAGATGCCGCCGGAGGCGTAGGCCGACAGCACCTGCTGGGTCATGGTGGTGGTGGCCCAGTCCGAGGTGTAGCGCAGGTAGCCGATCTCCTGCGCGGTCAGGCGCTTGAACGGATTCAACGGCACGCAGCCGTTGCCCGGGTCGGTGAGCGTGCTGCGGCAGATCGCGCTGCCGTCGGCGGCGGCGGTGGAATCCACCGCCATGTAATAGCGCTTGTAGGACACCGTATCGATGTCGCGGTTGCGCTGCTCGGTGCGGCCGTAGGAGTAGTACGCGCTGTAGTTCCAGGCGCGCGCGCCCAGGCTGAAGTCGCCCTCCAGGCCGACCACGCCCTGCAGCAGCTGGCGCCGGTACTGGCTGCCGCCCTGCCCCAGTTCGTCGTCGAAGTGCCGCGCGAAATAGACCGCGTCGGTGATCGTGCCGCCGTTGGCCGCGCGCATCTCGTCGGTGATGAACGGGCTGTCGGCCGGCACCGCCTCGCTGCCGAACGCGCTCAGCGCGCGCCACGCCGATTGCGAGGTGGTACGCGAATAGCCGACGTTGGCGAAGAGGCGCAGACTGTCGCTGAAGTCGAAATTGAGCGTGGCGCGGCTGGCGAAACGATCCGACGGCACTGCCAGGTACCACGAGTCGTAGCGGCCGCCGTACTCGCCGCCGTCGGTGAGCAGGCTGCCCAGCGCGGTGGACGGATCGGCCAGGCTCAGCGGCACGCTGTTGACGTAGCCGCCCGGGCCGAGCACCGGCGCGCGCAGTTGGCCGTCGGCGGTCATCGCGTAGTGGCGGCCGCCGAGGATGAGCTGCGCGTCCTCGGCGTTGTTGATGTTGCGGTTGTTGTCGGAGATCCAGTAGCGCTGGTTGCGGTTGTTGCGCGTGTACATCGGGTAGCCCATGGCGGTCCACGGCCGGTCCTGGCCGGAGACCGAATCGGGTTCGCGCTCGTAGAAGCCGTAGACGGTGACGTTGCCGCGGTTGTCGGCAAAGTTGCGTCCGGCCAACACATCGACGCTGCTGCTGCGCATGTCGCCGCGGCTGGAGATGCCGTAGCGCGCGCTGGCATCAACGCCCTGGAAATCCTTCTTCAGGATGAAGTTGGCCACACCGGTGACCGCATCGGCGCCGTACAGCGCCGAGGCGCCGCCGGTAATGACTTCCACCCGTTCCACCAGGCTGGAAGGAATATTGCTCACGTCCACCGCCGAGGTACCCGGGATCGCCGGGACCTGGCGGCGACCATCGACCAGCACCAGCGTGCGTTGCGTGCCCATGCCGCGCAGGTCCAGCGCGTTGATGCCAGGATTGCCGGCCAGGTTGCTGGTCTGGCTGGTCTGGGTCAGCGCCAGGCTCGGCAGCTGGTTGACCACGTCGGCAATCTCGGTATAGCCGGCCGCGCGGATCTGCTCGGCGCCGATCACGGTCAGCGGCGTGGGGCCGTCGAGCGCATCGTTGCGGCGGATGCGCGAACCGGTGACGACGATGCTGTGCAGGGTCTTGGCGTCTGCAGCGGTGTCGCTGCCATCGGCGGTGGTGGTGGACTTGTCGCGCACCCCAGTCACCTCCTGCGCCGCAGCTGGCAATGCGGCGAGCAGCGCCATCGCGATCGCAGCGCACAGCAGCGTGCGCCAGTGTCCGCGTCGATCGCGACAGGCCGAGGCCAGAGGAAAGGAAGGCAAGCGAACGTCGCGCATGGACTGTCTCTCGGTTGAGCGGCCTGCACGGAAATCCAGGCCGCACGACGCCGCGCCCGCATTGCCCAAGGCAACGAGAACCCGCATCGATCGATGGAGGCCGTGCATCCCCGCACGGCGCAGAATACGGTGCGCGTTTTTGCGCATCGGAAACCCCGTTGCGCATCTTCGCGCGCCGGAAAACCGTTGCGCGTCGCGACGCACCACATCTGCAGAGTTTCACGTCGGCAGGGTCAGCGTCTTGTGGAAAAACGTCGCCTTTGATGTGGAAATTTGTCGATATGTTGGAATCGATCACAACGATTGCCACACATCGCGCGCCGCCTCGCGCGGGTGCGCGCGCAACCCTCAGTGCGCGACCGGCGCAGACGCCGCCGCTTGCCGGTTCCAGTCGGGGGTCGGCGCCTGCTGCAACCAGCGCACGAAGAAATCCGCCAGCCGGCGTCGGCCGTACTCGCCGCCGGCGCCATGATCGCCGCCCGGCACCACCAGCAGATCGAAATCCTTGCCGGCCTTGATCAGCCGATCGGCGACCTGGAAGGTGCTGGCCGGATCGACGTTGTGGTCCATGTCGCCGGTCACCAGCAGCAGATGCCCCTGCAGGCGCGCGGCGTTGTCGACATTGGACGAGGCCGAATACCACGGCCCGACCGGCCAGCCCATCCATTGCTCGTTCCACCAGATCTTGTCCATCCGATTGTCGTGGCAGCCGGAATTGGCCACCGCGGCGACGTAGAACTCCGGATGGAACAGCAACGCGCCGAGCGCGCTCTGGCCGCCGGCGGAAGTGCCGTAGATGCCCACGCCCTGCGCGATCGCATACCACGGATACTGCGCCGCCACGGCGCGGTGCCAGGCGATGCGATCGGGAAAACCGGCGTCCTTGAGATTGCGCCACGCCACGTCGTGGAACGCGCGCGAGCGGTTGTTGGTGCCCATGCCGTCGATCTGCGCCACGGCGAAGCCGAGCGCGGTCAGCGCCGGCACGCGCGCACTGAAGGTCTTGGGCACGAACGAGCCGTGCGGCCCGGCGTAGATGTTCTCGACCACGCGATAGCGCTGCCCGTCGGCTTGCGCCTGCGGCCGATGGATCACGCCCCAGATCTCGGTCTTGCCGTCGCGGCCGGGCGCGTGGAACGGCAGCGGCGGCACCCAGCCGGCGGCGCGCAAGCGGGTCAGGTCGGTGCGCTCGACCTGCTGCACCAGCGCGCCGTCGTCGGCGCGGCGCAGTTCCAGCACCGGTCCCAGGTCCACCCGCGAATACAGGTCGAGCAGCCAGCGGCCGTCGGGCGACAGCACGACCTCGTGGTCGGCCTGCGCCGGCGTCAGCGCGGTCAGCCCGCGACCGTCCAGGCCGATGCGATAAGCGTGACGGTAGTACGGGTCCTCGCCCGGATTCATGCCCGAGGCCATGAAGTACAGTTGCTGCTTCGCCTCGTCGACGCGCTCGACCTTGCGCACCACCCACTCGCCGCGCGTGACCTGGCGCGGAGCGCCACCGCTGCGCGTGTCGTACAGGTATAGCTGTTCCCAACCGTCGCGCTCGGAGGCCCACAGGGTATGCGCGCCATCGGCGAAATCGTGGCGATAGCGTTTGCCGCCGTCCTCGTGGGTACCGCTGAGATCGGAATACTCGATGAAGGTTGGCGAGGTTTCCTCGATCAGGGTGCGCGCCTGCGCGCTGCGCCCGTCCGCCTCGATCACCCGGTAGCGCTGGTGGCCGCGTTCGTTGTACTCGAAGGTGAAGCCGCTGCCGTCGCTGCGCCACTGCGGCCAGCTCAGCGCGAACGCATTGGGGAACAGCGTTGCCGGCACCGCCTGCGCCCGCCGCGAGGCCAGATCGAACAGCACCGGCTGCAACACCGGCAACGCATCGCCGGGCTTGGCATAGACCTGCTGATGCAACTTGGGCTGCAATTGGTCGCGCGGCGCCGACTCGATGTAGTACACCGTGCGCAGCGGTGCCGGCGTGACCCGGTAGGCGACCAGCCGGGTCGAGTCCGGCGACCAGGCGAAACTGTCCACCGCGTAGAACTCGGCAGCGCTGCCGTCATGGCTGAGCGCGACCGGGGCGCCGCCGGCGACCGGCGCGACCACCACGTTGTTGGCCTCGACCCAGGCGCGCCACTTGCCGTCTGGCGATGCCTGCGCATACGCCTGGCCCTGCTTCAGCGGAATGCTCAGGTCGTAGGAATCGGGCGGCAACGCGCCAATCTCCGTGCGCGTGCAGCTGTACTTCGGAAGCGCGCACTGCCAGCGCACCCGAGCGCTCTCGAAGGCAAGCCGGTGCGCATCCAGCTGCACGGCGTGCAGTTGCAATGCGCTCGGATCGACCGGCTTGCCGCTGGCCGCGGACATCGCCGCCGCCAGCTGCGCGTGGTCGAAGGCAGGTTCGTTGCGGCCGCCGTCCACCGTCACCCGCCGGTACTCGATCGCCGGCGCGGCACCGACGCGTGCCAGCGTGCGCCTGTACAGGAAATGCCCGGCGTCCAGCCACAGCGGCTGCGACGGCTGGCGATCGACCAGCGCCTCGTAGCGTTTGCTCAGCGCCTGCGCACGTTGATAGTCGTCCGCGCTCGGCGTGGCCAGCGCGCATGGCGCCAGCGTCGCCGCGACGAGCACTACTGCACCCAGCGCCGCCCCGCGCCGCCCGTTTCGATCCGTCTTCATTCCTCAGCCACCTGATGCATCAACGCGTGTCGCAGCGCTGCGCATCCGCAGCACCGGCCTGGATCACGCGCTGCGCGCGCGTGGCCCACATTTCCCATTCCTGCACCGCCAACGCGGCATAGCGGCCATCGCCACCGGAAGCATCGAACACCGCGCGCACGCAGCGCGTGGTCACCGGCGCGAAACGCAACGTCTGCACGCGGCCGGCAACCGCGCCGCGCATCGCCTCCGCCAGCGGCAGCCAATTCCCGTCCTTGCGGTATTGCAGATGCCAGCGCGCCGGCGGCGCCACGCCTTGGTTCGCGCCGGGCGGATGGTCGGCCCAGAACACGATGCGGCTGCGCTGCAGCGTCACCGGCTGCGCCCAGCTGTACTGGATCCACTGCTGCGGCGGATTGTGCGCAGTCCAACTGCCCCACATCTGTGGCGGCAGCGGATTGCGCTTGACCACGCCGTCGTTGAGCGCAGCGATCCAGTATTGATGCGGGATGTCCGGGCCGTTGGAGGCGCTGGCATGGGCGTAGCGGGCGACGTTGCGCTGCAGCGGCACCGGCGGCTGCGGCGCACGGGTGGCATGCACCGGACGGATCCGCGCCGGCTGCTGCGTATCGTCCCAGTCCATCCGGTCGATCGCCACGCTGCGGCGGAAATGGCTGCCGCCCTTGGCATCGGCGGTGTGATAGACCAGGTACCACTGGCCTTTGAACTGCACGATGCCCGGATGCGAGGTGGTGGAGGACACGGGCGGCAGGATCACCCCGCGGTAAGTCCACGGCCCCAGCGGCGACGGCGCGCTGCCGTAGGCGATGCAGGCGTGGTACAGCGTCGGCGTGCAGTCGGAGTCCGGCCCGGCGCGGTTGCCGGCGTAGGCCATGTAGTAGATGCCATTGCGCTTGAACAGCCATGGCGCTTCGAAGTAGCCGTCCAGCGTGGTCACCGCCACCGCCGCGCCCTTGGGCGTGACCATGTCGCGTTCCAGTTCGATGCCGAACAGCTTACCGAAGGTGCCCCAGTACAGGTATACGCGGCCGTCGTCGTCGACCAGCACGGTCGGGTCGATGTTCTGGATGGTGTTCCTGACCGGTAGCGACTGCGACAGGATCGGCCCTTGCGGATGCGCATCGCGCCACGGCCCCAGCGGGCTGTCGGCGACCGCCACCCCGATCGCGAACGGATCGGCGTTGGACGAGTGCTTTTCCTCCACCGGCGCATACAGGTAATAGCGGCGATCAGGCCCCTGCACGATTTGCGTGGCATAGGCGCGGCCCGCGGCAGCCCAGGCGAAGACCTGTTCCGGACGCAGCAGCGACGGATAGTGGGTCCAGGTGCCGCTGCCGACATCGTCGGTCACCAGCAGTTGCCAGCGCTGGATCACGAAGTCGTTGAGGTCGGGCGGCGCTTCGTCGCGGCCGGCGATGATGTACAGCTTGCCGTCGGCGACCAGCGGCGCCGGATCGGCGGAATAGTCGCGGCCGTCGGCCAGGATCGGATTGCCGGCGCTGTGCACACTGCGCGCGGGCAACGGTGCCGCCTGCGCTGCGGCAACGGCAAGCGCCAGCAGCAGGCAGGCGCCGATGCGCTGGGCAACACGCGCGGCGCGACGCAGGCTCATGGCGCCACCACTGCATCGACCACGATCTGCAGCCGCACCGGCAACTGTCCGCTGCCGCCGCGCCCCTGCGCGCTGCCGACGATGCTGGAAGTGCCAGGCGTGGCATACGCGGCCGGCGCCAACGGCGGCCACTGCACCGGCACGCGTTCGCGCGAGCCGTCGTTGTACTGCACGCTAACGAATGCCGGCAGTACCGGCACCTGCCCGGCACGCACGTGCAGCGGCGGCGGCGCCTGCACCGTGTTGATCTGGCCCGGCGCGGTGGCGCGCACCCAGATGCTGGCGCTGACCGGCACGCCACCATCGGCCAGGCCCTGCACCTGTACGCGGCCTTCGCCGGCCAGCGCGGAGGCATCCAGTTGCGGCCAGCGCACGCCCAGCCACGCCCAGCTGCCGTCGGCGAAATAACCGGCGATGCGCTGCGGTAAGGCCGGCGTCTCGCCCGGCGGCGCCCGCACGTCGAGCGGCTCGGTCGTGTCGGCGCGGTCGGCGAACACCTGCCATTCGTCGATACCGACCGCGGCATGGCCGTTGCCCTGCACCGCGGTATCCAGCACCACACGCAATGCGCTGGTGCTCACCGGCGCGAACGCCACGCGACTCGCTTCGCCGCGCGCGGCGAGCGGATAGCCGCCGCGTACCGCGATATCGCGCCACTGCTCGCCGTCGCGGTATTGCAGCTTCCACGCACGCGGCGGCGCAACGCCGCCATCGGGCTGGTCGTCCCAGAAATACAGCGCGGCACCATTCAAGCGCTGCGCTTGCCGCCATTGGTACTGCACCCAGACCGAGGCCGGTTGCGCGCGGCCCCAGCTGCCCCAGCGCCGATCCGCAGCCGGCACCTGGCCAGGCGTCGGCAGCAGCCCGTCGTTGAGCGCCTGCAGCCGGTGGTGGCCGGCGGTGACCTGCGCGCTGGCCTCGGCGTCGCCCTGCACTTCCAGGCCCTGCCCCACCGGCATCGGCGCGGCGATCACGGCCACGTCGGCATGGCCTTGCAACGCGCCATCGTCGGCCTGCAGGCGCAGCGTGTAGGCGCCGGGCGCGGTGAAGCGCACGCCGGTGCTGGCCGCCTGCGGCTCATCGAAGATCGCCGCGCAGCCCTGCGGCGCCTGCAGCACGCGCCACTGCAGTGCCAAGCTGCCGTTCGGCAGCGCGTCGTCGCCGACGCGGCCAACGACACGCAGTGCGCCGCCGCCGACGCCATCCTGCTGCCAGGCCTCGACCTGCGGCGCCTGATTGGGCTTCGCCACCGGCACCCGTGCGCCGCTGGCATAGGCCTGGATTTCCTTGATCCCGGTGCGCAGCGCGCCGGCATGAGTCACCAGCACGCGCAAGCGCTGCACGCGCAACGCCGGGAAGCGCACGCGGTTGCGGTTGCCTTGCGCGATCGGCGCATCGCGCACCTGGCCGGGCACGGTCTTCCAGGTGTGGCCGTCGAAATACTGCAGCAGGTACAGCCACGGCGGCGCGTAACCGGCGCGGGTGCCGGAAGGAAAACCGTGCTGCTCGCCGGGCGGCGAGGAACTACGGTAGAAATACAGGCGCACGTCGTCCAGCAACTGCGGCCGGCCCAGGTCGAGTTCGATCCAGTCGCTGCGCGACGGCGACCCCACGGTACCCCAGAACGGTTCGTTGGCGGTGCTGCCATCCACCGCCGCGGTGGCCGGGAAACCGTCGGTGGCATCGCTGGCGCTGACCGCCGCGCCTTGCGCGAGGTTGTGCGCGGTCGCCGGCAGCGTGGTGTCCACGCCAGCGTCGGCCAGCACGGCGGTGATGCGCGCATCGGCGGCGAAGCGCACCTGCGCCGGTGCCTGCAGCGCGACGGCCTTTGCGCCAACCACGCGCAGCTGCGCGGCATCCGCATTGACCGCATCCGGCAGCGCCTGCACGCGGCCGCTGGCCGGGTCGTAGAGCACATGCGCCAGGCGATCGACGGTGAACGCCAGCTTGCCGTCCACATACAGCGAATAGCCCTTGGGTACCGCACCACCGTAGTGGCGACCGTCGCGGTCCCAGACGATGGACAGGTCGCGATCGCGGTAGCGCACCGCGTCGGCGGCGAAATGATCCCAGCCGATATCGATCGGAGACAGCTCGATCCTGGCGTCGCTGCGCGGACGCAGGCCCATCGCGTCCTCGATCACGGTGAAGTTGGTCGCGCCGAGCTGGGTGTGGTGGATCCACGAGCGGTAGCCGATGCTGCCGCCGTCGGCGGCGCTGCCCTGCGCCCAGAACTCGTTCTGGTCCGGGTAGCGGTTGTCGCCGTCGATGTAGTGCGCCCAGGCGTTCCAGTACAGCAGCTTGCGGTAGCTGCCCGCGTCCAGGTACGGGCTGGAATAATCGCGCAGCGCGCTGCCGAGCAGGCGGAAGGCGACGGTGGAATTGATCACCGAGAAGTTGTTGCTACCGCCGGCGCCACGCGCCTGCCGGTCGGCCTGATTGGCGGTGTAGAACGGGAAGATCGGATACTGCCGCGCGTCGGCGAACAGGCGCAGCGCGCGCACATATTTCGGGTCGTAGTCGGCATCGCCGTGCCTGGGCATCAGGCCGACGCTGAACGGGTAGTAGTTGTTGGTTTCCTTCCAGTCCACCGGCAGCCGCGCACCATCGGCCTGGCGCTGCTTGAGCAGGTCGCCGTGCAGGCCCATGCCGTCGGCGGTGGCGCTGTGGTCCTGCCACAGCACGGCGAGCACGGCGCGGCGGATCTTCGCCGCCAGCGCCTGCATGCGCACAGCGGTGGCCGCATCGCCGGCGAGTTGCGCGGCCTGCGCTGCGGCCAGCGCGTTGGCGTAGACGTAGGCGCTCTCGCTGCGGTCCATGCGGATCTGGCCATGCTGCCTGGCCCAGTCGAAGGACACCGCATCGGCGTCGTTGCCGGTCATCGCCGCCCAGTCGTACTCGATCAGGCCGTTGCCGTTGCGGTCGTAGGCGCGCAACAGCGCGTCCACGTCGGCGCTGGCGTAGCGCGCCAGCTGCGCCGCCACCGCCGGTGGCCCGCCGTGCAGCTGGTAGGCGCGCCACGCGGCGGCGCTGAGGTATTGGGCGTAGGAGTTGGACCAGTTCTCCGGCGCGCCGGGATTGTCCACGTACTTGCCGCGACCGGCGGTCTCGCCGGCGCCCAGCCACGAGCCGTAGGCGTAGCTGGGGTCGCGCAGGTACTTGAGGTCGTCGATGAACATGCCGGTGGTCAGCACGATCGCGTTGTCGTAGCCGAGCACGCCTTCGATCGCCACCGGGAACTGGTAGTCGTTGCCGGGCACCGCGGCGTCGAGAAAATTGAAGCGGAGCAGCCACCAGCGATAGAACAACGTCTTGTCGATGTTGTCCTCGGGCGTGTCCAGGTACGGCAGGTTGTCGGCCCACCAGCGGTTGTAGGCGACGACGTGCTCGCTGTAGGCCTGCTGCGGCGACTGCGCTGCGATGTGCCGGTACTCTTGCAGCGATTCTGGCAGCTCGCGCGTGACCAGCCCGAGCTGCACCTTCAGCGTGGCCGCCTCGCCGCGCGCCGGCACTGCCACGCGGCGCGCGATGGAACCGCCCTCGACCGCGAAACCGTCGCCGGACAGGCGCGGGAATACCGTGGTGATCGCGTTGTGGGTAACGAATGCGCCGCTGAGCTCGGCGCCGTCGGCATGCGTGGCCATCGGCGAGATCGCACGCAGGGTCAGCGTGCGCGCCACGCCGTCGCTGCTGGACAGCGTGGCTTCGGCCACCGCCACGTTCTGCTCGCTGATGAACTTGACCAGGCGCAGCCGCACGCCGACGCCGACATCGGTGTAGACGCTGCTGAAATAGCTCGGCGTCTGCCGCCGCTGCGCGCTGTCCTCGACCAGCTGCAGCGGCTTGCCGTCGATCTCCGCCTGCAACCGGAACAGCGCATCGTGGCCGGTCTTGTGCGCGTAGGCCACATCGCCGACGAAGCCCAGCTGCTGCGGCTGGTGGGTGTACATGTACGCGGCGCGGCCGCGGCTGAACAGCCAGTTGTTGTCGTCGTCGAAGCCGCCGCCGGTGCCGCTGCGCGCGAGCATGCGGTCGATCCAGAAATCCTTGCCCGGCGCCGTGCCAGCGCCGGCTGCCAGGTCGGCGGCGAACACCCGCGGCAGGTAGCCACCAGGCGCGAAAGCCACGCCGTTGTCCGGGATCGGCGTTGGCGTACCCTTGAAATGCGGGTAGCCGAGCGCGGCGTTGCTGGCCTGCAACGCTTCGCCATCCGCCGCGGCAACGGCACTGGCCGCCGCCGCAGCGCACGCCGCGCCCAATGACACCGCGAGCAACACGGCGGCGACGCGCGGCCGCCCTCGTGCGGCGGTCACGCTGCCTGCCGACAACCTCAAAACTCGGTCCTGAGCCGCGCCCAGAAGTAGCGCCCCAGCGTGTCGTAGGTGAACGCGTCGGTATTGGCCGCACTCGCATAGCCGTAGTACTGCGGCGGCTTGCGGTTGCCGACGTTGTTGGCGCCGGCCGACAGCGTGGTGTGCAGGCTTTCGAATTTCCGGCTCAGCGAGACATCGTGGTAGGTCACCGTGCCGACCTTGAAGTAGACGCAGCGGCCGTCGGCGGCGGTGTTCAAGCAGAAGTTCTCGTAGGCGCTGCCGACCGTGGTCGGGCCGATCAGGCGGGTGTTCCAGCTGGCGTGCCACGGCCCGTTGTCCCAGCCCAGATTGAAGCTGGCGCGCCAGCGCGGCATGTTGCCGTAGTTGGACATCTCGCCGACGTAGTTGTGCTCGTCGCCGCTGAACGTGTAGCTGGACAGGAACGTGGCATCCACGCCGGCCTGGAAGCTGCCCCAGGCGGTGTCGCGCAGCGCGTACTTGATGCCGATGTCGTCGCCGCGGATATCGACCTTGCCGCTGTTGATCGCGAACGGCACGGTCACGCTGACCAGTTGCCCGCTGGCGTTGCGCTGGATCAACGGGCAGTACGCGCGCTGGCCGTCGTAGCAGTTCTGCAGCACTTCATTCAGGCCGCTGTTGTTGATCATGTCGTCAAGCGTGACCCGCCAGCTGTCCAGATTCAGCGACAGGCCGTCCGCCCAGCCCGGATCGTAGACCGCGCCGACGTTGTAGGACCGGCCCTGCTCGGGCTTGATCGCGAAGCCGGCATTGGCCGAGCCGGTGGTCAGCACGGAGAACGAGGAGCTGTTGACGAAGCTGCCGTCGGTGGGCACGTTGGCGCAGGCCGCGGCATTGCCGCCGCCGGTGTAGCCCTTGCACGGATCGGTGTAGTCGCCGCTGGCATCGACCACCGTGTTGTACGGCGAGCCGTACAGGTCGCCCAGCGCCGGTGCGCGGAACACCTGCGAGCCGGTGGCGCGGATCAGCAGGTTGTCGATCGGGCGCCATTCCAGCGCGACCTTGCTGTTGGTGGTGTTGCCCCAGTAGTCGTACTTGGAATAGCGCGTGCCCAGGTTGAGGTTCAGCGCCTGCGCGCCGGGCACGTCCTTGAGCAGCGGGATCAGCACTTCGGCGTAGGCTTCCTTGATCGTCTCGTCGTGGCCCTGATTCATGATGCAGCCGTCGTTGTAATCGCAGTTGCCTTCGGGATCGGCAGCGGCGACCGGGTTGCTGGTGCCCTGCGCGAACCCGTTCTTGCGGAACGACAGCCCGAACGCAGCCTGCACCATGCCCGCCGGCATCGCGAACAGGTCGCCGTTGACGCTGGCCTCGGCGAACTTCATCGTGCTCTCGTCGATCAGGTCGACCGGGCTCTGGGTGGCCTTGATCCCGGCGATGGTCGCCGGATCGTCCGGGTTGAACACGTTGATCGGGGTACAGCCGGAGATCACGTTGCCGGGCGTGCCGCACTTGACCACGCCGTCGCTGTCCAGGAACGAGGCGCCGACCGCGTTGTTCAGCGCCGAGGCGATCGAGAAGCCGTTGCGCACCAGGGTGTCCTTGTAGCGCGCATAGCCGGCCGCCGCATCCCATTGCCAGCTGGTGTCGGCGAACTTGCCGCGCAACCCGGCCACGATGTTGGTCTGGTACATGGTCGAGGTGTAGACGCGGGTGTTGGCCGCCACCGAACGCAGCAGGTAACGCGACAGCTGGCTGCCGAACGGGTTGTAGTAGTTCTGCGCAACGTCGGGCAGCTCCATGCCGTATGCGGTCAGCTGCGAGGTGGTCTCGCTGCGAGTCCAGAACATGTCCAGGTAACCCTGCACGTTCGGGGTGAAGTCGAAGCTGGCGTGGGCGGAGAAGTTGCTGCGCTGCACCGGGGTGATCAGGTATTGGCCGAAATAGCCGTCATAGCCGTCGGTGACCGCGTTGTAGGTGCGGAAATCGCCGGCATCGACCGCGCCGGGCGCCAGGCCGCTGTCCGGGGTCAGCACGCGGCCATCGTTGAGGAAGGCACGGGTGCCGGTGCCGCGGCGTTGCACTACCTGGCCGTCGAGATAGTTCAGCGCGGTCTTGGAATAGCTACGGTCTTCGTCGTACAGCGCGTTCATCGAGCTGCGGCTCAGGCCCAGGATCAGCCCGCCGCGCTCCCAGGTCTTGCCCCACTCCACGCCCACCGAACGGCGGTTGCCGTCGCCATGCGTGCTCTGGCCGTAGTCGACGGTCGCGGCGGCGCCGTCGTACTTGTCCTTGAGGATGATGTTGACCACGCCGGCGATGGCATCGGAGCCGTACACCGAGGAGGCGCCGTCGGTGAGCACCTCGATGCGTTCCACCATCGCCGCCGGGATCGCATTGATGTCCACGCCCGGCGCGGCGGAGACGCTGCTGGCCGGCCCGGCCATGCGGTGGCCGTTGACCAGCACCAGGGTGCGCTCGGCGCCGAGATTGCGCAGCGAGACCAGCGCGCGGCCGTGGCTGAAGCCGGAATTGAGCGAGATGTTGGGCATGTTGCCGGCCATCGCCGGCAGTTGCTGCAGCAGCTGGCCCAGCGTGTCCTGGCCGCTGTCCTGAATCCGCTGCCGGTCGATGGTGATCACCGGGCTGGCGGTCTCCGCATCGACGCGGCGGAGATGGCTGCCGGTCACGGTGACCTTTTCCAGCGTGGTGGTGGCGGCGTTGTCGGCGCTGGCGTCCTGCGCCAGCGCGGCCGGTGCGGTCGCGGCCAGCATCAGTGCGGTGCAGATCGCCGCTGCCAGCGGACCAGGCCGCTGCGCGCGGCGCCATGCAGACGGAAACAGCGGCGCAGCGCGTTCGGACAAAGACGTCATCGGATTCTCCTGAGCGGCGATGCATGGCGGCAGCAGGGACGGCTGCCCTTCCCCGGGCCGCCGTCCCCATCGCCAGCGATCGTTGGCGAGACGGAATAGGGCGTCGCGCGCAGGGCGTGGCGGCAGCGCAAGCTGCTGCCGGCGCCGCTGCGTGCGGCGCTGCATCGTGCAGGAATCTCCCTCGGAGGCTTCATTGCACCGACACAATGTGCGCGTATCGTAACGGCTTCGTCTTGTCTTATTTATCGGTCAAACGTGCGGAATCTCGCACTTCGCGATGCCCGACGGGATATTTCCGACTTTTTCGCCACTCAGCCGTAGACAGCTGAAATCGTCATCTGCCGCGCCGGCGGGCACCTGCACGCGTTCCTTGCGCGGCCCGGACAAGGCCACCGCGTGGCCGTCGATCAGCACCTCGCGCAGCTGCGTGCCGGCCGGCACGCGCAGCGTCAACCAGGTCTGCGCCGGCGCCTGCGCCGGCAGTGTCAGCGTGCCGTCGATGCGCTTGCGCACCGGATCGCCGCGCAGGCTTAGCGACACCGCGCCCCAGCGGGTCGGCGCGGCGGCGATCGCGATCGGCTCACCGCTGCCCAGCCAGTCGCGCGGCAGCGCGCGCGCCAGGAACAGCGCCTCGCCGGCGCTGTCCTCGAACACCAGCATCCAGCGCAGCAGCAGCGGGATGGTCATCTGCGCCGGGATGCAGAACAGCGGCATGCCGCCGGTGATACCGCTGACCTCGCCCGCGGTCCAGCTGCCGCGCGTGTGCACGTGGTAGCGGTGCGCGTACAGGAACAGCAGGTATTCCTCGATCCGGTCCAGGCGCAGCAGCTGCTGCGCGTAGCCGTAGGAAATGAAACCGAGCAGGTCGCGCCCTTCCGGGGTGGGCGGGGCGATGTTGCCGACCACGCCCAGGCTGGTGCCGCCATGGCCGCGCACGCAGTCGATGACCAGGTGCGCGAGGTCGGCGGGCAGCACGTCGGCCTGCAGCAGTTCGGCGTAGGCGCGGTGCGGCCAGCCCTGCTCGCTGGGGCTCTCCTGCTGCAGCGACTGGCGGAAGGTCAGCTTCACTCCCGGCAGCGGGCCGATGTAGGCCGGCGTGAGGTCGCGGCGGATATTGCTGCGCAGGGTCTTGTGCAGTTGCGCAGTCAGTTGCTGCGCGCGCCGCCGCCACTGCGCCGCGGCGGCTTGCGCGCCCGGCCCGGCGATCGCGGTCCACACCGCGGCGATGTCCTGCCAGCCGCGGATCGCCAGCGCGCTGTTGGCGTAGTAAGGCTTCCACCACAGGGTCGGATCCGGGAACAGGCAGGCGTCGGATTCGTTCCAGCCGTGGATCAGGCCATGCCCGGGCGCCTTGGCCGGCAGCTGCAGGCTGGCGTTGTGCAGTTCCAGCAGGATCTGCGCGGTGGCGGCGATCTTGCCGCGGTGCTTGCGCAGCAGCGCCGCATCGCCGGTGTAGTGCAGGTAGCGCGCCAGCAGCGACAGGGTCAGGCCGAACTGGCCGGTCTCCGCGCCGCGCATGTTGACCATGCCGTCGTCCTGCACGAAATCGCTGAAGTAGCCGTCCAGCACCGCCGCGGCCTGGGCGAAGCGGCCCCACTCCAGGTTCGCGTACAGCGAGCTGGTGAAGGTGTCCTGGAAGCCGTCGTATTCGTTGCCGTAGTAGTCGCGATCGACCGCGCCGTACTTCGGATAGGTGCCGCCGGGGCGCACCACCAGCTCGCGGGCGAAGGCGAAGCGCGCCATGTCGCTCCAGCTGGCATCGGGCAGTTGCGCCTGCACGGTGTCGGCGAGCAGGCCCTGCCAGTAGCCGGCGAAGGCGAGCAGGCCGCGGTAGAAGTCCTCGGCGCTGCGCGGGCCGCGCCGCGGCGGATAGTCGGGATAGCTGTAGCCGTACACCACCTTGGTGACCTGGCCGTGCTCGACCAGCGCGCTGCGGTGCCAGGTCTGCACGATGAAGCGATCGGTGGCGAGCACGTCGGCGAACAGCAGCACATCGTAGTAGCGGCCCTCGCCGGCCGGCACCACCTTGCGCACCGCCGGCATCCAGCCGCCGATCAGGCCTTCGTGGCGGCGGGCGACCAGCTCGGCCTTGCCGAGTTCGGGAAAGGTGTGCAGCGCGCGATAGCAGCGGGTACGGCCGTCCGGATACACCGGCATGGTGTCTGCGCATTCGCGGGTGCCGACGAAGGTGGTCCACGGCAGGCGCCCGTTGTAGTCCTTGGGGTCCAGTTGCGAGGCCGGCGGCGGCGCAGCGTCGCGCACTTCGTCGGCGCGCGGGTCGCCGTCGCGCAGCAGGCGGTCGGCGAGCAGGTCGGCCTCGGCCATCGCCACCTCGGCCAGCTGCATGCCGAAATACGGCGCCTGCGCGCTGGGGTAGACCGCTTCGGTGCGCTTGCCCAGCACCAGCGCACCACCGGGGCCGAGCAGGGTCAGGTCGCCGTCGGCGCTGCGCAGGTCTTCGTACACCTGCCACTGCGCGCCGGCCTC